>NZ_JASCAI010000015.1:0-250587 GCF_029967875.1 Acinetobacter sp. V89_4
TGGTAGTGTGGGGTTTCCCATGTGAGAGTAAGTCATCGCCAGCTCATTATTCTAAACACCCCCAACTTAACAGTTGGGGGTGTTTCTTTATGTACAGAATTAAATGGGAAAAATAAAACTGAAAATATTATGAAAGATTCATGATATAAATAATAAGAAAATTAAATACTTAAATATGAATAATAAGGGAAAAGCATCTATGATAATTTATGGTGATGTAGGTTCAGGTAATTGTTATAAGATTAAACTATTACTTTCCTTATTAAATATTAAACATAGATGGGTCCACATTGATATTTTAAAAAAAGACACTCAAACAGCAGATTTTTTATTATTAAATCCTAATGGAAAAATACCTGTATTGGTTCTAGATGATGGCCGTGTTTTAAGTGAATCTAACGCTATTTTAGGCTATCTGGCGGAGGGAACAGAGTTTATTGCTAAAGATTCCTATACGAAAGCAAAAATGTATCAGTGGATGTTCTTTGAACAGTATAGTCATGAACCATTTATTGCAGTTGCTCGGTTTATTAATAAATATTTAGGGTTGCCACCAGAAAGAATAGAGGAATATCATAATTTACAACCGAAAGGTCATAAAGCACTATCTATTATGGATAAAGCTTTAGTACAGCATGACTATCTTATTGGAAATCAATTAACTATTGCTGATATTGCCTTATATGCATATACGCATGTCGCGGAGGAAGGTGGTTTTGATTTGCAGCTATATCCAAATATTCAAGCTTGGTGCCAAAGAATTCGAAAATATTCAGGTTATATAGGTATGGGCTAATTAAAAAAGGACTCTATAAGAGTCCTTTTTTTATATAGGAAGGAAGTTTCGAACCCGTGCCAAGTTAGAAATGGGCTTCTAAACCGACATAAGGGCCCTTAAATTCAAATTTAAGATCATTATTATCGTAGTCATCTAAATCAATATTGAGTACGCGATACCCTGCTGTTAAACCAAGATCAATAAGTAGATTATCTGCAAATTTATATTTTACTTCTGCTAATGCGTCTGTGATTCGTGCATCATCAAAGTTCGTGTAGGTTGCTTCACCTTTAGCACTCAAGCCTGTAAATGGAAGTTTGACTTCACCAGATAAATAAGCAATAGGATATGTTTTATCAATATCCACGCGTTTACCTGTATAAGCAGTAATATCACCATTTAGTACAGTTGCACCCAGCCCAGCATCTACACTCACAATATTGTCTAGTAACTCATAATAGAGAATAAAATCGCTATGATCTAAATCAACTTTATAGTTAGCTTGACCTAGAGTTTCTGATTTAGTTTGAGTATCTAAATTTACATAACGTATTTTTGCATTTGGAATAAATGGGATTGGGTGTTCTATTGCCAATGAGAGTTGAGCACTACCTTTTTGATCTAGATCTTGATCATCAGGAAATTGAGAAGACATATTCGCTTTACCATCGTAAAACCAGTAGCCGACATCTCCCTTTACTCCAACAAAATCTGCTTGAGCAAGGCCACTTAAGCCCATCCCGAGCGTTAATAAAGATATTTTTAATATTTTCACTTTGAACATCCGCATAAAAGAAATCTTTGAGCGCATCATATAGACATCTTGCTACAGATGCATTGATAAAAAATATGAGTCTAAAGCATATATTATTAATAATTTTTCTAAGCTAGATAAAATATTAATCATTTCAAATAATTAATGTTTAAATTTTTCATTTGGATGACATTAGTCCTCTACAGATTTTAGTATAAATTTTGTCATATAGAAAATGGGTATTATCAAATTTTAATTGGAAATTAAGGAAGAAATTAATGGATAAGTCGAGTAATTAAATAGATCTTTTTAAGATTTGGAAGAAAATGTCATTGAACAATATTGTCTGACTATTTGATTTAAACGCAAAGATTAGCTGAAAAATAACCAATTGTGAAAAAAACTTAAAAAATTCGTAAAATTTCTGATGGAAATTACAGTAAAAAGAAATAAAAACAGGTATTGTTCAGCTATATAGGGGCAAAAAATGGACAAAAATCTTTAAGGAAGAATTTTCTATTTTTGCTTGTTTGAAATGAAAATAAAAATACTCACAAGGTGCCTTTTATTCTCAATCAAACACAAAAGTATTCTTTGGTTCTTTTTTTGCATGCGGAATAACAATCAACAATAGCAGTAAAAATAAGCAATCTTTTAACATTAGGTGTTTTATGACAGATTCTCGTGAAAACTGGACGTCACGATCTGGTTTTATTATTGCAGCCGTTGGTTCGGCTGTAGGCTTAGGTAATATTTGGCGCTTTCCATACGTTGCTTATGAAAATGGTGGTGGTGCGTTTCTTATTCCTTATCTATTGGCACTCATTACTGCTGGTTTACCGTTACTATTTTTAGATTATGCGGTCGGTCATCGTAGTACTGGTTCACCTCCAAAAGCATATCGGGCCTTATTTAAAGGTGGAGAAACATTAGGATGGTGGCAGGTTTGTGTCTGTATCATTATTGGTTTGTATTATGCGAGCGTTTTGACATGGGCAGGTAGTTACGTTTACTTCTCTATTGGTCAAATGTGGGGAAGTGATCCGGAAGGTTTCTTCTTTAATACCTACCTACAAACCTCAAAAGCGACTGGTTTTGATTTACAGTTTGTAAGTCATTTATTCTGGCCGATTGTTGGAATTTGGGCACTTACTTTAATCATTCTTTATGGTGGGGTGAAAAAGGGTGTGGAATTATCCAATAAAATTTTCATGCCATTATTATTCATTCTCTTCACTATTTTGGTGATTCAGTCATTGCGTTTACCTGGTGCAGTTCAAGGTTTAAATGCATTCTTTACGCCAAACTGGTCAGCAATGATGGACTATAAAGTATGGTTAGCCGCTTATGGTCATACTTTCTTCTCATTATCTGTTGGTTTCGGGATCATGGTTACCTATGCATCTTATTTAAAACCAAAAACGAATTTAACTGGTTCTGGCTTAATCGTTGGTTTTGCAAATGCATCAACTGAGATTTTGGCAGGGATTGGTATTTTTGCTGCGCTTGGTTTTATGGCGCATGCAGCGGGTACTGATGTTAAAGATGTCGTGAGTGGCGGAATTGGATTAGCATTTATTGCATTCCCTAAAATTATTTCAAGCTTAGGCGCAGGGGCTGATTTATTTGGTCTTTTATTCTTCTCTTCACTTTTCGTCGCAGGTATTTCTTCGATGGTCAGTATTTTGGAAGTGCCTATTGCAGCAATGCAAGATAAGTTGAAATGGGGCCGTAAAAAAGCTGTAACGATTATTGGTGGTGGTAGTGCACTTGTATCAATTATTTTATTCTCAAGTGTAAATGCAATTAAGCTGGTTGATATTGTTGATCACTTTATTAATAACATCGGTATTATCGGTGGTGCATTAATTTCAATTATTAGCGTAGCTTGGTTTAAACGTTCAGCTCTTAAAGAACTTAGTGACCATATAAATCGCATCTCAACTATTCAAGTTGGTAAGGGATGGGATTTCACTTTAACGGTTATTACATCTTTAATCTTGTTAACAACACTCTGTATGACTGTTTTTAATTTGATCAAAAATGGCTATCATACTTATAGTATGAGCTTACAAGGTGTATTCGGCTGGGGCAGTGTGATTTTCTGTGCGGTCGTTGCAATCGTGTTAAGCAAAATGAAAGATCGCTAGGAGGATAAAATAATGAATACTTCGGCAATCGTGATGATGGTGATTTCGATGGTGTTTTTATGGGGTGGGTTGGCTTTATCCATTCTACATTTATCGAAACATCCTGAAGAGTTAGATGACGTTTTAGAAGATGTAAAAGATCAGCATACGCTTTGATGCTGATCTAATAAAAAGCAGGCTTTAAGCCTGCTTTTTTTATGCAATTTTTTGAATTTTACAATAATAAAATCCGTCGCCAGACTGCGCTTGTGGTAATAATTGTCGGCCGTGAATTTGTTCAAGTCCCCACTTCGCTTCAATCTTAATTTCTTTTGCATCAGTATGTTCTGCAAAGAAATTTATCATCTGCTGTTCATTTTCAGCTTTTAAAACTGAACAGGTAATATAGAGCAATGTACCTCCAACATTAAGCTGTTGCCACATGTGTTCCAAAATCTGTTTTTGTAGTTCGATCGTTTGAGCTATATCGCTAGATTGGCGCAATAGTCGTATGTCAGGATGACGTCGAATAACGCCTGTAGCGGAGCAAGGTGCATCAAGCACAATACAATCTACTGGTTGTGCAGGTACCCATTGGGTTGCATCGGCTGCCAAAATTTCTGTTTGACTTTGATCAAGTGCTAAGCGGTTTAAATTTTCAGTTACACGGATTAAACGATTAGAATCTTGGTCAATAGCAATAAGCTGAGCCGGTTTAAACTTTTCGAGTAAATGAGCTGTTTTTCCACCGGGAGCTGCACAGGCATCAATTACTGTTTTATTATTTAGATCTGGCAATAATGTTGCACATAGTTGAGCATGTTCATCTTGTACAGAAAACCATCCCTCTTCAAAGCCGGGTAGCTGAGTAATTTGTACAGATTGTTCAAGAACAATACCTGCTTCAGACAGAGTACAAGCACGTGCCTGAATATCTAGACTTTGTAATTTTGCTAAATAAGCATCACGGCCAATATGACGCTGGTTAACTCGCAAGGTTAAAGGTGCGACTTGTTTTAATGATTGGCAAAGAGATTCAGTTTGTTCTCCCCAATCCTTTTTTAACCTTTTGAAAAGCCAACTTGGTAAGCCATGCGCTTGCTGTAAACCTTGCTGAAAGTCATCAGTTTCACGAGTAGCTCGGCGCAAAATAGCATTCACAATACCGCCGAGTGCAGGAAATCCAAGCTGTTTGGTGGCATCTACTGTTTCTGAAATAGCGGCATGTGCTGCAATACGCGTGCATAAAACTTGATAAAGCCCAACATACAGACAGGTTTCAACAGTTTCATTATTTAACGGTTTACTGAGTAAAGGTAGGCTAATTGATTTAAGAGCAAACCATTGGCGTAGCGTACCTAGGACAAGTTCATGAAATAGTGCGCGATCACGTTCTGCAACTTGATTCAGCTGTGTATTTAAAATACTAGCAAGTGATTGCCCTTGCTGGACTTTTAATAACGTCTGAACGACTTGAGCACGTAAGTTAAATCGTGACGAGTTTGATGAAACCTGACTCATGGCAGAATCTGTCCTACGTGAAGTTTTTGAGTTTGCGCTATTTGTTGAGCATTTAATGCCTTACCACCCGGCCACTGTACACTCGTCAAACAAACAAATGTATTTTCACCGCAAGCAACATGCACGCCTTGTTTATCAATTGCAATAATTTCACCAGCTTGGGCATCTGCTTTGCTTTGGCTAGAAACTAAAGAGTTCCAAACACGCAGTGCATTATTTTCATCGAGTTGAACAAAAGCGACTGGCCAAGGGTTGAACGCACGAATATTTCGGTCAAGTTGAACAGCATCATTTGACCAGTCAATACGAGCTTCTGATTTCACCAATTTGTGTGCATAGACAGTTAGGCTTTCGTCTTGGACTTCGCGTTCTGCCAAATATTTTTGTAGTGTTTCTTCTGACTCAAGTACGTCACAAATTGCTTCCGCACCTTGAGCTGCGAGTTTGTCATGTAAAGTCGCTGATGTATCTTCGGCTGTGATTGGACAGTAGGTTTTATACATCATATCGCCTGTATCTAAACCAGCAGCCATTTGCATGATTGTGATTCCGGTTTCTTTATCACCCGTTGCAATTGCACGCTGAATTGGTGCTGCACCGCGCCAACGTGGTAATAGTGAACCGTGAATATTTAAACAGCCATATTTAGGTGTATCGAGCACAGCTTGTGGAAGAATCAAGCCATAGGCTGCAACGACCATCACATCGGCACCTAAAGTTGCAAGTTCTTGTTGGGCTGCGAGCCCTTCTTCTGTAGATGCTTTAAAGTGAAGTGGTTGATAAACAGGGATACCATGTTCAAGCGCAAGCTGTTTTACAGGAGATGGCGTTAGTTTTTGTCCACGGCCTGCTTTACGATCTGGCTGGGTGTAAACGGCGATAATTTCATGGGAAGTTTTTAATAATGCCGCCAATGCTGTTGCAGCAAATTCGGGGGTGCCAGCAAAAATAATTTTCACAAATGCAATCCAAAAAGAGTTTATGGGTAGTATACGTGAAAAACGTTTGAAGCCCTAAACTCATGGCTATTGAGAGATTTGATTTTTAAATAGTGAACAAAAAATTATTCAAAAATTTTTATTGATAAAAAAAGGTTATGAAAAAATAAAAAATTATTCATGTAAGTTTTGCTAAATATTGACTGACTATTACTGTTCTTGGCTTTCCGAATATTATTTGCTTCTATAGAATGGAGAATGATCAAATTATGATGATGAGTCAATATTCCGACTGATCTAACGCTATATCAGTATCATTCAGCCAGAGTGGAAGAAATTCCGCTCAAGCACAACTTGTTGGAAACACTAATGCCTGACTATCGTTCAAAAACATCGACACACGGAAGAAATATGGCTGGCGCACGTGGCTTATGGCGTGCAACAGGAATGAAAGATGAGGATTTCGGCAAACCGATTATTGCGGTGGTCAACTCATTTACTCAATTTGTTCCGGGCCATGTACATCTTAAAGATTTAGGGCAACTAGTCGCAGCAGAAATTCAGGCGGCAGGTGGTGTTGCTAAAGAGTTTAATACGATTGCAGTAGATGACGGGATCGCAATGGGGCATGACGGCATGCTTTATTCATTACCATCACGTGATTTGATTGCTGACTCAGTTGAGTACATGGTAAATGCACATTGCGCCGATGCAATGGTATGTATTTCTAACTGTGACAAAATTACTCCGGGAATGCTCATGGCTGCGATGCGCCTGAATATTCCAGTTGTTTTTGTGTCAGGCGGACCAATGGAAGCGGGCAAGGTCAAGTTCCGTGGTAATGAAAAAGCGATTGACCTTGTTGATGCAATGGTTGTTGCGGCTGATGAAAGTTATACAGACGAAGAAGTTGAAGAGTTTGAACGTTCGGCATGTCCAACATGTGGTTCATGTTCAGGAATGTTTACTGCAAACTCAATGAACTGTTTAACCGAAGCTTTAGGTCTATCTTTACCGGGTAATGGTTCGATTGTTGCGACGCACGCAAATCGCAAGAAACTATTCTTAAAAGCAGGCCAACTTATTGTTGAATTGGCTAAGCGCTATTACGAACAAGAAGATGCAAGCATTCTACCTCGTTCAATTGCAACCAAGGCTGCGTTTAAAAATGCGATGACCCTTGATATTGCAATGGGTGGTTCAACCAATACGGTTCTGCATTTATTGGCTGCAGCAAGTGAAGCAGAAGTTGACTTTACTATGGACGACATTGACGAATTGTCACGTCGAGTTCCTGTATTGTCTAAAGTAGCGCCTGCAAAACAAGACGTTCACATGGAAGATGTTCACCGTGCGGGTGGCATTATGGCCATTTTGGGCGAGCTTGACCGTGCGAAGTTACTTGATGTATCAGTGCCAACTGTACACGAGAAAACTTTAAAAGATGCATTAGATAAGTGGGATATTATTCGTACGGAAGATGCAGATGTATATGAGTTCTATCGTTCATCTCCGGGTGGTGTTCCAACTCAAGTTGCTTTCTCTCAAAATCGCTACTATGCAACTTTAGATGGCGATCGTGAAAAAGGCGTTATTCGTAATGCAGAACATGCATTCTCTAAAGATGGTGGTTTAGCAGTTCTATATGGCAACATCGCGCTTGATGGTTGTATTGTAAAAACTGCAGGTGTTGATGAATCGATCTTGAAATTTACGGGCACAGCGCGTGTATTTGAGAGCCAAGATGCTGCTGTAGATGCAATCTTGGGTCATGATATTAAGGCTGGCGATGTTGTTGTGATTCGTTACGAAGGCCCACGTGGTGGTCCGGGTATGCAGGAAATGCTTTACCCAACCAGCTACCTTAAATCGAAAGGTTTAGGAAAAGACTGTGCATTAGTAACAGATGGTCGTTTCTCTGGTGGTTCATCAGGTCTTTCGATTGGTCACGTTTCACCAGAAGCGGCTGAAGGTGGTGCAATTGGTTTGGTTGAAGATGGCGATACTATTGAAATCGATATTCCAAACCGTACGATTCACTTAAACGTTGATGATGCGACTATGGCGCACCGTCGTACAGTTCAAGAAGCGAAAGGCTGGCATCCGAAAGAAGAACGTAAACGTAAGGTATCAAAAGCGTTAAAAGTTTATGCAATGCATACAACAAGTGCAGCGAAAGGAGCTGTACGCGTTCTATAAAATATTCAATTTTATTAATTGAATAGAAACTATGCATCCATTTGCACGATGAATTATTATCATGCTGATGGGTGCATTTTTTACATCTGTTCGAAAAAATAGGCTTGTAGATGAGGGTGTTGAAAGTCATTCTATGGGTTTGCTATAAAATGATGATAAAATCTTCACCGATGCAGGAATACGTGCAATAACATGAACTTTGTTCTGCATAAGCAGAGCTCTTCAGCATTTTGTATATGAAGTTTCTGCGGCACTTTGTACTGCGATCAAAGCAGTTTTTTGGTCTTGCTTAGGATTTATTTTTTTAGAGGCTCTACTCTCATGTCACTGCTACGCCGTTGGTTTGACCCTATCCGATCGAGTTGGTTTTACCAAAAACCTTCACGTCAAGCGGTGTTACCCACGGAAAATGGTTTAAGTATTTATTTACGACTTGATGATGTGTATAGCTATTTAGCTGTTCAGCAACTGTCTCAGCTTGATGAGATTTTAAGTGATGAACTTAAGCCCTTAAAAATTATTATTTCCCATACCGCTTCTGAACCTCCGAATGGTATGTCGCATGAAGAATGGCAAAATTATTGTTTGAATGATGCCAAAATATTAGCCAAACAACATCGTTTTGCTTTTGATGAATTTCCAGAAATCCCAAGCCAAGAATCTTTAAAACAAGCCGCCGTCATATTAAAAAGAACCCCATTACAAGGTCAGAATTTCTTACATTTACTTGAAGATATTTTTCACATGCTTTGGCAGCAGCAATACGGAAAGCTGCGTACTTTACATGCCATGGCAGTTAAACATCAGCTTCCTCAACATTTTTCAGAACGTATTTTTACGGATGAGCCTGTACCGGCAGCTTACTTTGAATTTGGTGGGCGTAAATATCATGCAGTAGATGATTTATTACGTTTAACCCGTCGTCTAAAACAGCAAAAGTTACTGACTGGCAATCCGATCTTTTTAATTAATCACATCGAATGGCGTGAACATTTAATTAATGATGCTGAGGCACTTACCGAAATTCAGACACTTCATCCTGAACTTGATTTATATATTGCCTTAGAAGATCCAATGAGTTGGCTGTTGCTTGCTTATATTAAGGAAGAACTGGCTGATTATTATGATATTCAATTAAAAGTTTACCCTTTAAGCTACCAAGGCCGAGACTGGTTTGATTGGAGTTTGGCAACACGTGTTTCTAAACGAACAGATGTCGCTTTTACTCCTTTTTGCCGCCCTACCGAAGAAAGTGCGCTTGAAATGGCAAAGCTTTTCTATAGTGTGCAGGAAAATCAGCAAATCGATACGGTTTTTACGATCTTGCAGGCCGTTTGGACAAAAGGCAAAGATTTATCTTTCCAAAAGCATTTCCAAGAATTACAGTATCAGCTGGGAATTGAGCAGTTAACCGAGCAGGATGTGCCAGCTGTTTTGGCACAAAATGATGCTTTTTGCAAAGATAAGCATCAGCCTGATTTGCCAGTTCTAGAGTTACGTATTGATGGGCAAAGTTATGTATTTAATAGCTTGTACCGCGTTTGGATGATTGAAAGTATTTTTAGTAATGTTTTAGAAGAAAAATACAAAACGGCCTCAACTTCTAATTGAGGCCTACTCCTAAAAACAAGAATAGGGCAAACCTGTTTTTTTTCCGTAGCATAACCATGTAGGGAATCGGAGATAAACAGTGACTTTTTTAGTAATTATTATGATGGTGTTTGCCTTTGCTGGCATGATTAAAGGCATGATCGGTCTAGGGTTGCCCGCAGTATCGATGGGCTTACTCACCATCGCAATGAGTCCTTTTCAAGCAGCCTCTTTACTCATTGTTCCTTCAATGGTCACCAATGTTTGGCAGCTTTTTGCTGAAGGACATGTCTGGGCTTTTATTCGCCGTTTCTGGACCTTACTTATAGGCATTGTGGTGGGTTCAATATGGAGTTTTCTACCGACTTTAAGTCAAAGTCATGGGCAGAGTAGTGAAATTTTATTGGGCTGTATGTTGGCTCTATATGGGCTCTATGGTCTATGTGTGAAGAAGCTTCCGCACTTAGGTAAACATGAGCGTTGGCTATCGCCCATAATTGGTTATATTGGTGGGGCAGTGACGGTAGCAACAGGCGTCATTATTATTCCGATTGTTCCTTATTTGCAGTCTTTGCATTTAAAACGTGATGAGCTGGTTCAAGCTTTGGGGCTGACTTTTACGGTGTCTACCATTTGTCTTGCCGTCTTTTTACACCATAACCCGATGTCGGGAGTAACACTGGACTATCGGTTATCTTTTGCTGCGTTGGTGGCTGCACTCGTTGGAATGTGGTTAGGTAAAAAAATTCGCTATCGACTCAACGAGCAGTTATTTCGTCGTATCTTTTTTATAGGTTTGGTGTCATTAGGGCTTTACATGATTTTGCATTAAGCCGTTTTTTCAGGACGATGCTGCAATAAAAAATCTGCAAACTGTTGGTAACTGCTAGGCAGCTGGTTGAAGTTTTGTGTGGCTAAAAGGAGTTTACGATTTGCCCATGCACCTAGCAGTTGGATCGAATGAAAATCATAATCTGATTGCAAACGCTGTGCCGCACGAGCTGGCATAATCGCAATTCCCACGCCTTTGGCAACGACCTCAGCAATTGCACTAAAGTTAGGTAAGCGCAAACGGTACTGTATGTTAAAGCCTAATAGCTTAGCTTGGGTTTCGATGGACTGTTGCAAAGAGTGATGGGGTTTAAGGCCAATAAAGCCATAACTTAGAGCATCTACCAAATTCAGCTCTTGGTGTTGAGCTAAATTGTGGGTAGTAGGGCAAATCAGAACTAAAGGATCACTCGCAAATTCTTTAGTTTGCAAATGTCGGGTATCGAAAAAGCTTGAGACTAGACCGAGACTCGCAATTCCTTGGGTTAATGCATCTACAATTTCTGAGCTTTCTGCCTCATGCAAATCGATATTCATTTCAGGATGAAGCACTAAATATTGCGGTAATAATGTAGGCAAATATTCACTTTGAGCAGAAGAGTTACACCAAAGCGTTAATGCCTCTGTGGTAGGGTGCCTAAACCGCTGCATTTCTTGTTCGAGTTGATATTTTTGTGCTAAAAGCTGACGAGCATGCTCTACAAAAGCATGTCCAGCTGTGGTGAGTTCTACCCCAGTGGTTTGGCGAACAAATAAGGGTGTGTCAAAATACTGTTCGAGTTTTTTTATACGCTCGCTCGCTGCTTGAAGTGAAATAGCAGAGCGATCAGCACCTTTGGTTAGGCTACCAGTCGAGACGATATGAAGAACCAACTGTAAATCAAAAAAATCAAAACGCATGATAGGAACGTATTGAAACGCAAAAATTCATCATACTAAATCGTAATGAAAAAAGGCAGCTTACGCTGCCTTTTTGAATTTAGGTTTTATCTTTTAAACTAAACAACCAATTTAGAATAATGGCCGCAAATGTTGCTGTACCAATGCCACCTAAATTGAAATTACCAAACATTAATTCAAAATTTCCGGCACCTAAGATAATTGTTACAGAAGCAACAATCAGGTTTTTATTATTAGAAAAATCAACTTTGTTTTCAATCCAGATTTTTGCACCAGCAATGGTAATTAAACCAAACACAACAATAGATGCACCTGTTAAAACAGCACTTGGAATCGTACTAATTACCGCACCAAATTTTGGAGATAAACCCAAGAAAATGGCGAAGACACCAGCAATCACAAAAACAATGGTTGAGTAGACACGAGTGACTGCCATGACTCCAATGTTTTCGCCGTAAGTGGTCATCCCCGGTGCGCCAACACTACCAGAAAGCGTTGTTGCTAAACCATCTGCAACAAATGCTTTGCCTAATTGCGGCGTCAGGTTTTCACCAGTCATTGCACCAACAGCTTTAATATGACCTAGGTTCTCTGCTACTAAAATAAGCGCAACTGGCGCAATAATCAGCATAGCCTTAGTATCAAAAGTAGGATGTGAAAAGCTTGGGATACCGAACCATGCAGCCTGTGAGATTTGGCTAAAATCGATTGGTTTACCAAAACCTAGGCCATTGGTGGTGATAGCGTAAATTGCATAAGCCAAAATTAAACCGACCAATAGAAGCAAACGTTGCAATAAGCCACGAGTAAAGACTGCAATACTACCCATACAAAGTACGGTAATTAAAGCCATCCACATTTCAAATGGTTGGCCTGCAACACCTTTAATGGTAACGGGTGCGAGGTTTAGACCAATAATCATCACAATGGCGCCAGTCACCACAGGCGGCATGAGTTTTTCAATCCAGCGTGTACCCGTAAGCATCACAATAAAACCGATAATGGCATAAAACACACCACATGCTACGATTCCGCCTAAAGCCATCGAAAGGTTTGGATTAGCCCCTGAACCTGTAATATGTCCAGTTGCTGCTGCAACCACACCAATAAATGCAAAACTTGAGCCTAAGTAACTCGGAACACGACCACCCGTAATTAAAAAGAACAGGATGGTACAGATACCCGACATTAAAATGGCGAGGTTAGGATTAAAGCCCATGAGTAATGGTGCTAAAACAGTTGCTCCAAACATGGCAAACGCATGTTGAATACCTAAAATAGCACTCTGAACTGGAGGGAGATATTCGTTGGTAGAGACCGGTCGGTGGTCAATATCACCTTGGTAAGGCTGCCATTTTGGAAACCAATTGGACATAAAATAAGCTCGTTATTCTTTAATTGGTGCCATGATACTCTTTCTTGAGAGTGCATTTAATCTCTAGAGAGAAGTATGTTAGTGAAAAGTAATTATTTTTTAACGATTGGTATAATTTTATGAATTCTAAATATAAGGAATTAGTTATTTTTTTCTCATAAAGACTAATTTTTTGATTTTAAAAAAATATTCAAAAAAATAGAAAATCGAGGAAAATTTAAGAAAAATAGAGAATTTTGCAAGTAAAAAGCAGTACATCAAGATGCACTGCCTTGTTAAACAATTGGTAAAATTAGCTTAGCCCGTATTACGTAAACCAGCAGCAATACCCGCAATACTCACCATAAGTGCATGGTCAACAGGTGTGTTCTCTGCCTGACGCTCAGCAAGATAATCACGGCGGCGTTTCATGAGTTCAGCCTGCAAAAGATGCAAAGGAAGTAAGTACGGTTTACGAACTTGCATTGATTGATCAAGAACCTCGTTGTTGCTCAGAAGTTTTGATTCATCTTTCAATTTAAGGAGTGTTTCAACAGCATCTTTTAAGCGCTGACGTAATTGATTACCGAGCACTTTTAAATCTTCATCTTCAGTCAAATGAGACTCGTAATAGAGTGCAATGTTCGCATCGGATTTAGACAATACCATTTCCAGCATATCAATAAGCGTCTGGAAATAAGGCCATTGCTGGAGCATTTCATCAAGCGTTGCTTTTTGCTGATCGGCAATCACTTCATTAATTGCTGCACCAGTACCTAGCCATGCAGGTAACATTAAACGAATTTGAGTCCATGCAAACACCCATGGAATCGCACGTAAAGACTCAATACCACCACTCACTTTACGTTTTGCTGGACGTGAGCCTAATGGCAACATTTGTAATTCAAGTTCAGGGGTAACGGTCCGTAAATACTTCACAAAATGTGGATTTTCACGCACTGTCTGGCGATAAACCTTAACGGAGTGATCTGTCATACGGTTCATGATTTCACGCCACTCGGCTTTTGGCTCTGGTGGTGGTAATAAAGTCGCTTCGAGTGTTGCTGCGGTATAGATTTCAAGGTTTTGCATGGCAATCCCTTCTAAACCGAACTTAAAGCGAATCATTTCACCTTGTTCTGTGACACGGATTGCACCAGAGATCGAACCTGGCGGCTGTGAAAATAGTGCCTGTTGTGTTGGAGCACCACCACGACTAATTGAGCCACCACGGCCGTGGAACAGCGTCAACTGTACGCCGTGTTTTTGAGCAATTGCAGTTAGCTCTTCTTGAGCACGATATTGCGCCCAGTTAGCTGACATGAAACCAGCATCTTTTGCAGAGTCGGAGTAACCGATCATCACTTCGTGTTTACCCTGAATGTGCTGTTTATACCAATGCATATTGAACAGCGTATTCATGGTTGTTGCAGCGCCATCTAAATCTTTTAAAGTTTCAAATAGAGGAACTACACGTAAAGGGTGCTGAATACCTGCTTCTTTTTGCAATAACAACACAGCTAAAACATCACTTGGATATTCAGCCATCGAAATAATATAAGCCCCTAAAGACTCAGGCGGTTGGTCTGCCAAAGTACGCATGGTTGCAAATACTTCTTGGACATCTGGGTGCCCAATCAAACTGCCTTCAGGTTCATTAATATATTTCGGTAAAAGCGGGCGCTTGCTTTGTAATTCCTGAATTAGGAAGTTTTGGCGCGCTTGTTCAGTCCACGATTCAAAATTACCTAAACCTAAATATTCGGTAATTGCTGAAATCGCTTGGCGATGACGACCTGATTCTTGGCGAATGTCGAGTTTAAGTAGTTCAATACCAAAACAGTTCACACGGTAAATAAAGTCGAGAAGTTGACCATTCGCAATTTCAGGTAAGTTGCTGTCGATTAAAGAGCGATAGCACAGTAATAAAGGCTGTAAGAGTTCATCTTTGCTTTTAATGACATTGCTGTCGTCTGCTTCTAAGCCTTGTAGGCGCTGCGCTAACCAGTGGCGAGTCGCTTTTAAGCGTTCGCGTGTAGCACGTAAATATTCACGATAAGGCTCTGCATGTTGGTTACCAATAGCCTGAATCATTTCTTCAGAACAGGTTTGGATCGAAAGTTCCCAACGTAAGTTTTCGATGTCTCTTAGGTAAAGGTCGGCAGCTTGCCAGCGTGATAACCACAGTACTTCTTGGGTAATTTGATGAGTAACATTTGGGTTGCCATCGCGGTCTCCGCCCATCCAAGAAGCAAAGCGTACCGGCGCAATGTTGAGTGGTAAGTTTTGTTGGCAATTATCTTGAACCAACTCATTTAATTCACGAATAAATTTAGGTACAGCATTCCAAAGTGTTTGTTCAATGGTTGCAAAGCCCCATTTTGCTTCATCAACAGGGGTCGGGCGGTGCTGGCGAATTTCATCTGTTTGCCATGCTGAACTAATTTGTTGCTTTAAGTTGGCAAGTGCACTTTGACGCTCTCGAGGAGTAAGTTTTTGCTGATCAAGTTGAGAAAGACAAGCATTGATATCATCATATTTTTGAATGAGGGTACGACGGCTGACTTCGGTAGGGTGTGCCGTAAGTACTAACTCAATATTGAGATCACAAATTTGCTGAAACAGTTTTTCTGTCGAAATACTTTTGTCTTTAAATTTTTGAAATAGGTGAACAAGTGGATTTGGAGAGTTAGCCTCCGAATCAAACTCTGCCTGTCTACGGCTACGCACTACATGGTATTGCTCGGCAATATTGGCAAAATTTAAAAAATGAGAAAAGGCACGGGTAAGAGGCAATAGCTCTTCATCGGGCAATTCTAAAAATAATTGTTCTAATTGCTTTTCGGCTTCAGCTTGACCATCACGTGCACCTTTTGCAAGAGCACGGATTTGCTCGATCTGATTAAACAGTTCTTGTCCTGCATGTTGTTTTAGGGTTTCACCTAACAAATTGCCAAGTAAACGGACATCCTCACGCAGTGGCGCATCGATTTGCTGAACCATGCTATTTTCTCCTGTTCTTATTCTTATCGAATATAGCGCGATTAACAAACATTCCAAGCTTTGAGCGTAAGAAAATGTGAATTTTTGCTTAAAAAATAACATTTAATTCGCTTATGGCGTCTTAAAAGTAGACATGCACTCAGTGCGACTTTTGGCAATCGGACTTTGGTTTAATTCCGATATTTGAGCAAAAATAAATGAATTGCATCTCTAATAATGTGTTCTAGCTCTTCTGCATTTGGTACGGCAATAATTCTAAGTAGAACCTTATGGTGACGTACACCAAGCAACAAAGTTAAAAGAAGCTCTGTTTGATAAATTGGATCATCGGCTTGGATAAACCCTAATTCAGCTGCTTTTTGGAAGAATGCGGCTAACTGATTTTGAAGTCGTGTATGTGATGCATCAAAAAACTGTTCAGCTAAAGGGCTTTGTTCTGCTGCGAGTTCAAATAATACATGTTCCAGCTTTAGTGCTTCAGGTGAATAAATAATCTGTAAAGCGCGTGAACAGACAATAAAGAGTGCTTGATAAAAGTCTACCGATGCATCTAATTCAAATTGTTTAGGATTCAGTGTCTCTTCACAAGTTTGTGTAATTGCACAGATAAACAGGTTTGCTTTGTCTTGAAAGTGATTATAAACCGTGAGTTTAGTGACACCTGCTTCCTGTGCAATCTGGTTCATGCTGGTACCGTGATAGCCAGATTTTAAAAAAATAGCTTTCGCGGCTTGTAAGATACGAGCACGTTTTTCCAGATCTTTGGGGCGACCACTTTGATTAACTGTTTGCACAAAATCCTCTGATAAAAATTTAAAAAGAAAGCAATTTATAAGTTTTTCTTTAATTAATGTACCCATGGGTATATTAATTAAAAAATAAACAATTTATGATGCAAGCATATTGTGCCTTAAAAAATCAGTTTGAATAAGAGCGATAAGATATGAATCTGTTAAAACCTCTCATCATGAGTATGGTGATTGTTTGTACGGTCACATTAATGGGGTGTAGTAAAGAAGCTCCCAAAACAGAAGAAATACCCTATGTGATGGTGGCCCAACCCTTAACTACTCTCAATGAACAAAAAAGCTATGCAGGGGATGTGCAGGCCAGACAGCAAACAGCTTTAGCATTTCGGGTCGGTGGACAGGTTACGGCACGTTATGTGGATGTAGGTGATCGAGTTAAAGTCGGGCAAGTTTTAGCAAAGCTTGACGTGGCAGATGCTCAGCTACAATTAAATGCCGCTAAAGCCCAACTGGACAATGCACAGGCTTCAGCAAAAACAGCAGCAGACGAACTTAAGCGTTTTCAGCAATTATTGCCGATTAATGCAGTAAGTCGTTCGCAATTCGATACGGTAAAAAATCAATATGACGCTGCGCAAGCGGCTCTACAGCAAGCTCGTTCTAACTATGAAGTTTCTGCAAACCAAACTGGTTATAACCAACTCGTTTCTAATAAAAACGGGGTAATTACTGCACGAAACATTGAGATTGGACAAGTGGTTGCTGCGGGCCAAGCGGCTTATCAACTGGCGATTGATGGAGAGCGTGAAGTTGTCATTGGTGTGCCAGAACAAGCGGTTTCCGAGATCAAAGTTGGCCAAGCAGCTTGGGTGACGTTATGGTCTAAACCGAATGACCGATTTGCTGGTTATGTGCGTGAAGTTTCCCCAGCGGCGGATCAGTCCCGTACATTTACAGTGAAAGTTGCACTCAAAGAAGGTCAATCTGCTATTCAGCTTGGACAAAGTGCACGCGTATTTTTTAGTTCGACTCAAACCAATGTGATGAGTGTGCCACTTTCGAGTGTTTCAGCAACAGATAATCAACCTTATGTGTGGGTGGTTAATGCGAATCAGACTTTGCGTAAAGTACCTGTAACGATTGGTGCATATGGCAAAGATAGCGTACCTGTGTTATCTGGGTTGGCTCCAAATGATTGGGTTGTGATTGGCGGCGTACATTTGCTACGTGATAAACAGAAGATTCATCCGATTGATCGTGAAAACCGTGGGGTGAAAATTCAGGGAGCAACCCAGCCATGAAATTCAATCTCTCGGAATGGGCATTAAATAATAAAGGCATCGTCCTTTATTTTATGCTGTTGCTTGGAATTATCGGTGCAATCTCTTATTCAAAATTATCACAAAGTGAAGATCCACCATTTACCTTCAAGGTCATGGTGGTGCAGACCTACTGGCCTGGGGCGACTGCCAAAGAAGTTTCTACTTTAGTTACGGACCGTATCGAAAAGGAACTCATGACAACAGGGCAGTATGACAAGATTATGGCTTACTCCCGTCCGGGTGAGTCGTTGGTCACTTTTGTAGCGAAGGATTCACTTACTTCTGACAAGATTCCTGATGTTTGGTACAACGTTCGTAAGAAGGTAAATGATATACGCCATGAACTACCAAACGGTGTACAAGGTCCATTTTTCAATGACGAATTTGGAGATACTTACGGCAATATTTATGTACTGACAGGCAAAGACTTTGACTATGCACTTCTTAAGGAATATGCAGATCGTTTGCAATTACAGCTTCAACGCGTCAAGGATGTCAGTAAGGTTGAACTCATTGGTCTGCAAGATCAAAAAATCTGGATTGAGATTTCTAACACCAAAGCGGTACAGCTTGGCATTCCAGTTACAGCGATTCAAGATGCCTTACAAAAGCAAAATAGTATGGCAAGTGCAGGTTTTTTTGAAACGGGCACAGACCGCATCCAGATTCGGGTAAGTGGTCATTTACAAAACATTGATGAAATTAAGAAAATGCCTTTACTGGTAGGTGATAAAACCATTCAGCTTGGAGATGTCGCTGATGTCTACCGTGGTTTTAGTCAACCTGCTCAGCCACGTATGCGCTTCATGGGTGAAAATGGCATTGGTATTGCTTTATCAATGCGTAAGGGCGGTGACATTATTGCCTTAGGTAAAAATCTCGACACAGAATTTGCCCAACTGCAAAAAACTTTGCCTTTAGGCATGAAGCTTCAAAAAGTTTCTGACCAACCTGTAGCAGTACAACGCAGTATTCATGAGTTTATAAAGGTACTCGCTGAAGCAGTTATTATTGTCTTGTTAGTGAGTTTTTTCTCTTTAGGTTTCCGTACAGGATTGGTTGTCGCTTTTTCTATTCCTTTAGTTTTAGCAATGACTTTTGCGGGGATGAATCTATTCGATGTAGGCCTACATAAGATTTCACTGGGTGCCTTGATTCTGGCGCTGGGTCTGTTAGTCGATGACGCCATTATTGCCGTCGAGATGATGGCAATTAAGATGGAGCAGGGTTATAGCCGAATTAAAGCCGCCGGATTTGCATGGAAAACCACTGCATTTCCGATGCTTACTGGAACACTGATTACTGCGGCTGGTTTCTTACCGATCGCTACGGCTCAGTCTGGTACAGGTGAATACACTCGCTCTATCTTTCAGGTGGTGACGATTGCCTTATTAGTCTCTTGGGTTGCAGCAGTTTTATTCGTACCTTATTTAGGCGAAAAGCTATTACCCGATTTTACTAAAACAGGTCATCAAGCACCTTGGTATGTCCGTTTATGGGCGAGGTTAACCAAAAAACCGCAACCGCAAACTGTGGCCATTTCACAGGATCATCACTACGATCCTTATCAATCTAATTTCTATTTACGTTTTAGAAAGATGGTCGAGTTTTGTGTGACTTACCGTAAAACCGTAATTGCGACGACGGTGGGTGTTTTTGTGCTATCTGTGCTGATGTTTAAGATCGTGCCTCAGCAGTTTTTCCCACCTTCGAACCGCGCCGAGATTTTAGTCGATTTAAAACTTGAAGAAGGTGCTTCTTTAACAGCGACAGAACAAGCTGTGAAAAAGGTTGAAAAATTCCTGTCTAAACAAAAAGGTATTGATAACTATGTGGCTTATGTCGGTACAGGTTCACCACGTTTTTATTTACCGTTAGACCAGCAATTACCGCAAGCCAGCTTTGCGCAGTTTGTAGTTCTGGCATCATCACTTGATGATCGTGATGAAATTCGACGCTCGTTAGACAAACAAATTAGACAATTGCTGCCGCAAGTTCGTACTCGCGTGTCATTACTGGAAAATGGTCCTCCTGTTGGCTATCCATTGCAATATCGTGTGTCGGGTGAAGATCAAAATTTGGTCCGTCAAGAAGCACAGAAAGTCGCTAAACTGATTAGCGAAAACCCGAATACCACCAATGTGCATTTAGATTGGGGTGAGCCGAGTAAGATTATTTCAATTCAAATTGACCAAGATCGTGCTCGACAAATGGGTGTCTCTAGTGTCGATTTAGCGAATTTCATTAATGCATCAATTACAGGTAGTGCGATTGAGCAATATCGTGAAAAGCGTGAACTCATCGAAATCCGTTTACGCGGCGATCAGAGCGAACGAGTTGAAGTGGCTTCCCTAGCAAGTTTAGCTGTACCAACGACCAACGGAACGACTGTGCCTTTAGCTCAAATCGCTAAAATTGAGTATAAGTTTGAAGATGGTTTAATTTGGCATCGTAACCGCTTACCAACCATTACTGTTCGCGCAGATATTCGCACTCAATTACAACCAGCGACTGTTGTTGGCGAGTTAGCTGAATCAATGAATAAATTACGTGCTGAATTACCAAGTGGTTATCTGGTTGAAGTTGGTGGAACTGTAGAAGAGTCTGCACGTGGGCAAAATTCCGTTAATGCGGGTATGCCACTGTTCTTGGCTGTGGTTATGACATTACTGATGATTCAGCTCAAAAGCTTATCACGCGCGACTATTGTGTTGTTAACAGCTCCGCTTGGTTTAATTGGTGTGGTTTTATTCTTGCTCCTATTTAACAAACCATTTGGCTTTGTGGCCATGTTGGGCACAATTGCACTCTCTGGGATGATCATGCGTAACTCGCTTATTTTGATTGATCAAATTGAACAAGACAGGCAAGCAGGGCATCCAACATGGGAAGCGATTATTGAGGCGACAGTGCGTCGATTCCGCCCGATTATTTTGACTGCATTAGCCGCAGTTTTGGCCATGATTCCACTTTCACGAAGTATTTTCTTTGGTCCAATGGCAGTTGCGATCATGGGCGGCTTGATTGTTGCCACCTTACTGACATTATTTTTCTTACCTGCGCTCTACGCAGCGTGGTTTAAGGTGAAAAAAACCGCATAAAATACATAAATTTTTTGTGAATAAAGGTGCGAAATATTGAAAACTCCAATATAGTAGCACCTGTCTTTACACAAAAAATACAGGATTATTTCACTGCATAAAAAATAGGCTAAGTGCAGTGAATTGAGGTGAAATACAGATGGGGCAAGACCATATCGAACAGCATCGCCGTTATATAGTAATTTCTTATGCGTTCATGTTTCTTGCATTGTTTACGGTTATTTTTGCGGCCTTTGCTTATTTGGTCGCTCGTAAAGTGGCGGTTGTAGATAATGCAGAAGTTTGGATTCATGCGCATGCACTATGGATTATGCGAAACGGGATTCTATTTCTTTGTATGGCAATTTTTGCTGTGGTCTGGTTTATTCCGCTCTTCTTTTTTGCATGGGACAGTAACCTCTGGGTAACCGCCTCTACGGTTGCGGGTGTGGTATTTAGTGCTATTGCGTGGTTATTTCTATTAAATGCATGGTTAAAAGGCTTGTCTAAATATTTAAAAAATAAGGCAGTTTTTTAATATATCTATTTTTTAAACATTTTACCCTTGTAAATTCGGCTAAAGCCCCCCATTTAGTCGGCAATAGAGTATTGATAAAATTCCGTGAGGAGCACCGCCAAAAATGGCTAAACGTGATTATTATGAGGTTTTAGGCGTTTCAAAAACCGCAAGTGATGATGAGATCAAAAAAGCCTACCGTAAATTGGCGATGAAATATCATCCTGATAGAAACCCTGACAATGCCGAAGCTGAAGAGAAATTTAAAGAAGCTGCTGAAGCTTATGAAGTTTTATCGGACAGCGAAAAGCGTAGCATGTACGATCGCATGGGTCATAATGCGTTCGAAGGCGGCTTTGGCGGCGGTGGTGGTGGCTTTGGTGGATTTAGTGCCGAAGACATTTTCAGCCAGTTCGGTGATATCTTCGGTGGTGCATTCGGTGGTGGTGGACGTCAACAGCGTCAACGTCGCGGATCAGATCTACGCTATGTAATGGAACTTACCCTTGAAGAAGCTGTAAAAGGGGTGAAAAAAACCATTACCTTTACTGCTCCAGCACCTTGTGATGTGTGTGATGGTAAAGGTTCAAAAAATCCAAAAGATGTTGAAACCTGTAAAACTTGTCATGGTTCAGGACAAGTACGTATGCAGCAAGGTTTCTTCTCGGTACAACAAACATGTGGTACTTGTCGTGGCCAAGGTAAAATTATTAAAAACCCTTGTCAGGCATGTCATGGTTCAGGTGTCGCTGATCGCCAGCAAACGTTGGAAGTTACAATTCCAGCGGGTGTAGATAATGGTGACCGCGTTCGTTTGAGTGGCAAAGGCGAAGCAATTCGTGATGGCCAATCAGGTGATTTGTACGTTGAAGTCGTTGTTCGTGAACACGAAATTTTCCAACGTGATGGTGCCGATCTTTATATGGACGTACCAGTGAGCATTGCTGATGCTGCACTTGGTAAAGAAATTGAAATTCCAACTTTGGAAGGTCGCGTTAGCTTGAAGATTCCTGAGGGAACTCAAACAGGTAAATTATTCCGTTTACGTGGCAAAGGCGTTCGTCCAGTACGTAGCAGCATGGTGGGTGATTTACTCTGCCGTATTGTGGTAGAAACACCAGTCAACTTAAATTCTCGTCAACGTGAATTACTTAAAGAGTTGCAAGCTTCTTTTGATGGCGAAGACAGTGCTTCTTCACCGAAGAAAAAATCATTCTTTGATCGTTTGTTCGATTAATACTTGATTAGATAAGAAATTAAAAAGAAGGCGGATATTCATAAAATATCCGCCTTTTTATTGCGCTGATTCATCTTATTATTTTTATTCTGCTTAAAAGAAAATTACGTCTGCTTACTCTGTAGGGTGAGCAACATCAATATCATTAACACTTACAGTCGGTTCGCTAGAAGCAAGAGTAGGAGCATTTTCGATTACTGGTGCAGCTACTGCTTCTGCCTGTACAGCTACTTTTGGTGCCTCTGCTGCTGTTTCGCCAATAATCGGGTCAATATCTTCAACTTTAACGTCAGTGTTGGCATCGGTTACTACAGTTTGAGCTGTAGGTGTTGCTGTTTGAGTACTTACGTTAGTTGTAATACGTACTTTAGATAAGCTTTCTAAGGTGTCTCCTGGCTGGATTGCAGGCTCTGCAAATGCCATTGAACTCATAATCCCCATCATCACGGTAAAGCCAATAATTCTCGAATGCATGCTGAACTCCTTATAGTCATCTTTTTTTCATTCGTGGTCCGTAGTGTGCAGATCAATTCTTTAACTTTTGTGAAAACAGATTAAATTTCAGTTCATCTCAAAAAATAATTTTTACTTTTTAAGATGAGCAAAGAGTTTTGATATAGTAGGTAAATTACGTAAAACCGAAGATTGGGAAGATTATGTCAGCAGCTCCACGCATTGGTATTTTAGGTGCAGGCGGTCGTATGGGCCGTACGCTTATTCAAGCAGTTCAACAGGCAGGCTATCAATTAGCTGCTGCGGTAGAGCGTCCAGAAAGTAGTTTAGTGGGCACTGATGCAGGTGAGCTTGCTGGTATTGGTTCAGTGGGTGTGAAGGTTTCAGGAAGCTTGGCCGATGTTCTGAAAGATTGCGATGTAATCATTGATTTTACTGCACCAGTTGCAACTGCTCAGCATTTGAAGCTTTGCCGTGAAGCTGGTGTTGCCATGGTTATTGGTACAACAGGTATGTCAGATGAGCAAAAAGCTGAATTAGACGAAGTTGCCACTCATACACCTGTAGTTTACGCAGCGAACTATTCAGTAGGCGTAAATGTATCAATCAAGTTACTTGAGCTTGCAGCAAAAGTATTTGGCGATACAGTAGATATTGAAGTGATTGAAGCTCACCACCGTCATAAAGTAGATGCGCCGTCAGGTACAGCGTTAATGATGGGTGAAGCGATTGCAGATACTTTAGGCCGTAACCTAAAAGAAGTTGCTGTTTATGGCCGTGAAGGGCACACAGGTCCGCGTGAACGTCAAACGATTGGTTTTGAAACCATTCGTGGGGGCGATATTGTTGGTGAGCACACTGTGATGTTCATTGGTGAAGGTGAGCGTGTTGAAGTGACTCATAAAGCAACGAATCGTATGAACTTTGCTGCTGGGGCAGTGCGAGCTGCTGCATGGGTTGTGGGCCGTGAAGCGCGTAAATATGACATGAAAGATGTTTTAGGATTGAACGACGTACAGGTTTAAAACCCTGTCCGTATTCCATGTGTAGCGAGAAAAACAAGATAGAGCAGAACATGAATAAAAAACAAATTGCCTTGACCACTCTTCTTTGCTTAAGCAGCTTCTGGACGGGGGCTGCTTCTACGGAAAAAGCTAAACTCAGCTTAGACCGTAATAATATTAAAGTCTGGACCTATCAAAAGACTGATAATCCAGTCTTTCAATATAAGGCTGAAACGACTTTTGATGTGCCACTTGAACGCGCTGTCGCTGTGATTTTAGATGTAAATCGTGCCGATCAGTGGGTGCCTTATATGGGCAAGGTTCAGATGTTGTCTCAAGATGAGAAAAAGGGTGAATTCACACTCTATATGCTGTTAGATTTTCCTTTTCCTCTAAAAGATCGCGATGTGGTCGTGAAAGGAAAAATGAGTAAAGCAGCCAATGGCTTAATTACCATTAAAAACACAGCAATTAATAGTAATTATCCGATACAACCTGATGTCGTGCGCTTAACTCGCTATGAAGGGGACTGGACCTTCCAGAAATTAGCGAATAACAAAGTTAAAGTAACCACAAGTGGTTATGCTGACCCAGCTGGTGCGATTCCGCTGAGCTTCGTAAATATGTTTGTTCAACAACAGCCTTACCAGATGTTGCTGAAAATGAAGCGGGAAGTGACTAGTCCGATTTATGAACAACCTAAATTACCAGATATTTTAAAATAAATAACTTAAAAAAGCGCCTGAGATCAGGCGCTTTTTTTATTAATCTGAACACTGCTGTAATGCTTGGGCGGGACTACTCTCGCGTTTGATTTGGAATAAAACCAATAACAAACCTAACCCTGCTAGCAATGCACCAGCAAATGATACTGCGCTATAACCCCAACCTAAATCGAGTACTAAAGCACCTGCTGCTGCTCCAACTGCGTTACCTAAGTTAAAGGCACCGATATTTACTGAAGAGGCAAGGCCTGGTGCTTCGTGAGCGACAGACATTACACGCATTTGTAATGGTGGAACTAAAGCAAAAGTTGCAGCACCCCAGATCATTAAAGCAATGGCTGCTCCAATCTGGCTTTGTGCAAGGATTGGGAAAGTCATCATCATTACAATTAACAGAACCAAGAAGCCAATCAGAGTTTTGTTAATAGACAAATCTGCAAAGCGACCGCCTAAATGGTTCCCCACTGAGAAACCGACACCAATCAACATAAGCATAAACGTAATGAAGGTCGGTGAAGCATGTGTAAACTCAGTCAAACTTGGCGCGATATAGGTATAGAGCGTAAACATTGCACCTGCACCAAGCACGGTGGTGAGTAGAGCAAGTATTACAGGAGTGCGCGTTAACACTTTCAACTCAGCTTTCACATTCGGTTTTTGGGCAACCATACCTTTTGGTAATGCTTTCCATAAAGCGAGCATAGTAATCACACCAAGCAATGAAATCGCAAGGAAGGACATACGCCAGCCAATGTTTTGCCCAACCCATGTTGCCAAAGGTACACCACCAATATTGGCAATGGTTAAGCCCATAAACATGGTTGCTACAGCACTGGCCTGTTTATGTGCGGGCACAATGCTTGCTGCTACAACTGAACCGATCCCGAAGAAAGCACCATGGTTAAGGCTTGTGATGAGACGCGCACCTAATAAGCTCATATAGCTTGGTGAAAACGCTGCTATCAGGTTACCTACCGTAAAGATCGCCATCAGAAAGATAAGCGCATTACGTCGTGCAAAACCACCAAACCACAGGGTCATGAACGGGGCACCTAGCATGACGCCAAGCGCATAGCCCGTAATTAACATTCCGGCTGTTGGAATTGAAATCCCTAAATCATTAGCGATATTCGGCAACAGCCCCATTGGTGAGAATTCCGTGGTGCCAATGGCAAAGGCACCAATTGCCAATGCCAATAACGAGAACGCCGTATTTGATTGAGTGTTCATGAGTTTAGTCCCAAACTGGTGCCCATGGCTCTGGGCTAACTTCACGACTGTTACGATCAAGTTCGGCAATCATTTGCATTTCAGCTGAAGTTAACTCGATATCCTGTGCTTTTAAGTTGCTAATCAGGTTTTCACGTTTAGTCGAAGATGGAATAACTGCAAAACCACGTTGCAATGCCCATGCAAGTGCAATTTGTGCTGTCGTTGCTTTATGAGCTGCTGCAATTTCAGTTAAAACAGGGTCTTGAAGCACTTTACCGTACGCAAGCGTCATATATGAAGTGACATCAATATTCTTCTCTTGTAAGAAATTTACAAGTTTATGGTTTTGAAGATAAGGGCTTAACTCAATCTGATTAGTTGCAATATTTTCAGCACCAATTGTGTCAATCGCTTGTTGGGTAAGCTCAATATTGAAGTTTGAAATACCAATTTGTTTAGTAAGACCTTGTTCTTTCGCTTCAAGTAAAAGTGTCATGATTTCAGGAATCGAAACGCCTAAATCTGGTGCTGGCCAATGAATCAAAGTTAAATCGACATGGTCAGTACGAAGCTTTTCTAAGCTTTCTTTTAAGCTTGGAATAAACTTATCTTGAGCAAAATTATCTACCCAGATTTTTGTGGTTAGAAATAAGTCCTGACGCGATACACCGCTTTCGGCAATGGCTTGACCAATCGCTGCTTCATTGTCATAGATTTGAGCAGTATCAATTACGCGGTAACCTACGTCTAAAGCAGTTTTCACAGAATCAATGACTGCTTGTTCTTTAAGACGGAAAGTACCTAGACCAAAACGTGGAATATTCATGTGTTTACCTAAATTTGAATAATCATTTAACTTGATGTGCATTTTGCTTTTTTTATTGTTGCGAAAAAATAGATGAATAAGCAAAATATCTTTGATCATTAGTCAATAATGGAATAAGACATGAAATCAACAATTGAAGAACTCGTCGCGTTTATCGCAATCGTTGATACGGGTTCTTTTGTTGCGGCAGCAGAGCATTTAAAACAAACACCTTCGGGAGTTAGTCGATCTTTAACACGCTTGGAAGCAAAGTTAGATGTGACTTTGTTAGAGCGAACGACACGTAAATTGAAACTCACTCAAGAAGGGCAACAATTTTTGGTAAAGGCCCGTAAAATCTTAAATGAGCTAAATGCGGCTGAAGAAGAACTACAAAAATCTGATCAGGGTACTGCGGGACTCATTCGCATTGATTCAGCAACGCCGTTTGTTTTACACGTGATTGCCCCATTAATGCATAAGTTTCGAGAGTGTTATCCAAATATTGAAATTGAGTTAAATAGTAATGATCAGGTGATTGATCTATTGCAGCATAAAACCGATGTGGCATTTCGGTTTGGGGAGCTTAATGATTCGAGTCTGCATGCCAAACTGGTGTGTAAAAGTCGCTTATTTATTGTTGCGAGCCCAGAATATCTAGCGATTAAAGGCACACCAACACAACCTGAACAACTCGAAAATCATGATTTGATTGGTTTTACCAGACCTGCCTATATTAATAGCTGGCCGATTAAAATCGGCGATGAATATTTTTTTGCACAAGCAAATATTAAAGCTTCTAGTGGTGAGACGGTACGTCAACTCACGATTAGAGGCCATGGTATTGCACGACTATCTGAATTTGAAATTTGGAAAGATATTCAAGACGGGCGATTGATAGCCTTATTTGAAAACCAAATTGAACATCAATATCAAAGCATCCATGCTGTGTATTATCAACAAGAGCATCTACCAAAAAGAATTCGTTTATTTATTGAGTTTTTGGTAGAACAGTTAAAAGATGGTTTTAAAAGCGCTCTCTAAAAGTAGCATAACCATCAGTTGGAAAATGAACTTCTAAAATTGGAGTGATTTGTCCCTCTGATGAATGCTGGGCCAGAAAATAGCTTTTTTGCTGTTGTCGACAACTAAAATATAATTTGGAATAAGTCGAATTCACCATGACAACTTCATTTGAGCTATTACGCTTATATTGATAATGAGAAATCGTATTGGCTTCATCATCAGTGCGTTGCTCCATTTTATAGTCTTGTTGATTGGTCATTTTTAAATAACCTTCAATGAGACTTTGGCAAACCGTATGTCTATACTGCTCGTTTTTTGGTTGTGGCTGGCAACCTGCTAAAACAATAGTAAATAACAATATAGCTTTTAATTTCATGATCTTGCTACTCTTTGAGTTGATTTCTATAGCGTAAAGGTGTTCTATAAACCAGTACAGATACAGAAATTTTTAAAAAAGCAGCACAGAATGACTTTTCAATATCAGGTTCTTGCCAATCAATTAGCACATCGAATTTATCAAGATGAGCTCAAGCCTCATCAGAAGCTGATTTCATTACGAGATTTCGCTCGTCAGCATAGTATTAGCTTAAGCACGGCAAAAAGTTGCTATGAATTGCTTGAGGCGAGGGGACTGATTTATGTAAAGCCGAAATCAGGTTATTTTGTGGTTGCTCGTACTCAATCTAGTCCTATTCCTGATAGCCTAGATTTTTTGTCTTTACCTCGGCAAGTCTCAAATTTAGAGTTGCATAACCAAATTCAAGAAGCCGCCTTACAAAGCCATCTCGTACCGTTAGGTTCGATTCAGTTGACGCCGCATTTTATTCCGGTAGAGGGTTTACGTCGTTCTATTCAACGGGCTTTAAAAAATTGCCAACCACAAGACTTTCTTTATTGTAATAAACAAGGACATGAGCAATTAAGAAAAGCGCTTTCTGATCATTGGCGCGAAGACGGAATCTTCATTGCAACGGAAGATATTTTTATTACTAATGGTTGCATCCCCGCTTTATCGTTAGTCATTCAGCATCTAACAGAAGTAGGCGATAGTATTTTGATTCCGACGCCTACTTTTAATGGGCAACTACAGCTTTTAGCAAGTTTAAAACGGCAGATTATTGAAATTCCAGCACATCATCGTGGCATTGATCTTGAACGTTTAGAATCATTGATGGAGCAGGGGTTGGCGAAGGTTTGCTTGATGACAGCCAATTATCAAAATCCTTTAGGATATTGTTTAAGTAATGCAGAAAAACAAAAGATTGCTGAATTAGCTGCAAAGTATCAGTGCTTTATTATTGAAGACGATATTTTTGGTGAATGCGGTTACAGCAACGAACGCCCGCTACCGATTCGCTATTGGGACCGCGAAGGCTATGTCATTTGGTGTGGATCAGTTTCTAAGTCGCTGTCGAGTGCATATCGGGTGGGGTGGTTTTGTTTAAGCTCAAAGCTACAGCATTTAAAACTAGAGCTACTGGCAAGTAATATTGGCGTAAATACACCGCTACAATTAGGCTTAGCTGATTTTATTTATAGCCGTGGTTATCGAGAGCATTTAGAGCAGCTACGACCAAATCTAATGCGGCAGGTCGAGCAATATCGAAGTTGTATTTTAAGAGCCTTTGACGGCCTTCCCATTGCGTTAAGTCAGCCAGAAGGGGGCTACGCACTCTGGATACAGTTACCAAAGGAAGTAGATACCTTAGCGCTTTATTACACTGCGAAAGCTGAAGGAATTACCGTGGTACCAGGCCATGTTTTTGGTGAGGATGAACGATATCGACACTTCATTCGTTTAAATGCGGGTCATGAATTAACAGCAGATGTCCGCCAAGCAATTAGTGACTTGGCGGAATGGTCACGACAACAGATGAAAAACGTGAGTTAGTTTTATTCTGCAAAGTCTGCTTTCAACACAATGCGGTAGCGTGCCTGACCTGAGTGTAGACGTTCAATTGCCTCATTAAGCTGTGACATTGGAAATAGCTCAATTTGAGGCGCAATTTTTTTGCGTGCAGCAAACTTTAAAAGCTGACGTAGTGCAGCAGGTGAGCCCGTAGGTGAACCAGTCACTGACTTAGCACCACCAATAAGAGAGCCAACAGAAACAGGAACAGGCTCAAGCGTAAGGCCTAAGAAATGTAAGGTTCCGTTTGGTGCCAGTGTTGCAATAAAAGCAGGCCAATTTAGAGTCACATTCACGGTACTTAGCAATAAATCGAATTTACCTTTTTGAGCTTTTACCGCGTCTGTATCGCGGCTATTCACGACATGGTCAGCTCCCATTGCTTTGAGTTCTACTGTTTTATCAGGATTAGAACTAAAAGCAGTGATTTCACAGCCCCATGCTTTGAGTAGCTTAATGGCGATATGACCTAAGCCACCAATGCCAATCACACCGACATGATGTGTTGCTTGAATTTTATGTTTAAGCAACGGGTCAAAAACGGTAATTCCGCCACAAAGTAAAGGACCAGCACTTTCAGCGTCTAAATCGTCAGGGAGGGGAATAGCCCACTGCCAGCCTGCCCGGACTTTATCGGCAAAACCACCAGCATGCCCCACGATTGTTGCAACACTTCCGCCTGTACAAAGTACTTGCTGACCACCAATACATTCATCACAGGCTTGGCAACTTTCAGCAGTCCAGCCAATGCCGACACGTTGCCCGATTTGTAGACCTTTGGCTTCTGAACCCAAAGCAACAATTCGTCCAATAATTTCATGACCCGCAACCACAGGGTAGACAGTCGAGCGCCATTCATTGTTCAAAACAGAAACATCAGAATGACATAAACCACAGTATTCAACTTTTACCTCAACCTGATGCGGTTGTAATTCACCTGCATCAAATTGGTAGGGAACCAGTTTCTCACCTGCTTGCATTGCGGCATAAGCCTGAATCGTATTATTGCTCATCGGAAACTCCTTAAGCGGATTTGAACCGTTCGAGTGGGTTATGAAGCTTTAAATTGACAATCGTTTTCATGATCATCGACCATACCTACTGCTTGCATAAAAGCATAACAGGTGGTTGGGCCGACAAATTTGAAGCCATTCTTTTTAAGAGTCTTGGAAAGTTTTACGCTGAGTTCAGTTTGTGCAGGAGCCTTACGATAATCTACAACATCATTGTGTTGTGGAGCTGCATCTACAAACTGCCAAAGCCATTTAGGAACATCACCAACTTGGGCCTTGAGAGCTTGCCAAGCAATTGCATTATCACGAATAGCTTTGAGTTTGCCTAAGTGGCGAATTAAGCCTGCATCGGATAATTTTAGTTCTAAAAAATCATCTGTGAATGAAGCAATTTCTGCAATCGGATGATTAAAAAAGTGCTGACGGTAGCTTTCTCTTTTTTTCAGTACGGTAATCCAAGATAAACCAGCTTGCTGGCCTTCAAGGCAAAGCATTTCAAATAAACGTGCTTCGTTATGTTCCGGTTTGCCCCATTCTTCATCATGGTAGGCAATATAGAGTGGATCGTCGGAACACCATCCGCAACGTTGAGTTTTCATGATAATGCTCCTTATATTTATCTTAGAATTTTAAAGTTTAAACAGCACCCATTCATTTGGGCGAGTATCCCAATAATACAGTTCAGCTTGAGTTAAGTCTTCAAACTTTAGCCAAAAGTCTTTACCAACTTTATCTGAAAAACCGGTACTGATTAGCAGGGCATCATCGCTGATTTCCATGATCCAACCTTGATAGCTATTGCCATTTAAAATGATCTTTTGCTGGTTGCCAGACTCGGCAAACTCTACTAAGCGATTGATCAGCGCTTCCGACATAAAATGTTCCTAGCGTAAATATGAATAAGGATTAACAGCACCACGTCCTTTACCATCTAGGTAAAGACCATAATGAAGATGAGGTGAAGTATAACGTGCATTGCCCGTATTGCCGACATAGCCGATTAGATCGCCTTTTTTGACATAGTCACCAACATTTAAGCCACGTTTGTGGTCATCAAGGTGGGCATAATAATGCCATGTTCCAGCTGGACCTAAAATCCAGATGACTTTGCCACCTAAGTTGTTATTGCGAAGATCGGCAATGAGTCCTTCGGTTGCACTGTACACTTTGGTTCCACGTGGAGCCAAAATATCAATTCCTTCGTGACTACGACCTTGACTGCGAGCAGCTCCCCATGTGTCTTTTAACTCATCTCGATCGACACCTTTCACGGGTACAGGCAGTCGATTTGGAAGCTGCATACTTTTAAGTTTATTAACTTGAACAGGTGGAAGTGGGGCAGGTTTCTTAGGTGCACTGGCACAGGCCGCCAATAGAATAAACAGAAAACCAAGTGAGAAATGAGAAACAAAACGTCGCACAAAATACTCCCTGTCACAGTCATATCAAAATTATTTTACCCACTATGTCACGAACGACTCGTCGAGATCAATTTTTTCATAGCTGTTGGAACTCCTTTAGCAATAGCCTGTTCCGGACTCAACCATTGGCCTTCAAGTTCAATAGCCAGATGTTCTTTTTGGTCAGGTTCCACGTGGAACATGTGGGCATTAAGTAACCATGTGAAGTGAGTGAAACTATGACTGATCTGAAAAGTTTGCGGTTGAGGTTGTAATTTAAATTGCTGACTTAAGCTTAGTCGCTCATGTTCATTTTCTAAAATAGGTAAACAGAATAAACCGCCCCATAGACCATGGGCTTGGCGTTGTTGCCAGAACCATTCATCTTCACATTGAATAATAAGAACATCTGCTGTTCTAACAGGTGGTGTTTTTTTCGGTTTCTTAAAAGGTAATTCTTGTTCTAAACCTTGCTGATAAGCCTGACAATGAGCTTGCATTGGACAATATAAACAAAGCGGTTTTTTAGGCGTACAAATCGTCGCGCCCAAGTCCATAATCGCTTGCGTGTAGTCATGGTTACGATGTGTCGGGCAAAGCTCTTCAGCCAGTTTCCACATTTCACGTTCGTGCTGTGGTTTGCTTAAATCATCTTCAATGGCAAAGAAACGAGCTAAAACGCGTTTCACGTTGCCATCCATGATCACGCCGTACTGACGTAGACCCAAAGACATGAGTGCACCTGCGGTAGAGGGACCAATGCCGGGTAGTGCAATCCATTCTTCTAGTGTTTTAGGAAACCTACCTTGCTGAGTGACAAGGCCAGCAGCTTTATGCAAATTGCGTGCACGAGCGTAATAGCCCAGACCCGCCCAATAAGGTGCTACTTCATCCCAAGTTGCATGACCTAACGTCTCTACAGTTGGGAAGCGCTCCATAAAGCGGTCAAAATATTGCAGAACCGTTTTTACCTGAGTCTGCTGCAACATAATTTCAGAAACCCAAACTTTGTACGGATCATCTGCAACTTGCCAAGGCAAATCGTGACGACCATGTTGATCGAACCAGTTTAAAAGGGCATCAGAAAAAGAAAATTCAGGCATGAACAGCTATAGAAGAGAAGTAAGGGCTAAATTATAGCTGAAATTTAGATGAAATTTTGTTTAAAGCAGGCGAACAGCGAGAGTATGTTAAAACAGAGATTACCTGATAATGAGTAACCTCTGCTTCATGTATAAAAAGGATTAATCCTTTTGTACACCCCAACGTTGGTCAAGTTTCAACGGTTGGTTTTTGTAGTACGGAATGACATGAATGTGGAAATGATCAGAATTTTGTCCGAACACTTCACCATCATTGAAGCCAATATGGAAACCGTCTGGTTGATGGCGAAGCTGTGTTTCGTGGCGAGCAATTTCAAGAAGTGTAAGCAAGCCTTGATGTTCTTTAGAAGTGATATCAAAAAAAGAACGAACATGGCGTAGTGGCGTTACCACACAGTGGCCTTTAGATAGCGGATTAGAATCAGGCAAAATTACAGCAAATTCATTCTTATCAATGATGTCATATTCATCAAATTCGCAATACGGACATTTCTTGTCAGTCATTGTTGTATCCTCTCATGTTATTCCATTAAACCCCGAGTGCGGGAAATAAGACTAGGCTTTGCTCTAGCTCAACGGGAGTATAGTTATTGAAGTATGGTTTAAAAAATACAGTAAAAATATTGCAAAGTCATAAACATTTAAGGGAGCAAATGCGAAAAAACATTTGCTCCAAATTGGCTTCTTTTATTTTAAAGTACGATCTAACAACGCGTACATTTTAGCAAGGCCTTGTTTTTCCGCTTCGCTATTGTAGCCAAGGTCTACACCGTTCGCTTTAGCTTTTTCATCTGCAAGCGGGTTACTAAAGCCATGTTTAGCACCTTCTAAAACCACTACTTCGTGTTTAACCTCAGCAGCTTGCATCTCTTTTTCAAAATTAGCAACATCTTCTAAGGTGACCATGCTGTCTAGTTCACCATGTAGTACTAAAACTTCACCCTGAATGCTGCCTTTTTGAGCAGGTGCTTTCGGAGCTAATGTAGCATGGAACGTTATAATTGATTTAAGTGGTGCACCTGAGCGAGCAAGGTCTAATACAACTTTGCCACCATAGCAGAAACCAATTGCAGCAAGTTTTTCACTATTTACTTCTGGTTGGGCCGCTAGAGTTTGAAGCGCTGCATTGGCACGGTCAGTAACCGTATCTAAATTTTCAAATGTCTGCATCATCCATTCATAGGCTTGAGCGGCAGTCGAAGTTACTTTTTTATCGCCATACATATCAATTGCAAGCGCAGCATAGCCATGTTCAGCAAGCTCGCGTGCACGTTGTTCCGTATATTCGTTACGACCCCACCACTCAGGACCAACAATTACACCCGCAACAGGTGTTTCACTATCTGGAGCCGCAAAGTAACCAATTAAATGGCTTCCATCTGGTGCAGTATATTGAATTTCACGGGTTTTAATTGCTGTACTCATAACCTTAATCCTGAAATTTAAAGAGATTTAAACACGCTTGATTAAAGCATAAAAAGATAAAACTAATATAAATAACTGTGTAAGAATCTACATCAAAACAAAAGATAGAAATCTTCAAGCAATAAAAAAGAAGGAAACCAGTTCCTTCTTTTTAGGTGATCATAATTAAGTTACGTTCTGCCTCGGGAAATGAACCCAATGACAGCGAGAATTACAGCCACAACTAATAAAATCACGGCAAAGTCTTTAGATAGTCCTGCAACACCACCAAACCCTAATAGACTGGCAATGAGTGCAATCACTGCAAAAATTATAGCCCAACGGAACATATGCTGTTCTCCTTATTTTTTCATTGTTGTTTAACTATATAGCTTGTTTTTTGCACCGAATGTGTCGTTTATGTGGTTGAAATGTATATTAAACAATCATTTTGTGATGCTAGGAATACAGCTTCTTTTTTCGTACAGACGACTTCAATGTTATACTTAGTCACTGTTTCATCTCATCAGCTGCTAAAACATTATGTCTACCGAGACCTCACTTCGACCACTCTTCTGGAAAAACTATCCATTAGAGCAACTCACTCAAATTGAGTGGGAAGCTTTATGCGATGGGTGTGGTTTGTGCTGTTTGGTCAAGCTTGAAGATGAAGATACCCATGAGGTGGCTTATACCAAAGTGGCCTGTAAGTTACTCGATTGTGATACAGGACGTTGTACCGATTATCCAAATCGTCAGCAGCAAGTGCCAGACTGTTTGCAACTAACCCCAGAGTCTTTAAAAACAATTCATTGGTTACCATCGAGCTGTGCCTATAAGCGATTGAATGAAGGCAAAAATCTACCTTCTTGGCATTATTTAAATACAGGTTCGAGACAAAGCGTCGTTAAGGCGAAAAAGTCAGTTGCTGGACGTTGTCTTTCTGAAGTTGATGTCCATGAAGATGATCTTGAAGATTATGTCGTAAGATGGGTGCGTTAATATGCTTATGATGGGCATTTTTAATTACAACGTATTATAAAGTAACATTTTATCGTAAATTTTTTACTCATCTCCGTTATATAACAATAAAAACAAAAGGAGATAAGAGTGATGAGACGATTAGCAACCCCCTTATTATGTAGTAGCTTTTTTTTGTTGATGGCTTGTGGGTCTAATAATACAAATTCAAAAAATCTTGAACAAAATACGTCTGCAAAAACAGAGCAGACCGCCTTAACCAAACAACCTTATCAAACTGAAATATTTGCTCAATTCAATGAACCTTGGGCTTTGACCAGCTTGCCTGATCAGCGTTTATTAGTCACTGAACGGCAAGGTAAATTAAAAATTTTTAACCCTAAAAATAAACAAATCTTGGATGTTCAAGGCGTTCCAGCAGTGAACTATGGGGGACAGGGTGGTTTAGGAGATGTAGCTTTACACCCTGACTTTGCTAAGAATTATTGGGTTTATCTCAGCTACGCTACAAAAGGGCAAGGCGGATCTGGGGCAGTGATTTCGCGTGCGAAATTAGATTTATCTAATCCCAATCAGCCAAAACTTACCAATATAAAGCAGATTTGGCAGCAAGTACCTAAAGTTTCAGGACAAGGCCATTATGGACATCGTATGCTTTTTGGTGCGGACAGTAAGCTGTGGGTCAGTTCAGGTGAGCGACAAAAGTTTGACCCTGCTCAAAACATGAAAAGTAACTTGGGTAAAATCTTGCGTTTAAATGAGGATGGTTCAGCGGTTGTAGATAACCCTTTTTATAAGCAAGGCGGGGTTACTGCTGAAATATGGTCGCTTGGACACCGTAATCCATTAGGTATGGCTTTTGACCGCCAAGGACAACTCTGGGTAGTTGAAATGGGGCCTAAAGGTGGTGATGAGCTTAACGTCATCGTAAAAGGTGAAAATTATGGTTATCCAATCGTTTCAAATGGAGACCATTATTCAGGTCAACCTATTCCAGACCATCACACTCGCCCAGAATTTAAAGCACCAGAAATTGACTGGACTCCCGTAATCTCTCCGTCGAGCCTGATCATTTATCAGGGACAACAATTTCCTGCATGGAAAAATAAGGCGTTAATCGGCGGGCTATCTTCAGAAGCAATTATTGTGGTGGATTTAGAGCATAAACCCGTGAAAGAAGTGCAAAGATTAGATATGAAAAAACGTATTCGTGGATTACATGAAGCCCAAGATGGCTCGATTTGGGTCATTGAAGATGGCTCAAATGCGCGTTTACTGAAGCTAAGTAAGAAACCCTCTTAATGCGAACCAGCCTATAAATAACGGACGTGTCTCATAGATTCAAATTGTAGATTTCTGTGAGACACAATAGACTATAGTGAAAAGACGATAAAGCAATTTGAGATGCCAGACACCCATATTCCACTTCCTGAACGCCTGCGCCCGAGAGACTTGTCTGAAATTATTGGGCAAGATCATTTGTTAGGTGAACATGCGCCACTGCGTCAAATGATTGATCAGGGGCATTTGCCTTCTATTATTTTTTGGGGGCCACCAGGTGTTGGTAAAACAACAATTGCTTTGCTTTTGGCTCAAGCGATAGATCGCCCATTTGTGAGCTTATCTGCGCTGAATACGGGCGTAAAAGAATTACGTGAAGTGATTGCAGAAAGTGGTGATTTACTGACACCTGTGGTTTTTATTGACGAAATTCACCGCTTTAATAAATCACAGCAAGATGCATTATTGGGTGCAGTTGAAAAAGGCAAAATTACCTTAATTGGCGCGACGACTGAAAACCCATCTTTTGAGGTGAATAGTGCGCTTTTATCTCGCTGTCAGGTCTATACCTTAAATAGTTTAGATAGTGAAGCAATTCAGACACTCCTTAATAATGCACTTCAAGCCGATAAATTCTTAAAAGAGCGTTACATTCATGTTGAAGAATACGATGCTCTCATACAATTTGCAGCAGGCGATGCTCGTAAGGCGCTTAATTTACTGGATTTAATTGCAAGTACGTTTGAGCCAGAAGTTGAAAACACGATTACCAATGCGGTGGTCGTGAAAGTCGCTCAGCAAAATATTGCGCGATATGACAAATCGGGTGAGCAGCATTACGATCTCGTTTCTGCCTTTATTAAATCAATTCGCGGCAGTGATCCAGATGCAACCCTGTATTGGATGGCACGTATGCTCAAAGGCGGGGAAGATCCGGTTTTTATTGCAAGACGTATGCTGATTGCAGCCTCAGAAGACATTGGAAACTCTAACCCTAATGCGCTATTGCTAGCAGGAGAGTGTTTCCGCTCTGTACAAGCGGTGGGTATGCCTGAGGCTCGAATTATTTTGGGTCAAACTGCGGTTTATTTAGCAACGAGTGCAAAGAGTAATAGTACTTATTTAGCGATTAATAAGGCCTTAGAACTTGCTGAAAAAACGGCAAATTTACCTGTACCTTTGCATTTGAGAAACGCACCAACCAAGCTGATGAAGCAACAAGGCTATGGGATTAATTATCTCTATCCTCACGATTATCCTGAGCACTTTGTGTTGCAAGACTATTTGCCACCTGAGTTAAAGGGAACCAAACTCTATGAATCTGCAAGAAACAAGCGTGAGGTTGAAGGTGAGCGCTTACAGCAACGCAGATGGCAGCAGGAACAATAGTTTATTTATGCTTCTGCTCTAGTTCTTCAGTCACCTGACCATAAATCAGTAGCGTAAACACGCCTGTGCCGCCAATAATATTACCAATGGTGGTGGGGACGAGGAAAGTAAATAGATAGTCATTAATAGAGGCCTCTCCTTGCCAGACGAGATAGGACATTTCTGTAGAACCCACCACTACATGGGTAAAGTCGCCCAGTCCTATCAAGTAAGTCATGAAAAAGATGAGCAGGAACTTATTAGTAACTGAGGGTAACATCCAGACCAACGCTGCAATTAACAGCCCTGACATAATACCTTTGAGCATATTCTGGGTTGCAGAAAAGGAACCGACATGATGGGCGAGTTCATCTAGTGCTTTGTCAATATCTGGAGTAAACAGGTGAGTAGTTAAGAAAAATAAACTCGCCAATGCTGTCCCAATAATATTGCAGAGAATTACAATGCCCCATAAGCGGCCCACTGCTCGTAATTTATCGAAGGTAAAGGGTTTGAATAAAGGTACAACAGTGGTGATGGTATTCTCGGTAAAGAGTTGCATGTGACCCAAAATAGCGATCAGGAACCCAATGGTATAACCGATATTTGTGATTAAATCGGTCCAAACAGCATCAGTTGGGAGATAAGAGGCAATAATGGCTTTAAATACAAATGAAAAACTGATGACTAGACCCGCAGCAATCCCTGAAAAGATCAGTGCAGCCGTTGGACGATCCAGCTCTTCGGCACCATCACGGCGGATAATTTCATAGACCAAACGGGGTGACAGTTTCTCATGTTCTTCAACTGCCATTTTTTCACGCCAGCTTAAGGTTTTCTCGACTTTTTTTTCCTCTATTTCATGATCCATCAGGTTTACTCCTCACTGAATAAATAATTTATATTTCTTATTTTTATTTATTGATAAGGCAGTGCTTGGGATAAATCCAGTCGATTCCTAACAGCTTTATGTGTCTTTTTATAAATTGAATGTGAAGTTGCAGCAGATCATCAGCAATAAGATTAAAGAAATGTATAAGCCCTTAACGTACGGATCAGTGCCATATAGTCACCTTGGGAGGCTTTAGAAATAACAGATTCGACTTCTGCCTGACTCCAGCCTTGTTTTAAGGCGGAATTGCTAAAGTTAGTTAATAAGACCAAAGGATTTTCACCAAAAAGGATTGGATGATTCGTTAATCTCTTTTCAAGCTTAGATATTTCCATAGCTTTACCCTAGTTTTGACATTTAATTATTGTGAAGTGCTTAATGTTTTTTTAGATTTTAGTGTTTTAAATTAAGTTTGTGCAAGTGCTAATTTACTTTAATAGACAAATCTGTCTACTTTTTAATATCTCAAGTAATTAAATATAAAAAAACCGGGCTAAAGCCCGGTTTTTCATGAAGTTTGAACGATTAGAGAGCAGATAAATCTACGCCTAAACGAGCAGCAACTTCTTCATAAGCTTCAACAACACCGCCTAAACCTTGACGGAAACGGTCTTTGTCGAGTTTTTTCTTAGAGTCTTTATCCCATAGACGGCAGCCGTCTGGAGAGAATTCATCACCAAGCACGATACGGTCATGGAAAACACCGAATTCAAGCTTGAAGTCCACCAAGATCATGTTGCCTTCAGCAAATAATGCTTTTAATACATCGTTTACTTGGTAAGTTAACACTTTCATTTGTTCTAATTGTTCAGCAGTCGCCCAACCTAAAGCAATCGCTTGAGATTCGTTAACCATTGGGTCGCCTAGACCGTCATCTTTATAGAACAATTCAAATGTAGGAGGAGTTAACTCTTTACCTTCTTCTACACCTAAACGGCGACATAGAGAACCAGCTGCGTAGTTACGAATTACACATTCAACAGGAATCATTTGAAGTTTTTTAACAAGCACTTCAGTTGGAGAAAGCAATTTTTCAAAATGCGTTTCAATACCCGCAGCAGCAAGTTTTTCCATGATGAAGGCGTTAAAAAGGTTGTTCACCTTGCCTTTACGATCTAGTTGTTCGATTTTTTCGCCGTTGAACGCAGAGGCATCATCACGAAAGACTAAAATCAGATGGTCGGCATTGTCTGTTTCATATACAGATTTTGCTTTACCAGTATAGAGCAAGGTTTGTTTTAACATGAGGGAACCTTTTAAAAAAAAATGCCTAGTAAACGACTAGGCTGGCCAATTTTGGTAAATCTGGTTTAACACTTCAGCAGCCACATCTGGGCTTGCAAAAGTGTTGTCTACATTAAATAGAGCAAGAGTATGACTTGAACCTACACCAGTAAGTTTAAGCACATAAGTATTGTCATTTACTTTAATCGTCGCCTGATTACTGCCTTGAGCGATGATGTTGTAATTTAAAGTACTTAATGTCGCTTTGGTGTATTGCCAGATCTCGGTCGTATTCCCATCAACTTTTAATAATGGGTTTTTATTACCGTCGGTCACAAGCTGAGGACGTCCAAGCGCGGTAGTCGTTTGAGCAGATGCATCTGCTGTTGGATTGTTACCTTGAGTTTGTTCAGGGCGTGGCAATGCAAAACGGTTACCACGCTGGTTTTCAAACTTCGGCGCGTGCTCAATAGCGAGCTGGTCAACAGTTGGTGCAGGATACAAAGGTGTCGCTGGTCGTACAGTTGCATCGGCAGGATACTCAAGCGGGGCAAGTTGCTTGGCATTTTTATAATCTAAAGAGTGATTATTAATTGCGAAGCGACCACAGCCAGCTAAACTTAAGGCTGAAACTGCAAGGACTAAACCAAGACGTAATTGCATCATAAATTGCTCTTATTAAATAATTCCCGCATCTTTTAGGGCATTGCGGAGAGGTTCGCGATATTGCTCAGCGAGAGGAGTGAGTGGTAAACGAATACCAGTATCAATCAGTCCCATCTCATGTAGTGCCCATTTCACAGGAATTGGGTTTGATTCGCAAAATAGAATATTGTGTAAATTTGCAATCTTATTGTTAATCGTCTTCGCTTGTTGTTCATCTTTAGCAATCGCAACAGCGCATACTTCACTCATTGCTTTAGGTGCAACATTTGCAGTAACTGAAATATTACCGTCAGCGCCAAGAAGCATGAGTTCCCAAGCAGTTTCGTCGTCACCTGAGTAGACAGCCATCTTGCCATTTAAAGCTTCGATTAATGCTTTACCACGAGGTACATCACCTGTTGCATCTTTAATACCAACAATATTAGGGATCTCTGCTAAACGTACAGCTGTATCGTTTGCAAGATCTACACCAGTACGACCTGGTACGTTATAAAGAATAAGAGGTAGTTCTACGGCTTCAGCAATCGCTTTATAGTGTTGGAATAGGCCTTCTTGAGTTGGCTTGTTATAGTACGGCGTCACAAGTAAAGCTGCATCTGCGCCAAGATCTTTCGCAGCTTTAGTTAATTCGATTGCTTCACGGGTTGAGTTTGCACCAGTACCGGCAATAATTGGAATACGTTTATTGGCTACACGAATAATTTCTTTAATAACCTGTGTGTGCTCTTCCATGCTCAATGTTGAGGCTTCGCCGGTTGTACCGACGGCTACAATACTGTTTGTACCTTGTTCTATGTGCCACTCAACCAGCTTCTCAAGACCCTTCCAATCTACACCGCCGTCTTTCAACATTGGTGTGACGATTGCGACGATTGAGCCTTGAATGGTCTGTGCTTGCTGAGTCATTTTTAAAAATATCCTATTTATCCATCCGAATCTGAGGTAAGAAAAACAAAATGTGGGATGGTTGCAGTATTTTGATTGTCCAGTTCTAACAATAACAGATTGTTGAATGACAATTATGCAAATTATGACTGATCAGACGCATAAGAACAATACGCCTAACGGATAATCGCGAGGTAAACTTGAGGAAAAGATAGGATGTTTTCATTATTGTCAGCTGAGAGAGGCCGGTAAATATAACAATAGAGCCTGATTCGACTGGACCTTACTTAATATGTACTTTTTTTATGGCAAGATAGAATGCAATTTTCCCGGTTGGGATTGAAGATGACATGAATATGAATAAACAACCACAAAATGCGGTTTTAATCGTAGTTGATGTGCAAAATGGTTTTACACCGGGTGGAAATTTAGCAGTTACCGATGCCGATACAATTATTCCAATGATTAACCAACTTGCTGATTATTTTGAAAATGTTGTTTTAACACAAGATTGGCATCCCGATAATCATATATCTTTTGCACAGAACCATTCGGGTAAGCAGCCATTTGAAACCATTGAACTCGACTATGGACCACAAGTGCTTTGGCCTAAGCATTGTGTGCAAGGTACCCAAGATGCCGAATTTCATCCGAGTTTAAATATTCCGACCGCTCAACTGATTATTCGAAAGGGTTTTCATGCTCATATTGATAGCTACTCGGCTTTTATGGAAGCAGACCACGCCACAATGACGGGTTTAACGAGTTACTTAAAAGAACGCGGTATTGATACGGTTTATGTGGTCGGAATTGCCACGGACTTTTGTGTGGCATGGACTGCCTTAGATGCAGTTAAACAAGGTTTTAAAACTTTAGTGGTTGAAGATGCTTGTAAAGCTATTGATCTGAATGGCTCGTTAGAACACGCGTGGCAAACCATGCAGCAACGAGGTGTTATCCGTATTCAATCGACTGATCTGTTGAGTGGGCGCTAAGTCTATTGGTCTAATATTCTAATTTTTAGGGATAGGAAGTATGTCTGCATTACTGCGCTTTACCCAATTTATTCAAAAAACTTTTGCCCTATGGGTTATTGTTTTTGCAGCACTAGCGTTATGGCAGCCTGAATTTTTTGTTTGGCTCAAAGCTTACATTCCATGGATTTTGGGCATTATTATGCTCGGCATGGGAATGACCATGACTGTAGACGACTTTAAAGGGGTATTACAAAGCCCTAAAGCTGTATTGATTGGGGTGGTTGCTCAGTTTGTGGTGATGCCCGGTTTAGCATATGTTCTATGTAAATTATTTAACTTACCGCCTGAAATTGCCGTTGGGGTTATTTTAGTGGGGTGTTGCCCCGGCGGAACAGCTTCAAACGTGATTACCTATATGGCCAAAGGTAACGTGGCTTTATCGGTTGCTTGTACATCGGTATCAACACTTTTAGCGCCAGTGTTAACACCAGCGATTTTTTATTTGCTCGCGAGTCAATGGTTAAAGATTGATGCAGCTTCGATGTTTATTTCGATTTTGCAGGTGGTGCTACTGCCTATTGTGGTTGGTCTGATTTTAAGAACGTGGCTCAAGCGTCAGGTCGAATCCTATATTCAAGTCATGCCATTAGTTTCAGTGATTGCAATTGTAGCGATTGTGGCAGCTATTATTGGTGGGAGCAAAGCAGCTATTCTTCAATCGGGTTTGCTCATTTTAGCTGTGGTGATCTTACATAATGGATTTGGATATTTATTAGGTTTTGCAGCAGCACGATTTTTTAAACTACCTTATGCAGACTGTAAGGCAATTGCCGTAGAAGTAGGAATGCAAAACTCAGGTTTGGGTGTAGCGCTTGCAGCAGTACATTTTGCTGCTTCTCCAATTACAGCTGTACCAAGCGCGATTTTCAGTCTTTGGCACAATATTTCTGGTCCTGCACTTGCGACTTATTGGGCAAGTAAACACAAACAAGAATAACGGTATAAACAACATATATTACAAAAGAAGGCCAAACGAATAGTTTGGCCTTCTTATTTAAAAAATATTTTAGGGGAAGCTGAATTTAGAACTGGTATATCTTTTGCTTTGGATTGATGCACTAAAAATAACGTGAATATGAGTATAAATCGCAAAGAAAAATAAGGCTTTTTTGATGAACCAGATTTTTAAATTATTTATTCCCATGCTCTCAAGCAATTTAATTTTAGTTTTAAGTGGATTGGTTGATATTGCTTATGTAGGGCATTTTAGTAATGACCATGTCGCCGCATTATCGGTGACCTTATCTTTATATACAGTGGTTTATGTCATTGGGATGGGTATTCTGCAAGGTGTGATCCTCAAGCTCTCGGAAGCTTATGGTTGCCATGACATACCCCATATTCGTCAAATTTTTATTCAAGGCATTTGGCTGATGTTATGTTCGGCATTGGTGAGTATTGGCTTGCTTTACTTGTTCCGCGATTTACCAAAATTGTTCGGCGCATCTGAACATGTCGTTTCAATTACTAAAAACTGTATGTGGGCTTTGGTATTTATTTTACCTGCGCATTTACTAATGCGTTTATTTACAGCTTTGTCCCAAGTCACTGAAAATGCGCATAAGGTTTTACTATCAGATAGCATTTTCTTCATTCTTAAAATTATTTTGTCCTATCTTTTGATTTATGGTGTCGCTTCATTTTCAATTCCGCCACTCGGTGCGATAGGGGCTTTGTTAGCCACTCTCATTGTACGCTGGTTTATGTTGGCTGTTTATTACCTGTTTTTCTTGGAGAAAGGATACATCTTCATTGAACATCCAGAACGTTCGGTTGAGGATAGCCGACAAAGTCTGCGGATGATTTTAAAAATAGGTATCCCGACAGCAATCATGGCGTTGATGGACGTCGTTGCATTTTGTTCGGTTGCTATTCTGATTTTACCTTTTGGGAGTGTGGTGTCAGCAGCCCATCAAATTGTCGCGAGTACTGGCGGCTTCATGTTTATTTTTCCTTCATCAATTGCCTCGGCCTATAGCATTTTGGTGTCACGATCTATGGGGAGCGGCAACATGGAAGAAGCAGACAAAATTGCCAGACAAAGTATATGGGTAATTATGGCAGTGAGTGGCAGTCTGTCCCTGTGTTTATGGTTAGAGCGGGACTTAATTGTCACGTTCTATTCAGATGATTTGGCCGTGCAGATTTTGGCTGCATCACTGTTGTTGATCGTGTGTCTGTTTCATTTCCTTGATGGCTTAATGGCGTTATTGACCTCTTTGTTGCGCTGTTGGGATGTGTCGATTTTACCGATGCTAATTTTCTTGGTCGTAGTAATGGGCTGTGGATTGGGCGGTGGTTGGTGGATGGCCTATAAAGGGTTGCATTGGCAGGATATCTCGATTTCTGCGATGGGAATTTATGGTTTTTGGTGGATGGCTGCTCTGAGTTATTTAGTAGCTTGTGTATTGAGTACCTTCTGTTTTCATTTTAGGAAACAATTAAGAGGGTTTTGATTGAGCAGACAACCATTAAAGAGGATGGGTTACTAACCAATCTTCAATCTCATTTTCAGAAATTACTTCAAAACCATGGCGCTGCAATAGTGCCGTGGTAATTCCAGTTCCAACAATTTTTTCCCCTTGAAAAGTCCCGTTATAAATTTTTTGACTACCGCAAGAAGGGCTATTTTCTTTTAAAACCACACAGCTTGCTTTTATTTGCTGTGCAATTTCTAAAGTGCGGTATGCACCTTTTAAATATAAGTCTGTTACATCTAAACCAGATGAATCGGTAATTTTTGCTTTGCCATCAAGCACATCTTGACCTGTTCCGCCCACAATTTCTGCGGGTAAGCGAGGAGTCGTAAAACCGCCTAATAACTCTGGGCATAATGATTGGGCTTTTTTATTGAGTAATAGCTGCTTAAGTAAAGTATTTGGACAAGATTTACCATCATATCGAACAGGTTCACCAGTTAAACAGGCGCTGACTAAGATCATAAGTTTTCCTAAATCAAATGGATGGCGGAGCTTATTGTAGAAATCATAAACAAAATTTGGAAACTGACCATTAATTTTAAAATTACTTCATTTAATATTACTAAAATTATGCAATTCATAATTAAGTTATGTATTGCATAATTTAATTGTTTTTAGTAGCATCTAATTCAAGGTAAATGGCCAATGGAGATCCAACAAGGATGTTGGTCTCCATAAATCTATAAATGATTTTTAGGAAAAGACGATTTTTAAGGGTTTATTGAAAAATCTCAATCGTACTTTTAGATAACAAAGGACAGTGTGTATGGAAAACAATCACCACATGGAACGGAAATTAATCATCAAAGGCTCTACGCTCATCATATCTTCATTTTAATGATTCGTTTTTTTCTCATAGGATGCGTTGGGTTAAGGCATTTTGACGGTTCAAATACTCACCCAATGATTACGTATTCTATAGAGAAAGGAGCTGAGTTCATCAGCAATAGAGATAAACGGAACAGGTAATCACCAGAGGGAAACTAGATGGATATTTTAGAGAACCCATTAGAATTATGCGGTTTTGCATTTATTGAGTTTGTTTCAAAAGAAAATGAATTAGATCCAATTTTTGAAACAATCGGCTTTTCAAAAGTAGCCAAGCATAAATCGAAAGAAGCGTACTTATGGCGTCAAGGAAATATCAATATTATCCTGAATTATCAGCCAGAATCTTATGCTTCATTCTTCTTTAATGAACATGGTCCATCTGCTTGTGCGATGGGTTTCAAAACACGTGATGCAGCAAAAGCTTTCCAAAAAGCAGTAGAGCTTGGCGCTGAACCAATGTATTCAAAAGTTGGGCCAATGGAGCTTAACATTCCGGCAATTAAAGGTATTGGTGGCATGCCGATCTTCTTAGTTGACCGCGATATTTATGAAAATGACTTTACTTTCTTTGATGATGCTCAAAGACATCCAGTAGGTGCAGGCCTAAATGAAATTGACCATTTAACTCATAATGTCTACAAAGGCCGTATGGAGTATTGGGCAAACTTCTATGAAAAAATCTTTAACTTCCAAGAAATTCGCTACTTTGATATTAAGGGCGAATATACAGGTTTAACGTCTAAAGCATTAACAGCACCAGACGGTAAGATCCGTATTCCATTAAACGAAGATTCTGACAAAGGAAACGGCCAAATTGCAGAGTTCCTGTCTGACTTTAATGGCGAAGGTATTCAACATATCGCGTTTATTTGTGATGACTTAATTTCGACTTGGGATAAGTTAAAAGGCCTTGGTCTGAAATTTATGACACCGCCGCCAAATACCTATTATGAAATGCTACCAGAACGTTTACCTGAGCATGGTGAGCCAACTGAAGAGTTAAAACAGCGTGGTATTTTGTTAGATGGCAATACTAAAGATGGTCAGAAGAAACTGTTATTGCAAATTTTCTCTGAAAACATGATTGGTCCAGTCTTCTTTGAATTTATTCAACGTAAAGATGATGACGGCTTTGGTGAAGGTAACTTCAAGGCATTATTTGAGTCGATTGAACGTGACCAAATTCGCCGTGGTGTTCTAGAAGCTAAATAAGCTGAGCTTTATTCCTGATATAAAAAAACCAAGAGTTTGATCTCTTGGTTTTTTTATGGCTGTTGATTAGCGACTTTTAATATATTGATTGATGAGCTTTACTTCATTTTTTAAGATTTCAATCGTTTTACTGTGTGGGTCGACTGGTAAAAACATTTCGCTATCTAGGGCGACAATACAAAATTCAATGCTCTGATTTGAGTTAAACACAGGTAAACCCACCGCATTAATTCCTGTTAGTAAGTCACCTTTTGCTGCCGACATTTCTTGCTGGCGAATGGTTTCTTTAAGCTCTGTAAACGCTTCCCAGTTTTGTGGTGCGATGTTTAGACCAAGCTCTTGATGCTTTTGCCATTCGGTTTCCATTAAGGGGCGAACAAAATGCTCTGGAAGATAAGAAGCAAATAAACGTCCTGCAGCAGAATTGACTAAAGGCATAATCGAGCCGACTTTAGTGACAATCGAAATAGGGTGGTTTGATTCAATCGATTGAACTACCACAGGGCCTTTAGGCGACCATTTACTAATTTGTATGCCGCAACCAATTTTATTTTGTAGGTCGTAAATTAAATGCTGTACCAGCTGTAGTGTGTCGCTATGCTGAACACAGTTGAGACCTAAGCGCCATGCCTGATCACCTAAAGCATATTGCCCATCATCAAGTTGTTTTGCATATTCCATACGAATAAGGCTGACCAGATAGCGATGCACTTTGGCAGGATGCATTTCTAGCTTGCTCGATAGGTCTTTGAGAATAATAGGTTGATTGTGCTCTAAAAGGGCGTTTAGTACAGATAAACCGACTTCAAGTGATTGAACCCCCCCAGATACTTTTTCTTCAATCATTTAAATACCCTTAATAAAGTTACTTCAGCTGTTAAACAGTGACGATCAAAACATAAATTGAAATTGCTGCGATTTACATCATGCCTGAGCCTAGTAAGAAATAGAAATCACCTTTTTCTATTAGCGAAATTGGCATGTTTAATAATCAACAATTTTTCTAAAATCCCGACACTCTTATTTATAGCGCGTTTTTCTAGAAATTTAGCAGTTTTAAATAATATAAATCGGCATTGATATAGAATCGTTCATTTAAACAATTCTAATCAATGCCGACTTTTTAGTTTGCTCTTTTTAAATTAGGTTCCTAACTCTGCTTCATGTAAGAAATGAGTGTGGTGTGGAGCACGTTTAGTTTTGCTCCATTCCTCTAGCATTTCAGCTTTCATTTCTTCAGTAATTTTTGCAATTTTTTCTTCAGCATGCACATCGTTATAAGTCAGTTCTAAACGATGGCCATTTGGATCGAAGAAGTAAATTGAGTGGAAAATGCCATGGTTGGTTACGCCCAAAACTTTCACGCCATTTTCTTCTAAATGTTGCTTCGCAGCCATTAGAGCATTTAAGTCTTCAACTTCAAAAGCAATATGTTGTACCCATTGAGGGGTATTTTCGTCTCGGCCCATGTCTGGTTGAGTTGGCAATTCAAAAAAAGCCAAAACATTGCCTTGACCTGCATCTAAGAATAAATGCATGTAAGGGTCAAAGGCTTTAGTTGAAGGCACATGGTCTTCAGCAAAAGCTAAAATGAAGTCCATGTTGAGCATTTTTTTATACCACTCAACAGTTTCTTTCGCATCCTTACAACGATATGCAACGTGATGTATTTTTTTAATGGCAAATGTCATATTAAAGCTCCTTTTTACTATTCCCAATCTGGTTGTTGTTCTGGCGCCGCGTTATAGAAGGCTGGGATAGACAAACAATGGTGATAAATCGATTCAATTTTTGGAAACGCAGATAAATCAATCTTGAAGCGTTTCGCGTTGTAAACCTGTGGAATCAGACAGCAATCAGCAATTGTTGCTTCGTTTCCAAAGCAAAATTGTCCGTTTGAATCTTGAAGTAGCTGTTCGAGATTTTGAAAGCCTTCAATAATCCAGTGCTGATACCAATAATTTTTTTGTTCGTCCGAAACATTTAAGTCATTTTTTAAATATTTCAGTACGCGTAAGTTGTTTAACGGGTGAATATCGCAAGCGATTGCTTGGGAAAAAGCACGGATTTTGGCTCTCTCTTGCACATCACTTGGAAGTAATTTGGTTTCTGGATATTGCTCATCCAGATATTCCAAAATACTTAACGATTGAGACAAGGTTAAATCGCCGTCAATTAATGTCGGAACCAGAGCACTGCGGTTTAACTTTAAATAGTCTTCGCTTTGCTGTTCATTTTTTACCAGATGAACTGGAACAGTCTCATAAGCTAAACCTTTAATGTTTAGACCAATTCGTACTCTGTAGGCTGCAGAGCTACGAAAGTAACTATACAGCTTCATAGTCTGGCTCCGAAGTTTCTGCAAAGTCGAACGTTAATGCAGGAAGAACCGTATTTCGAACTTCACCGAAGCCAATGCGAATACCATTTTTCTCACAGTGGCCTTTCATAATGAGTGTATCGCCGTCTTGTAAGAAACCACGAGTTTCACCATTGGCAAGTGTTAGAGGTTTGGTGGTGTTCCAAGTAAGCTCAAGCAAGCTGCCATAAGAGTCAGGTGTAGAACCTGAAATCGTACCTGAACCCATTAAGTCACCAACCTGAACGTTACAGCCGCCAATGGTGTGGTGAGTGAGCTGCTGAGACATAGACCAATACATATATTTGAAATTGGTTTTGCAGATTACGTCGCTTTGTGCCGATTTCGGACTTTGAATTTCAACACTCAAATTAATGTCGTAACTGTTGGCGATATTTTCTTGTAAATAAGCTAAAGGTTTAGGCTCTTGTTTTGGACCTTCAACTTTAAATGGCTCAAGTGCTTCAAGTGTTACCACCCAAGGTGAGATGGCACTGGCAAATGATTTTGAATTGAATGGACCTAGAGGCACATATTCCCATTGCTGGATATCGCGTGCTGACCAGTCATTAAGTAATACCATTCCAAAAATATGGTCCCACGCATTTTCAATCGAGATCGGTTGACCAAGCGCCGTTGGCTTACCAATAACAAATGCTGTTTCAAGTTCAAAATCGAGTTTACGCGATGCAGAAAAAACTGGGCGCTCTTCATTTGGAAGTTTAATTTGTCCAGATGGACGCACGACTTGAGTGCCGCTGACTACAACAGAGCTAGCACGACCGTTGTAACCAACAGGCAATTCAGTCCAGTTTGGCAGTAAAGCATTTTTTGGGTCACGGAACATACAGCCCACATTGGTTGCATGCTCTTTAGAAGAATAGAAATCGGTATAACCAGGCACCTGAAGAGGTAAATGCAAAGTAACGCTTTCTTGTTTAACTAAAACTTCTTGGCGTAATGCTTCATTTTCTTGAAGTGTTAAATTTTCAACTGAAAGAAGAGACTGTAGTGTCTTACGAACTTTTGACCAGTTGGCTTTGCCAGACTCGATAAATTTATTTAGTGTCGGTTGATTAAAGTATGTGTCTTGTTCTGAGAGTTTTAAAAGACCGTGCTTTTCAAGAGCAGCGAGATCAATCACCCAATCACCAATAGCTACACCAACCTGACGCTCGCCATCAGCTGTTTTGCTAAAAATACCATAAGGCAAATTATGAATAGTGAAATCTGATTGAGGTGAAACTTCAATAAAAGAGTTTAGTTTTTGTTCCATTTTCGCGTCCTTGTCTTTATCTCGGGTCTTATACAAATAAAAGTTCGGTCTAGGACTGAGCTACTCAATAAGTTTTTAACCTTTGCTTAGATCATCTGTCTTATGAGTTTGATATAGACCGAGCACAACCAATTGCTTCATGTCTCTATAATACTGAATTCATCAAATTACGCAATACATAATTTAATTACACATTTCATAATAATTGTCATTTCTTGTATTTTCTGTTTTCATTCGCGGTCATGAGAAAAGTCACGCAATTATTTTTTCATGAATATCTATGAAAGTTTGATCAATTTATGATATACGTAATTTATTGGAAAAAAATTACGTGACACGGATGAGAATAATCATATGTCAGCACAAGAGCAAGGAAACCTGAAACATGGTTTGAGTAATCGGCACATCCAGCTTATTGCATTGGGTGGGGCGATTGGCACAGGGCTTTTTCTTGGTATATCACAATCGATTAAATTAGCAGGTCCATCGGTCATCCTCGGTTATGCCATTGCAGGATTTATTGCTTTTTTAATGATGCGTCAGCTTGGTGAAATGGTGGTTGAAGAGCCAGTTAGTGGTTCTTTTAGTCATTTTGCCTATAAATATTGGGGACCATTTGCAGGGTTCATGTCAGGATGGAACTATTGGGTACTCAATGTGCTCGTCTGTATGGCAGAACTAAGTGCAATTGGTCTTTATATTCAATATTGGTGGCCGCAAATCCCAACGTGGGCATCTGCTTTAACCTTCTTTGTCTTAATTAATGGCATTAATTTGCTACATGTTAAGTTTTTTGGCGAAATGGAATTTTGGTTTTCTATTGTCAAAATCTTGGCGATTCTTGCAATGATTGGTTTTGGTTCATATTTACTTGCAACAGGCACGGCAGGTCCACAAGCAAGCATTTCGAACCTTTGGGCACTTGGTGGTTTCTTCCCATTTGGTGTTGAAGGCTTAGTCATGGCAATGGCGGTCATTATTTTTGCTTTTGGTGGTATCGAACTTTTCGGTATTACTGCGGCTGAAGCACGTGACCCTGATAAAACTTTACCTAAAGCTGTGAATCAAATTATTTACCGTATTTTGATTTTCTATATTGCGACACTTTTTGTTTTATTCTCGCTATTCCCATGGAACCAGATGGCACAAGGCGGAAGCCCATTTGTGATGGTATTTGCTTCTTTAGATAGCCAAGGGATCGCAACGTTGTTGAACTTTGTGATTTTGACTGCTGCTGTTTCAGTTTATAACGGTACAAGCTATTGCAGTAGCCGTATGTTGCTTGGTCTTGCACAACAAGGAAATGCGCCGAAAGTATTTGCACACATTAATAAACGCGGCATTCCAACCAATGCAGTGATCCTTTCTGCTGCTGTGACTATTTTATGTGTATTGTTAAATTATATTTTCCCTGAAAAAGCATTTGGTTTACTCATGATGCTTGTGGTTGCAGCTATTGTGATTAACTGGGTTGTAATTTCATGGACGCATTTAAAATTCCGCAAATATATGCAACGCCAAGGACAAACAACGAAGTTCCCAAGCTTCATGTATCCATTTAGCAACTATTTATGCATCGTATTTATGTTGGGCATTTTAATTGTGATGTCTTTAACACCAGATATGCGTGTTGCGGTCATGATGATTCCTGGCTGGATCTTATGTTTGATGGTGGCTTATCAATTTAAACGCCGAAAACTAAAAGCTGAGCAGTCTTTAACTGCTGTAGAAGCTGATATTTAATAACAGCGTAAGTTGTAAGTATCAAAAGGACGTATCTCATACGTCCTTTTTTATTTTTAAAATTTAACAACAGAAATTAAAGGACTTTATTATTGTTATAATATAACATTTGTTCAATTTAATGATGAGCAATCTTCCCATTTTTGGCGAAGATAGAGCATATTTATGAAACGTTATTTAGGTTTAATTTTATTATCTCTTACAGCGTGTAGTACTCAAACGCCCAAGCCAACAGCTCCTCTACACACCCACTCTTTGCCTCAGCCTTCTAAAACAGTGGTCAGGATAAAACAACAACCCGAAGATTATGTGGCTTGGATCGCAACCGCAGATCATGGACAGTCTGTACAAGCTTATAAGCAATTTCTTAAGCAAAAAGGGCTTGCCAATTTAGTTCCAGACCATGAGTTATTACGCTCGGCTCGCGATTGGCAAAAATGTGGAGTTGAACCCTATGCGGTGCCACCAAGAGAGATTTGGTCCAACATCGTTCCGACGCTTAGCATTTTAAAAGCATTAGTTGATGATGGGGTAATTAACGATTTTGAAGTGACATCGGCCTATCGAGCTTTATCTTTAAACCGTTGTGCAGGTGGTGCAGATGCTTCTCGACATGTCTTTAATGCAGCGCTTGATTTTCGAATTGGACCAGAACAGCCTACCGATTTAGACCAGTTTAATATTCAACAAACCAAAACTAAACTTTGTCAGTTCTGGGAAACCAAGGGCCAAGCACTTAATATGGGGCTAGGTGTTTATGCTTCGGGACAAATCCATATTGATAGCCAAGGATTCCGTTCATGGGGGCCTGACCATCACTATAGAACCTCAATTTGTCAGTAACTATAAAAGCAATTTTTTCAAAGACTAAGTGATTTGGCTTAAATAAAACTGGAATAAAAACTTGATTAATAGTTATGTTATAACATAACATTATTGTGGTTTAGAAATAGATTACGCCTGTGATCTGGCCATATTTAAATGGCCAGCCATGATCAGTTTAAATATTATTCAAAGAGATCAAGCCATGCGCACTGCAATCGCCAACTCATTTGCCAAGCTTCCCGTCACTGTTTTATCTGGCTTTTTGGGTGCAGGAAAGACCACATTACTCAACCATATTTTAAATAATCGTGAAGGTCGCCGTATTGCCGTGATTGTTAATGATATGTCTGAGGTGAATATTGATGCGGCATTAGTACGTGAAGGTGGGGCGGACCTTTCAAGAACAGATGAAAAGCTGGTTGAAATGAGTAATGGCTGTATCTGTTGTACGTTACGAGAAGATTTATTGGTTGAGGTGAGACGCTTAGCCGACGAAGGGCGCTTTGATCAATTGGTGATTGAGTCGACAGGCATTTCAGAACCACTGCCTGTTGCAGAAACCTTTACCTTTGAAGATGAAGATGGAAACTCACTCAATGAGTTTGCTCGACTCGACACCATGGTTACGGTAGTTGATGCTTTTAACTTTCTTAAAGATTACGGTTCAATCGACTCCCTACAAGAACGTGGTGAGTCGCTAGGCGAACAAGATGAGCGAACTGTGGTTGACCTTCTTATTGATCAGATTGAGTTTTGTGATGTGATTGTGCTCAATAAAATTGACTTGATTGATCAGGCTCAGCAAGACCAACTCATCGCGATTTTAAAAACTCTAAACCCGCGTGCTCGAATTGAAATTGCTCAATTTGGAAAGATCGCTTTAGATAAAATCTTAAATACACAATTATTCGATTTTGATGAAGCTGCACAAGCACCGGGATGGTTAAAAGAATTACGTGGAGAACATACGCCAGAGACTGAAGAGTATGGCATTAGTAGCTTTGTTTACCGTGCCCGCCGACCTTTCCATCCAGAGCGTTTTTATGATTTGGTACAGGCTGAATGGCCGGGTGTCGTTCGTTCTAAAGGTTTTTTCTGGTTGGCTGCTGAACCGACATTGGCTTACTCATGGTCACAAGCAGGTGCGATGGCACGGCACGGATTAGCAGGTTATTGGTGGGCCGCCGTTGCAGAAGAAGACTGGCCGAGTGACTTAGACAGCATCGAACAAATTAAAAAGGTTTGGGATGCTCAAACAGGTGATGCACGTCAGGAGCTGGTGTTAATTGGTATGCAAATGGATGAGCAAGCTTTAATAGAACGCTTAGACCGTTGTTTGTTAAGTGATGAAGAAATGGCTTTAGGACCACAAGCGTGGCAAAGCTGGTCGAATCCTTTTAAGCAAGATGATGAAACGATGTTGATCGCTTAATTAAAAAAGCCCCTATTTTAAAGGGGCTTATTTTTATAATTTGTCTTTAATGAAAATCTTTCGAATGTAGCTGTTAAGCGGTGTCGAATAATATTTTTCAATCGCTGCGCTAATGATGAAAGTTAGAATCAGATAGCCAATTAAAAGCATAATTTTGATGCTAGAGTCGGTTTGAGCCGGAATAAAGGCAACCTTTATAAGACCAAGCACCACCAGATGAAACAAATAAGTTTCATAACTTCTTTGCCCCAACCAGACCATCACTTTGGTAAATAGGTTATGCGCTTGTGTTCCAGAAGGATGTTGAAAACACAAAATCAGTAAGCCTGTGGCAAGAGCAAATAAGCTGATACCCCAAGTACTCACTTCTTTAATTGGTGCATATAAATAAAGAGCGACCATACTCAAAATAATCAACCATGAAAGAGGTTTTTTATAGTGCCAATTTGGCTGATATTTATGAGAGAAAATCGCTGTTAAACAGCCAATTGCTATGCCATCAAAGCTCGAAAAATAATGATATAAATAAGCGCCACTTTCTTCTCCAAAATGGAGAGATCTAAAATATGGCCCGTATAAAATGACTCCAATTAGTACTGCAATAAAGACTTTATTACTACGGGTGAGCAGGCACAATAATGGAAAAACAAAGTAAAAAACTTCTTCTACAGAGAGCGACCATAACACGCCCAAAGCGTAGTTTACCCAACCGAATTTAATAATCAGGATGTTCATCCAGAAGGTTAAAGCTGCAAATATGGTTATTGGATAGGAAACCTCAATACCATTGGGTGCTTGGTTCATAAAGGGTTTTAAGTCAAACGAACCGAGTATACTTACACCTAAAATGAGTAAAACCAGACACGGTAAAATACGCGCTGCCCGTCGGATATAAAAATGCTTGAGGTTAATTGCGAAGAATTGTTTGTCTCTTTTTAAGGTGTGATGGGTAATTAAAAAACCCGAGATCACAAAAAACATGGTCACGCCATAATTTCCGTTTCTTGCGATGACTGTGCTAAATGCTTCACCTAAGAAATCAAAGCCTAACCATGTATCTTTAAGTTTATAAGGAATATTAAAATGGTGTAAAAGAACCAAAAGGATAGACATTCCTCGAAGAATATCTATTTTATAATTACGCATTCGATGTGCTTCCAGTTTTATTAATATACTGTGTGGCAGAAGAATACTATCGATCAGTTATTTTAAACAAAAATTTTAAGCAGTATTTCGTAAATCAGAAAAGACGATACTTTTTACATCCTTGAATGGAGCACAGGCATAGCAGAAATAATTATTAAATAAATATTGATAAAGCCTTTATATATTTGAATTTCTCTACATAAAACTTTAAATTAGCTCTTATCGAGCTATGTTTATTTTTTAAACTTTTTAAAATCTATTTAATTCATAAATTAACATGTTGTATGTTGTTGTATATACATAGCATGTCAACTAAAATACCTTTTTGCCTGCCGCCTTTTTGAGTATTTGTTATGCCCAGAACATCAAAACAAGAACATGCTGAGCTTTCGATTGAAGCTGATAGTCCAGTTCCTTTATATCAACGCGTCAAACAGCTAATTTCACAAAAAATTTATGAAGGCTCGTGGGCTGTAAATAAAAAAATTCCTTCGGAAAGTGAGTTGGTCAATCAACTCGGTTGTAGCCGTATGACTGTAAACCGTGCGCTTCGTGAGTTAACGACAGAGGGCTTACTTGTTCGAATTCAAGGCGTTGGTTCGTTCGTAGCTGAAGGGCAAGGCCGAACTGCACTTTTTCAAATTAATAATATTGCCGATGAGATTATTGCACGAAACCATAAGCACCACGCTGAAGTTTTAGTCTTAGAACAAATTTATGCAAATGCAGAGCAAAGCGTGTTAATGCAAACTCGCGAAGGGCAAAGATTATTTCACTCGATTATTGTGCATTATGAAAATGATGTACCTGTTCAGGTCGAAGATCGTTTAGTCGACGCAGCGCTCATTCCAGATTATCTACAACAAGATTTTAAAACCATTACCCCAAATGCTTACCTCATGGCAAAAGCACCTGTGTCCGAAGGTGAGCATATTGTTGAGGCAGTTTTAGCATCTCCTCAAGAGTGTAAATGGTTGAAGATTACCAAAGCTGAACCATGCTTACTGATCCGTCGCCGCACATGGTCAAACAAGCAATTGATTTCAAGTGCGCGTTTGATTTATCCGGGCAGCCGCTATTATCTCGAAGGGAAATTTAACCCATGATTGAATTGATCAGGGCCGATCAATATACAAAAATGCTTTGGAAAAATGGTGCGGGTTTCACTTTAGAAATTGCTCGAAGCCAAGGGGATGCTGATTTCGATTGGCGTATTTCGATGGCAGATGTGACCACTTCTGGGCCATTTTCATTATTTCCTAATAAGCAGCGAATTATTAGTGTGCTTGATGGAAAAGGCTTGGTGCTGCATGTCGATGATCTTCCTGCCAAAACGCTGAACCAAGGCGATATTTTTGCTTTTCATGGCGAAAGTCAGGTTCAAAGTGAACTGGTAGACGGGGCAATTCTAGATTTAAATTTAATTTATGATCCTGCAAAGTTTCATGCTCGTTTTCAGTGGTTGAATGATGCAGCTGAGCAGGCATTTATTAGCTCGGCAGATCTGATTTTCATTTTTAATAGTGGTTCTGAAACGGAAGTAAATGTTGATGATTATTCCGTTCAGATTGCTGCTCACGAGACGCTAAAAATTGAGAGAAATGCTGGCGTGACACCGATCAGTTTTCTAAAAAAACAACTTAAAAGCTGCTATGTCATTGAGTTAATTCAACGATAAAAAGACATTATTTATTACTTAAAAAGCACATATCGATTTAAAAGATATGTGCTTTTTTTATGCCTTATATAAAAATAAATTAATTTAATTCATATGCTTATTAAGTTTTTTTAAAAAAATATGAGTAACCCTCTTCACGCCGTAAAATATTTGTGTAGTATATGGATGTATATACAAGTTAATACATTACTATACAAATGCAGAAACAAGTGATGTTCTGCTGATGTAAGCTCAAAGGAAGGAGTCCGCCTGTGACAACAACGACAACAAAATTTCGTGATGTAGAAATTCGTGCACCACGTGGCACTGAATTAACGGCTAAGAGTTGGTTAACTGAAGCCCCATTACGTATGTTGATGAATAACCTTGATCCGGACGTTGCAGAAAACCCGAAAGAGTTGGTTGTATACGGTGGTATTGGCCGTGCAGCACGAAACTGGGAATGTTTCGACAAAATTGTAGATACTTTAAAAAATCTTGAAACTGACGAAACTTTATTAGTTCAATCAGGCAAACCAGTCGGCGTATTTAAAACTCATAAAGATGCACCACGCGTTTTAATTGCAAACTCAAACCTTGTACCGCACTGGGCAAACTGGGAACACTTTAACGAATTAGATGCAAAAGCACTCGCAATGTACGGTCAAATGACAGCGGGTTCTTGGATCTACATCGGTAGCCAAGGCATTGTGCAAGGTACTTATGAAACTTTCGTTGAAGCTGGCCGCCAACATTACAATGGTGATTTAAACGGTCGTTGGGTTCTTACTGCTGGTTTAGGCGGTATGGGTGGCGCTCAGCCTTTAGCTGCAACACTTGCAGGGGCTTGTTCTTTAAACATCGAATGTCAGCAAGCAAGTATCGATTTCCGTTTACGTACTCGTTATGTAGATGAACAAGCAACTGATTTAGACGATGCTTTAGCGCGTATTGATCGTTACACCAAAGAAGGCAAGGTTATTTCAATTGCACTTCATGGCAATGCTGCAGAAATTTTACCTGAGCTTGTTCGCCGTGGTGTACGTCCTGACATGGTAACCGACCAAACAAGTGCACACGATCCACTCAATGGCTACCTACCAGTAGGCTGGACTTGGGATGAATATCGTGAACGTGCCAAAACTGAACCAGAAGCTGTTGTAAAAGCTGCAAAACAGTCGATGGCGAAACACGTACAAGCGATGCTCGATTTCCAAAAAATGGGTGTTCCAACATTTGACTACGGTAATAACATCCGTCAAATGGCGAAAGAAGAAGGCGTAGAAAACGCTTTTGATTTCCCTGGCTTCGTACCTGCATATATCCGTCCATTGTTCTGCCGTGGCATTGGTCCATTCCGTTGGGCAGCGCTTTCTGGTGACCCAGAAGACATTTATAAAACAGATGCCAAAGTTAAAGAGTTAATTCCTGATGATGAACATTTACATCACTGGTTAGACATGGCTCGTGAACGTATTAGCTTCCAAGGCTTACCAGCACGTATTTGTTGGGTTGGTCTAGGCTTACGTGCAAAACTTGGTTTGGCATTTAACGAAATGGTTCGTAGCGGTGAATTATCAGCTCCAGTTGTGATTGGTCGTGACCACTTAGACTCAGGTTCAGTTGCGAGTCCAAACCGTGAAACTGAAGCAATGCAAGATGGATCAGATGCAGTATCAGACTGGCCTTTATTAAACGCTTTGCTTAATACAGCAGGCGGCGCAACTTGGGTTTCTTTACACCATGGTGGTGGTGTAGGTATGGGCTTCTCTCAACACTCAGGCGTTGTGATTGTGTGTGACGGTACAGATGAAGCTGCTGCACGTATTGCTCGTGTACTGACCAATGACCCTGCAACAGGTGTTATGCGTCATGCCGATGCCGGTTATGAAATTGCGATTAACTGTGCGAAAGAGCAAGGCTTAAACTTGCCAATGATCACGCAATAAAAATACATGGAAGAACTGGCGGTGCTTTTTGCAATTGTGAAAAGCACTGTCTCAGCAGAATATAGTGCAAAAAATTAGGAAGCCAACATGGAATTACTGATCCAACCGGGAAAATTAACCTTAGCTGATTTACGTCAAGCTTACCTCAACCCGATTAAAGTTAAATTAGATGAAAGTGCTTCAGCTGCAATCAACGCAAGCGTGGCTTGTGTAGAACAGATTGTAAATGAAGGGCGTACAGCTTACGGCATTAACACAGGTTTTGGTTTACTTGCTTCAACCAAGATTGCTCCTGAAGATTTAGAAAAATTACAGCGTTCGTTAGTTCTTTCGCATGCAGCAGGTGTAGGTGAAGCACTTGATGATGCAATGGTTCGTTTAATTATTTTATTGAAAGCAAATAGCTTGGCACGTGGCTTCTCAGGTATTCGCCGTAAAGTGATTGATGCTTTGTTGGCTTTAATTAATGCTGAAGTTTATCCGCACATTCCTCTTAAAGGTTCAGTCGGCGCTTCAGGTGACTTGGCACCACTTGCACATATGTCTTTGATTTTGCTTGGTGAAAGTAAGGCACGTTATAAAGGTGAATGGTTGCCAGCAGTTGAAGCTTTAAAAATTGCAGGCTTAGAACCAATTTCTTTAGCAGCGAAAGAAGGCTTGGCACTTTTAAACGGTACACAAGTTTCGACTGCTTATGCTTTACGTGGCTTGTTTGAAGCTGAAGATTTATTTGCTGCTGCGACAGTTTGTGGTGGCTTAAGTGTTGAAGCAATGCTGGGTTCACGCTCACCGTTCGATGCACGTATTCATGAAGTACGTGGTCAACGTGGTCAAATTGATGTTGCGGCGGCTTATCGTGACTTATTGACGGATTCGAGTGAAATTGCACATTCACACGAAGACTGTAGCAAAGTTCAAGATCCGTATTCTTTACGTTGCCAACCACAGGTGATGGGTGCATGTCTAACTCAAATCCGTCAGGCTGCTGAAGTTTTAGAAATTGAAGCAAATGCGGTATCTGATAACCCACTTGTTTTCGCAGAACAAGGTGATGTGATTTCTGGTGGTAACTTCCACGCAGAACCTGTAGCAATGGCGGCAGATAATTTAGCATTGGCAATCGCAGAAATTGGTTCACTTTCAGAACGTCGTATTTCGATGATGATGGACCGTCACATGTCACAGCTTCCACCGTTCTTGGTTGCAAATGGCGGTGTGAACTCAGGTTTCATGATTGCACAAGTGACAGCAGCAGCTCTTGCGAGTGATAACAAAGCACTTGCACATCCGGCGAGTGTTGATAGTTTGCCAACTTCAGCGAATCAGGAAGACCATGTATCAATGGCTCCGAATGCAGGTAAACGTCTTTGGTATATGGCTGACAACGTCCGTGGCATTTTAGCTGTCGAATGGTTAGGCGCTTGTCAGGGTCTAGACTTCCGTGAAGGCTTAAAAAGCTCGCCTAAACTTGAACAAGCTCGTAAAATCTTGCGCGATCAAGTTCCTTACTACAGTGAAGACCGTTTCTTTGCTCCTGATATTGAACAAGCAAGTGAATTACTTTCGAGTGGCTGTTTAAACGAGTTACTTATTCCAAAACTACTCCCTAGTTTATCTGAAGTGTGATTGATAAAACGGTCACATGGAGTGGCCGAATCTAACTAAATTTCCTCAAGGATTGGAGATTATAATGTCACAAAACTCCACACTACAGCGGGGATTGAACACCCGCCATATTCGTTTCTTGGCATTGGGCTCAGCAATTGGAACTGGGCTTTTCTATGGTTCGGCTACCGCCATTAAAATGGCGGGGCCTTCAGTATTATTGGCGTATATCGTTGCAGGGATTGCAATTTATATCGTTATGCGCGCACTGGGTGAAATGGCTGTCCATAACCCAGTATCCGGTTCATTTAGCCACTATGCATCACAATACATTAGTCCTCTGGCAGGTTTTACGACAGGCTGGACTTATGTTTTTGAAATGGTGATTGTCGCGATTGCCGATGTCACCGCTTTTGGTATTTATATGGGGTTCTGGTATCCCGATGTGCCACGGTGGATCTGGATTTTATCTCTGATTATGTTCTTGGGTGCCATTAACCTGATTCACGTTAAAGTCTTTGGTGAACTCGAATTCTGGCTTTCCATCATTAAAGTTAGTGCCATTGTTGCCATGATTTTAGGTGGAATAGGCTTAATGTTCTATGGCTTCCACGCTGACCATAGCAGTGTGGTACCGGGTATTCAAAACTTATGGATTTATGATGGCTTTATGCCGCATGGCATTGCAGGCTTAGTTGCATGTTTATCTGTGGTTGTATTTGCTTTCGGTGGTATCGAAATTATCGGTTTAACTGCTGGCGAATCACAAGACCCTAAAACGACTTTGCCAAAAGCAATTAATGCTGTTCCAGTACGTATTTTACTTTTCTATGTACTGACCATTTTTGTTTTGATGTCGATTTTCCCATGGAATCAAATTGGTAGCCAAGGTAGTCCATTTGTACAAATTTTTGAAAATTTAGGCATTAAATCTGCCGCGAATATTCTAAATATTGTGGTGGTGACTGCTGCGATTTCGGCAATTAATAGTGATGTATTTGGCGCTGGTCGTATGCTTTATGGTATGGCAAATCGTGGTCAAGCACCTCGCATTTTCCAAAAATTATCGCGTAATGGTGTGCCTTGGATGACTGTTGTGGTTATGGCTGGCGTGTTGTTAATTGGTGTGGTGCTGAACTACCTGATTCCTGAAAATGTATTCATGATCATTGCATCAATTGCGACTTTTGCAACGGTTTGGGTATGGCTCATGATTTTGCTTTCGCAAGTTGCGATGCGCCGTAAATTATCTACTGCTGAAATTAAGGCACTTGATTTCCCTGTATGGGGTTGGCCAGTTGCACCTGCGTTCGCGATTGGTTTTATGGTGTTCATTTTAGTGATGATGGGTTATTTCCCTGATTCACGTCCTGCAATTTATGTCGGAATAACATGGCTTGCACTCTTAACTATTGCTTATCGCATATGGGTAAAACCACAGCAAAACTTGGGAAAGGAAAGTAATCCTATCCAGCAAAATGTTGAGATAGAAAGCTAACAAATGAACTGCCCAATGGTTTAACTATTGGGCAGTTTTGAGGAAAGGCTCATGAAAAAACTTTGGCAGAATTGCCACATAGCGACCATGCAAAATGGGCAATACTCCTACATTGAAGATGCTGCAATTGTCACAGAAGGGCATCTCATTCAGTGGATTGGAAAACAACAACAACTTCCTACCGACACATATTCCGAAACAGTTGACTTAAAAGGCGCTTGGGTTACCCCAGGGTTCATCGACTGCCATACGCATAGTGTATTTGGTGGCAACCGTAGTGTTGAGTTTGAAAAGCGCTTACAAGGTGTAAGTTATGCTGAAATTGCAGCAAGCGGTGGCGGTATTGCTAGTACAGTACGTGCAACGCGTGAAGCAAGCGAAGAACAACTATTAAATTCAGCACTTAAACGTATTCGTTGCATGCAACAAGACGGTGTAACCACCATCGAAATTAAGTCTGGTTACGGACTCAACTACGAAAACGAGCGCAAAATGCTGCGTGTGATCCGTCAAATTGGTGAAGCTTTACCAATGACGGTCAAAAGTACCTGTTTAGCTGCTCATGCTTTACCGCCAGAGTACAAAGACCAAAGCGATGCTTATATCGAGCATATCTGTACAGAAATGTTGCCTAAACTGCATGCTGAAGGTTTAGTCGATGCTGTAGATGCGTTCTGCGAGCATTTGGCATTTTCACCTGCTCAGGTCGAACGTGTTTTTAAAACAGCACAATCATTGGGTCTACCCGTTAAGCTTCATGCTGAACAGCTCTCATCGCTAGGTGGCTCAAGCTTGGCAGCACGTTATCATGCTTTGTCGGCTGACCATTTAGAGTACATGACCGAAGATGATGTCAAAGCAATGGCAGAGTCGGGTACGGTTGCTGTGTTACTACCAGGCGCCTTTTATCTATTACGTGAAACACAATACCCACCAATTGAAAGCCTGATTAAACATGGCGTGCGTATTGCTCTTTCGAGTGATTTAAATCCGGGCACATCTCCAGCACTTTCTGTACGTTTAATGCTGAACATGGGCAGTACGCTCTTCCGCTTAACGCCTGAGCAAGCATTAGCTGGTGTCACCATTCATGCTGCACAAGCGCTCGGTTTAGAGCAAACGCACGGCAGTTTGGAGCAGGGCAAAGTCGCTGACTTTGTGGCTTGGGATATTGAGCATCCATCTGAAATTGTTTACTGGCTTGGCGGCGATTTGCCTAAGCGAGTCGTTCAGCATGGACAAGAAGTTATTTTTTAAACGGTGTCACATGAATCACACATTTAAATGGCAAGGTCGCCATGATGGCGAGGGTGAAGCACACCAACGTATTCACCATATTATGAATAAAACCCAACATGCCGAATTTGCGCTGATTGGTTTTAGCTCTGATGAAGGCGTGAAACGTAACAAAGGTCGAGTCGGTGCTGCTGATGCGCCAGACGCAATCCGTAATCAGCTGGCTAATTTACCTATTCATCGTCCAGTCAGTATTGTCGATTTAGGTACAGTGACGTGTGAATATGACAATTTAGAGCAAGCCCAAACAGAGTTGGCGGAGCAAGTCGCAACTAGCCTACAAAATGGTTTAAAACCGATTGTATTGGGCGGTGGACATGAGGTTGCGTTTGGCAGCTTTAGCGGTCTGTTCCAATATGTACAAGCCCACGCACCAGATAAAAAAATAGGCATTATTAATTTCGATGCCCATTTTGATTTACGTGAAGCAGAGCATGCAACCTCTGGTACACCTTTCTTACAGGCAGCTCGACTTTCTGAGCAACATCAAAAACAATTTAATTATTTATGTATTGGGGTCGCCAACCATGCCAATACTAAAGTTTTGTTTGATACAGCCGATGCTCTAAATTGCTCATATTTAAGAGATCATGAGGTTAATTTTTTTAACCTGAACAACGTACTTGCGGCGGTTGATGCTTTTATTGAGAAAGTGGACTGTTTGTACGTTACGATTGATCTAGATGTCTTCGCGGCTGCGGTTGCGCCGGGGGTGAGTGCACCAGCTGTAAAAGGAATTGATTTAGCCACTTTTGAAGCAATTTTTAAGCATATTCACGAGACTGGGAAAATCAAACTTTTAGATATTGCCGAGTGCAATCCAAAATTTGATTTAGACAATAGAACAGCAAAACTGGCTGCATACATTGTTTATCAATATTTGTTTTCTTGAGAAACAATTTTTAATGTAGAAATTCAAAAGTGCACTGAGATCGCTCATGTGCACTTTTTTAAGTGTCTGAACCATTAAAGTCAGATACGGAATATAGATAGCAACTATAAATAATTTAATTAAAAAGAAAATTAATTTATAAAATCATTGAGTTAAAAAAATACTCGATTTTTACACTATTTTATATGCTGTTTGGCACGTAATTTGTTTTGTCTTTATTTTAACCTTTGTTAAATATTTCTGGATAATTAAATGAAAAACAGAACCTTACATTTTGCTTGTATCAGTGTTTTATTTTGGATGTCTCATTCTTCTGGTGCTGCAACCCCCGAAATTAATACGAATACCATCGAAAAATCACAATCTAAACCAAATAGTAATGTCTCTGTTCGGGTGAAAGCTTTAAACCAGCTTTTACAAGAACAGTGGGAATATACTTTGAAAAATAGTCCTGAAACTGCAACGACTTTAGGAGATTTACGCTACAACGATCGATGGACTGAGCTTTCAAAAAATCAGATCGAGAAAGATAAAAAAAGTACGCAAAATTTTTTAAAACGTTTTGAAGCAATTGATAGCACAGGGTTTTCAGCAACTGATCAATTAAATAAAGATCTAATGATTTATCAGTTGAAAGAAACACTTAAAAATTATGATTTGAAATTGTATGAGATGCCTTTCAATCAAATGTGGGGGCTACATTTACAATTTCCGGGATTTATTAGTTCGATTCCATTTAATAATGCGAAGCAATATGAAGACTATATTGCTCGTTTAAAGCAAATTCCTCTTATTCTTGATCAAGGTACTCAGTTAGCGAAACAAGGACAAAAAGATGGCTTGATGCCACCGAAATATTTAATTGAAAAAGTGGCAAAGCAGATTAATAGCATTGCAGCTCCAGCAGGGGCGGACAGTGTGTTTGCTTCTCCATTAAAGCAATTTCCAAACAACATTTCGAAAGCAGAACAAGAACGTTTAAGCCGTGAAATACTACAGGCCATAGATCAGAATGTTCGGCCTGCCTATCAAAAACTCGGTACGTTTATTCAGAAAGATTACTTACCCCATGGACGACAACACGAGGGTATATGGAGCTTGCCAAATGGTGACGAGCTCTATCGTTTTTATGTAGAAGATAATACGACAACCTCAGAAAGCCCTGAAAATATTCATCAGCTTGGGTTAAAAGAAGTGGCTCGTATAGAAGCGGAAATGCTGAAAATTGCTAAAGCACAAGGTTTTAATGATTTAAAAAGTTTCCAACAATCCTTAAAAACAAATCCCGCGGTTTTCCCAAAATCTCGTGAAGAAATTTTAGATATATATCGCGGGTATATTGCCCAAATGCAACCAGAGCTGCCGAAACTATTTGGTTTATTACCCAAAAATAAAGTCGAGGTTTTGCCTGTAGAGCAATATCGAGAAAAAGAAGCGGCAGGTGCGGAGTATCACCAAGGCACGCCTGATGGTTCACGCCCCGGACAAGTGTATGTAAATACTGGTGACTTCTCTGAACGTTCCAAAATATCAATGGAATCGACCGCTTATCATGAGGCGATTCCTGGGCACCATATGCAGATTGATATTGCCCAAAACCTGCCAAATTTGCCGATGTTCCGAAAGCAACCCAACCATACCGCTTATATTGAAGGTTGGGCACTTTATGCTGAGCAGTTGGGCAAAGACGTTGGTTTCTATAAAGACCCACTCTCAGACTATGGAAGACTATCGAGTGAGTTGTTCCGTGCTTGTCGCTTAGTGGTGGACACTGGCGTACATTATAAAAAGTGGACCCGTCAGCAAATGATTGATTTTATGCGTGAACACTCAGCTTTAGATGAACCAGATATTCAGGCAGAGACTGATCGATATATTGCTATTCCTGCCCAAGCATTGGCATACAAGATGGGACAACTAAAAATTTTAGAGCTACGGGAGCTCGCCAAACAGGAGCTTGGAGACCGTTTTGATATCAAAGCATTCCATGACATGGTTTTAAATGCAGGAACATTGCCTTTAAATATACTTGATGCCCGTATTAAAAATTGGATTAAGGAACAAAAAGCGGCAGCTTAAAATAAAATTTGAAATTTAGGTCAGGTCCTCGTTGGGCCTGATTTAAAAACCGATAGAAAACAGAATATAATAATAAAAAATATATTTTCGAAATTAGAAATGGAAAAAAACCTAAAAGAATATCAGGCTATTATTTTTGATTTAGATGGTACCTTAGTCGACTCCTTTCATTTTTTTCTAAGCGTTTTAAATCAACTTTCCGCAAAGTATAAGTTTAAATCTGTAGAGCTACATGAAGTAGAGCAGTACAAACATCTTTCACCAAAAGAAATTATGAAAGAAATGAATGTTTCTAGGTGGAAACTACCTTGGATTGCCAAAGATTTTATTCAGCTAATGAAAGAAAGAGACCAAGAAGTTTACATGTTTGAAGGCATGCGCGATCACTTAATTGAACTGCATAAGCGGGGATATACGCTCGCAATTATTACTTCAAACTCTAAAGAAAACTGTCAAAGTATTCTTGGTACAGAACTATGTGAACTTTTTAGCCATATTGATGGTGGCTCGTCTATATTTGGCAAAGCGAAGCGAATTAAGCGTGTTCTCAACATTTTGAATTTAAATAAAGAGCAGGCCATTTATGTCGGCGACCAAACCACGGATGGCGAAGCTGCACATAAAGCAGGTATTGATTTTGCTGCGGTAGGTTGGGGTTATACATCGGCTGAAAAATTAAAAACCATTCAGCCCAAAGTCGTGCTCAACGACTTGGCAACCATGAAAGAATTTTTCTAAATATATGAAATGCAGGATAAACCATGAATAACAATAACAACCCGATTGGAATGATTGATTCTGGTTTAGGCGGGTTGTCTCTCTTTAAGCACATTCGGCAGGCCCTTCCAAATGAAGATATTATCTATTTCGCTGACTCGAAATATGTCCCGTATGGAGACAAAGAAAGCGACTGGATTGTTTCACGAACCACGCATTTAATTTCAAATCTTATAAATGACGGGAAGTGCAAAGCGATTGTGGTTGCTTGTAACACCATGACCGCTGTAGCGATTGAAACGATTAGAGCGCAAATTAGTGTGCCACTTATTGCCATAGAACCCGCGGTAAAACCAGCAGTGGCAATCACACAAAGTAAGCATATTGCTGTCTTGGCAACTGCAACTACGGTTAAAGGCAAAAACTTAAAAAGTTTAATTGAAACGTATGCGCAAGATATTAAAGTCTCTTTGGTGCCTTGTATTGGTCTGGCCGAAAAAATTGAAACGGGTAAAGCGCATACAGCGGAAGTTAAGGATTATTTAAAAAATATTTTGGCGCCGTTGGTCGAACAAAAAGTCGATACGATTATTTTAGGATGCACCCACTATCCGTTTGTTTCAGACACGATTCAGGAAATTGTAGGTCGTGATATACAAATTATTGAGCCTTCGGAAGCTGTAACAGCGCAATTAATTCGGCAGCTCAATCAATATCATTTAAGTTCTGAAAGTCCAAATGAGGGGAATCATATTATTTGGACCAGTTCAGACCCGTTGGAAGTTGCGGATGTTAGTTTTTCTTTGTTAGGTAAGCATTTACCTGTAAAAGATATCGCAATATAAATTTTATAAAGATGGTAAGAGCATTTTCTCTTACCATCTTATGTTCTAGCTCAAATTAAGCACTTTTAAATTCCCAGCGCTGTCTTGGGTCATCAGATCGATGACTGATATGGGCATATGAACCCCAGCTATGTGTCAGTACAGCATCTGGTTGGCCTTCTACAAAGATATAACCATCTTCAAATGCCCATTTAGTTTGGTACTGGCGACCCGCGCCTTGCAAGAAAACATCGCCACTGTGCCAATTAACTGGTTTTAATTCTTTACCATTGGTACTGTTTAACGCTGTTTGCAGTTGTTCAAAAGACTCATTTGATTTTAAGCTTACCTTTAAAATCTTTTTGACCGTATCCATATTTTTTTCATTCGTATGTAAATCTAGCGTTTTTCTAAGCTCTAGAAGGACTTTTACGGCTTCTTTTTTAAGGTCTTGAGTATTTTCATATTCTTTATATACTTTTGCATGAAGCTCCGCCATGCTCTCTTTCTTCATATTTTTTAGTAGAGCATCGATATTGTCATGGCGTAAATGCAATCGGAACTCTGATCTTGTATTCCAATCTTTTTGATCCAAGACATCTAATTGCACAGAAGCAAGAATGATTTTATAGAGTTGTTCGTTCTGCTGAGCGAAAGGATTCTCAGGTAAATCGTTAAGTCCAGGAATATTTAAAAATTCAGACAAAGATTCAGCATCTTCATGGAATATTTTTTCAATGTGATGAATTGAATTATGAGCCAGTACGGCATTTAAATATTCGTTCAGCTTAGTCTCATCGAGTTTACCAACAAGTTCCGATTTAATAGTTTCTCCGCCGTTACTATGAATAAATGTCTCTAATAAACCAACAATATCAAGACAATCACTGGTTTTTAAGTGGGCGAGTGTTTCTTCATCTTGCTTTGGTAAAAGGCTAAGGAAGTGTTCTAAATCTTTATCTAATAATTTATATGCAATCGCATTTGCTTCAACACGAGCACCGAGAGCCCAACTAGAACGGATATCTTTAACTTTGTTATAAAGCATATTCACTCTACGACCCCAGCCGTCTGCGTGACTGTCAAAATACCAAAGCTCTTCTTCAATGTTTTTAACCTTGTCATGTACCGTAAATAGGCGGTCATTTGTATGAGAGTAAGCTAACTTACCCGTTTCACCACGCGCAGTTACTGCATCTTGTACACCATCGGTTTGGCCACCATATTGGCTTGAAATACATGCACCTGTTTCTTTGTTAACGATTCTAAAGTTTCCTTCTGGAAAGCCATTAGCCATGATATGTTGCTCCTTATAATTAGAAAGTTTTGTAATAGTCGAAATTAATAGTTATCAAGTAAATTTCGAAGCGTGATTTATACCATAATTTTCCACATATAAATCCAAGTGTTTTTGTTGGTTTTTGTGTGCAACATATTGATTTAATTGTATTTATTAGGATTTCTTAATAAAGGCATGAGACTATACTTTAGAGCTATAAGAACATAATAAAAAAGTCCAATATGTATTTCAAAGACATACCTAGTTTTTTAATAGATGAGTTATCAAAGTTATGAATGCTTTGATAACCAAATACTTTTAAATTACTTAACGGTTACTGATTTAGCCAAGTTAGGCTGTTGGTTAACGTCTGTACTATGCAATATAGCAAGATGTTGACGGCCTAGGATTAGGCAGCATTCACCTGTAAAAGCTTAAAAATAAGCTCTCGAAAAGATAGTAAGAGGTGTTCGCTTATCGACTTATGGAGTAGGGGCTTTCTATAAGATGTTTTTATGCCTAGCTCTTTTTATCTTATATATTTATATAAACTGTTAAATTAAAATTAACGATAAATCTATTTTATTAACTAAATATATATAACTCAAGTTTGTATTTTAAATTTAATTAAAAGCCATGGATATAATAAAGAGGATAATATTATTCAAATATTAATAAAATTATTATATTTAAACTTTTTTATTAAAATAAATTGACGTTCTTTATTATACCGATTAATATTTCGTTGCTGGCCTACATTGCCAGACGGTTTTGACAGACCGTACTTAGCAAATGGGTTATACTTCCTTAGTATTTCCCATGTGGAACCTTTGTGCCCCCTTTTTCTCTATGGTAGGGCGGAAGGGGGACGCGTTCGCGCGTGCTGGTCGCTAAGTCTAGTCTGTCAACCCTCTTTCGTTCTACCACCATAAATTAATTCGCGGTGATCTGGTGGTAGGACTCCATTTTTAAGGAGTTGGCTATGCCACTATTCAAACTTATTTTCTCTCTTATTTAATTATTTTATTTATTTAAAATATGGGTTTTCTGCGACCTGATTTTTTTAAATTTATAAATTATTTTTATTTTAAAATCTTAATTATTTTATTTTCCTATTTTTGTGGGAGGATTAACTGTTATTTAAAAAATTATTTTAATATTTAAGCTAGTAATATTTTTGTTTTATTTAAAGATATAAATAATCATGAGAATAATATGAAACTTCATAAATTTATATTGTTTTTAAACCTTGTGGTCGGTGCTTACGGTATTACAAATGATGACGCCAATGCTCAGCAGGAATTTAAAAGAATTTGCTTGTCAGGTGAACACATGCAAGCCAGTTGTAATTGTGTTTGCCAACAGCTCGCGCAAGTGTATTCACCTCAAATCGTGCAACGTTTAAAACACACCAGTTTGCAAAGTCCTGTTCTCCCACAGGACTTTGCCCCTAACTTGTTCAGCAGCATTCAACGCTGCGATAAAACTGAAATGGGCTAAGTTCGCTTAGCTCCTTTATCTCTGTGTCGCAATGCTCTCTCAAACTTTAAATCAGCGCAAAAGTAAAAGTCCGTTGTGACACAGGGTCCTAAGTAGAGTTCTCTATTTTCTTTCACGGGAAAGGGGCTGTGTAGCCATATGAACGCAATAAAAAAAGCCCATAGGCAATTAATGCGTATCGGGCTTAATCAATCAGTTATTAAAGCAGGTGATGCCTTAATAATGATCTTTTTGAATTACTCTACAGTTACTGACTTCGCCAAGTTACGTGGCTGGTCAACGTCTGTACCACGTAATACAGCAACGTGATAAGACAACAACTGAACTGGTACGCTATAAACGATTGGAGCTAACCATTCGTTTACTGCTGGAATATGTACAACGTGTTGACGGTCTTTTTCACTGATTCCGCTATTTTCATCAGCGAAAACGAATAATTCACCACCACGTGCCTGAACTTCTTCCATATTTGATTTTAGCTTATCAAGCATTTCATCATTTGGAGCAAGAATCACGATCGGCATTTCATTATCAACAAGTGCCAATGGGCCGTGTTTTAACTCACCAGCTGCATAGCCTTCTGCATGAATATATGAAATTTCTTTTAGCTTTAATGCGCCTTCTAATGCGATTGGATAATTCGTACCACGGCCTAAGAATAAGCAGTGATTTTTTTCAACGAATAATTCAGACAAACGCAAAATTTCTGGATCATGTTTAAGCGTATCAAGAATAACTTTCGGGCTGTGCCATAGCTCACGTGTAATTTCTTCAAGAAGAGCAGGGCTAATACGTTGTTTCACTTGACCAATTTTCAAGATTAACAACATAAGCGCAGCGAGCTGAGTCGTGAAAGCTTTAGTTGAAGCAACACCAATCTCAGGACCAGCAAGAGTCAATAAGTGATGATCAGTTTCACGAACCATTGAAGACGTAGCAACGTTACAGATAGTCAAAGTCTGAATATCGATATTGTTTGCTTTCGCACGCTTTTGAGTTTCACGTAGTGCAGCTAAAGTATCAGCAGTTTCACCTGACTGTGAAATACAAATATAAAGTGTATTTTCAACAATTACAGGGGTGCGATAGCGGAATTCACTCGCGATTTCAACTTGGCAAGGCACGCCAATCAGTTGTTCAAACCAATATTTCGCAATCATTCCTGAGTGGTAACTTGTACCACAAGCAATGATTTGTACGCTTTGAATTTTGTTGAAATCTGCATCAGCATTTTTCAAGAAATCATCACGTAAGCTATTGCCATCAAGTGCTTGAGAAATCGTTTGCTTGATTGCTTCTGGTTGCTCATAAATTTCTTTGAGCATGTAGTGCTTGTATTCACCTTTTGATGCACTGCTTACGGTTGCATCAAGCTCTCGCACTGGACGCTCAACGCGCTCGCCATTTGCGAATACTTCAATTGAAGTGCGAGTAAGACGTGCAATATCGCCTTCTTCTAGGTACATAAAGCGGTTAGTCACTGGTAAAAGTGCAAGTTGGTCTGAACTAATAAAGTTCTCACCAATACCTACACCAATGACTAAAGGTGAACCTTCACGTACAGTAATGAGTTCATCTGGATAATCGCTGTGGATAATACCGAGCGCGTAAGCACCTTTAAGCTGAGGTACAACAGTTTCAACAGCATCTAAAAGGCTATCTGTGCTTTTTAGTGCTTCAGCAACTAAGTGTGCAACAACTTCAGTATCTGTTTGAGAAGTAAAAACATAACCTAATGCTTGAAGGTCGTCTTTTAATTCTTGGTAGTTTTCAATGATACCGTTATGTACAACAGCAACCTTACCAGACATATGCGGGTGAGCATTGTTTTCAGTTGGTTTACCGTGTGTTGCCCAACGGGTATGTGCAATCCCGATAGCCCCTGTAAGCTGGTGTTCAGCAACTGCATCTGCAAGATTGATGACTTTACCTACACGACGCTCACGTAAAATTTGTTGGTTATTCAGTAAAGCAACACCCGCAGAATCATAACCGCGGTATTCAAGACGTTTTAAACCTTCAATTAAAATCTCGGTTACACAACGCTCTGCAACGCCTCCGACGATACCACACATACTTCAATCCTCTTATTTTTTAACCTTTTGGGGACGTTGATAATTTGCTTTTGAAATTTGTTGCGCACGTTCAAAGGAGAGACTTTGTTCGGCTACATCTTTCGTAATCACAGAACCCGCACCAACTGTTGCGCCATTCCCAATGGTCACCGGAGCAACCAGCGAGCTATTAGAACCGATAAAAACGGCATCGCCAATAGTGGTTTTGTGTTTATTTGCACCGTCGTAATTACAAGTAATAGTACCTGCCCCAATATTTGATTCAGCACCGATTTCCGCATCACCTAAGTATGTGAAATGGTTAGCTTTACTACCTAGTCCAATCGATGTGTTTTTAACTTCAACAAAGTTGCCAATATGTACTTCATTTGCCAATTTAGCCCCTGGGCGTAAGCGTGCAAATGGTCCAATTTGAGCATTTTCACCTACAACTGCGCCATCAAAAACGCTATAGGCCTGAACTTTAGTGCCTGCTGCAATTTTGGTGTTCTTTAAAATACAGCCAGCGCCGATTTCTACAAAATCACCAAGCTCGCATTCACCTTCAATAATAACATTGATGTCAATACGAACATCTTGTCCAACTTTTACAGAGCCACGTAAATCAAAGCGTGCAGGGTCAAAGAACATTACACCTTGCTGCATGAGCTTTTTGACTTGCTCTTGTTGGAACTGGCGTTCTAAAGCTGCAAGTTGTAAGCGGTCATTAACCCCTTCAACTTCAAAAGCAAGCTCTGGTTCAACAGAGGCAACTTCTAAGCCATCTGCAATTGCCATTGCAACGATGTCTGTTAGGTAATATTCACCCTGTGCATTTTCATTTGAAAGTTTAGGCAACCACTCATGAAGTTTTGCGTTGCTAACACAGTAAATGCCTGTATTGAATTCTTTAATTTGGCGTTGTGCTTCGTTTGCATCTTTATGTTCAACAATGGCTTGAATTTTGCCATCTTGGCGCACAATACGGCCATAACCTGTTGCATCATCTACAGTGAGTGTAACTAAGCCAATGCCTGTCTGGGTCGATGCATCTAATAATTTTTGTAGCGTATTTGCATTAATACATGGCACATCGCCTGATAAAATCAGTGAAACACCTTCTTTAGGAAGTACAGGTAAGGTCATTTGTACTGCATGACCTGTACCAAGTTGTTCAGCTTGCTCAACCCATTGAACATTTTCTTGGGCAAATGTTTGTTGTACGCGGTCACCACCATGACCATAAATCGTAATAATATTTTTAGCTTGTAATTGTTTTGCTGTTTCAATGACATGCCCTAATAGTGGGCGACCCGCTAAAGGTTGTAATACTTTAGGAAGCTGAGAACGCATACGCGTTCCTTTACCAGCAGCAAGAATAATGACGGTAGTTGACATGAATAACTCTAATGATTAAGTCAAATGGATAATAATTAGTGTACAAAGAGCAGCCCATACACCGGCAATAATATCGTCAAGCATAATACCAAAACCACCATGCACTTGACGATCAATAACACGGATAGGCCAAGGTTTCCAAACATCGAAAATTCGAAATAATATGAAGCCGACGATCACCCACATCCAGTTCATTTGTTGTAAGTAAATGAGAGGAAGAAAGGTAATAGATTGCCCTGCAAATTCATCCCACACAATTCGACCATCATCGTGTACATTTATGACTTTCGCAGTTTGACCACAGATATAAATCCCGACCAAGGACATGATAATTATCGCGATTAAGCTTAAGTTAAATCCAAGCGTTAACCAGATCGGAACGAAGAGTAGGGCAAAAGCAGAGCCAAAAGTACCAGGGGCTTTAGGTGCGAGACCAGATCCGAAACCAACTCCACAGAAAACGATGCAGCGGTTGAACCAAGACATGTCTTTAAAATGAATCGGCGGCTTATGCAAAGTGTTGGTATCCATGAATTTGCAATGGGTAATCCGAACCCAAATGCTCAAAAGTTAGTTGTGTTTGCTCAACGATCTGTCCGATCATTGTAAACTTAATGTCTAGTTGTTTTTGCAAAAGTTTTTCATAATTTTGCGGTGTTATTGTAAAACATAATTCGTAGTCATCACCACCAGCTAGCGCATATTGCCAACGCTGCTGTTCTGGTAGTTTCTCTAGCGTTGAATCAATCGGTAACTTTTCTAAAAATAACCGAGCACCGACCTTTGAAGCTTTTAAAATATGGCCTAAATCTTGGGCTAATCCATCAGAAATATCAATCATGCTAGAAGCAAGGCCCTTTAACTGTTGTCCAAGCTGACAACGTGGCGTCGGGTAGTCTAGTCTTTTTTGTAATGGATGACCTAGGTGTTGTAAACCATATGCTGCATCTCCAACTTGACCGCTCACACAAACATAGTCACCGACTTTTGCGCCTGAACGTAACACAGCTTGTCCAGCTTCAATCCAACCCATAGCCGTCACGGTAATGGTCAGATGTGGACCTTGGGTTGTATCTCCACCAATGAGAGCAACACCAAATTGATTACAGCAGTCATAGATTCCCTGACTGAATCCTTCAAGCCATTCATGATCAATGGTAGGGAGGCTTAACGCAAGTAAGATACTATGGGGTTTAGCACCCATGGCAGCGATATCTGAAAGATTTACAGCCACACTTTTCCAGCCAATTGCATGCGCTGAGGTATTGAGAGGAAAGTGACGACCAGCAACTAGCGTATCTGCACAGATCACCAATTGTTGATTTTGGGGAGGGGTGATTAAGGCTGAGTCATCTCCAATACCTAAGGTGACATCTGTGTAAGATTGTCTGTTAAAGTATTGGTCAATAATAGAAAACTCAGCCATATCAACTTCAAACCTATTAGTTTGCTTGTTGTTTTTCAGCACTACGTAGTGTTGAACTTAAACGATCTAAAACGCCATTAATGTATTTATGGCTATCTGCTCCACCAAAGTGTTTGGCGAGTTCAATGGCTTCATCAAGAACTACACGATAAGGTACTTCTAAATGATCACGTAACTCATAAGCACCTAAACGTAAGGTTGCGAGCTCTACACCATCAAGTGCACTAAGTTCACGGTCAAGTACCGGAATGAGTAATGCATCAAGATCATCGCGCAGTGCAATCACTTGCGTTAGTAGTTCGTGATAGTAATTTAAGTCTACCTTGTGCATCGCATTTTCAGCACGAGTACGTGCTTCGATTTCATGTACAGGATTGTGACTCATTTGCCACTCATAAATACCTTGTACAGCAAAACGACGTGCTTTGCGTTTTGCTGCATAAGCGGCTTGCAGTGTTTGAGACATGCTTTAAATTGCCTTTAATAAATTAACCATTTCAATTGCAGTTAAAGCAGCTTCGCTACCTTTGTTTCCTGCTTTTGTACCTGAACGTTCGATGGCTTGCTCGATGCTATCAGTAGTTAATACACCATTGATGACAGGCAAGCTGCTTTCTAACGCGACTACACCTAAACCTTTTGCACATTCACCAGCAACGAAGTCAAAGTGTGGTGTGCTACCACGAATAACTGCGCCAAGTGCGATGATTGCATCAAATTGATTTGATGTAGCTAATTTTTTAGCAACAATCGGGAGTTCCCATGCGCCAGGAGCATGAATAACAGTAATGTTATCTTCATTTACACCATGACGTTTTAATGTGTCGATTGCACCATCCAATAAGTGTTCAACAACAAAACTGTTGAAACGACCCACTAAAATCGCATAACGACCTTCGCTTGCGAGATGTAATAAACCTTCAATACGGCGAATTGCCATAGCAACCTCGATTATTTCGTTGTGATTTGATCAGCAGTGACATATTCCACTACTTGTAAATTAAAGCCAGATAAAGCATTGAAACGTAATGGTGAGCTAAGAAGCTTCATTTTTTCAACACCTAAGTCACGCAAAATTTGAGCGCCTACACCAATGGTTTGATATTGGTGTGAAAGTGCTGCATTGGATTTCACCGGTTTTGGTTTATTTAAATCATCCAACGCTGGTCCCAAGTCTTGCAAATGATCTTGCCCGATCCAGACTAAAACACCGCGATCACTCGCTGCAATTGTCTGTAGTGCACGGTCTAGATTCCACGCAGGTTCACCATCAGCTTTATTGAGCTTAAGTAAATCGCGAATTGGACTGAAACCATGTACACGTACTGTTGTAACACCTTCTTTTGGCTCGCCTTTGACTAAAGCCAAATGGATGTCCGGGTTACCAATCTCACGATAACGATAGAGTTCAAATGAACCATATTCTGTTTGAATCGTTTTTTGATCCAGACGTTCAACCGTTTGCTCATTGGTCATGCGGTAGTGAATCAAGTCCGCAATTGTACCAATTTTTAAGCCATGCTTCTCGGCAAAAATTTCTAAATCTGCACGGCGCGCCATTGTGCCATCTTCATTGATGATTTCACAAATGACAGAAGCTGGTTCAAGACCTGCTAATCGTGTTAAATCACAGCCTGCTTCGGTATGACCTGCACGATGTAGAACACCGCCTGGCTGTGCCATTAACGGGAAAATATGGCCCGGTTGTACAATATCACTTGGCTTTGCATGCGCTGCGACAGCAGCTTGAATTGTATGTGCACGCTCTGCTGCTGAAATACCAGTTGTAATACCTTCAGCGGCTTCGATTGATAAGGTAAAGTTTGTACTATGCTGAGCACCGTTTTGGTCAACCATCAACGGAAGGTTTAACTGCTTACAGCGCTCACGGCTTAACGTTAAGCAAACTAGACCACGTGCATGGGTAATCATGAAGTTAATATCTTCAGGACGAACATGCGTTGCTGCAATGACAAGATCACCTTCATTTTCGCGATCTTCGTCATCCATCAAGATAACCATTTTGCCTGCACGAATATCGGCGACAAGATCTTCAACACGACTCAGCGGCATTCGCTCTCACCTTTTTTGTCGTTAGACAATTTCTATTTAATAAATTTTGCATAGTTTACGCTGTTTAGAGAATTTTGCCTATGATTCTGATTTATCCAACTTTGCAACCAGATAGAATAGATCCAGCTTTATTTATACAAATAAATCATAAGAAAAAGGAATAATTTAAAATAAAAACAATGAATTTAAATAAAAAAACCTAGCCAAAAGGCTAGGTTCTGATATGCGCAGTTATTTTTTATGAAGCTGCACTGCTTGGACTATCATTTTGTGGGATTGATTTTTTCCCCATCAAAATCTCAGTCCGAATATTTTGAGCAAGTTCAGCACACTCTGCATTCATACCATTGATCATAAATGCATGACGAGTCATCACATTGCTTGGGTTTGGCATTGCAACAAGTTGATAGCTGTCTTGAATTGCCTTGAGTTGATCATTCTCAAGATATAAAGCGGATTCTTTCGCATGAAGATGTTGTGCTAAACGTTGAGCAGCTTCTTTCGCATCAATTTGCATCGCTTCAACAGCATTACACGTTGCACTACGAGTTTGCAGCGCAAAGCGTTTATCTTCGCGATAACGTTTATATAAAACGTCAGAGAGCAACTGGAATACGGTTCCAACCATAAGCAGACACTCTACAGCGTGAGTATGCGAGGTTGAAATCGCAAGTGTAGCGCCGTCAGCATTAAACTCATTTACGACTTCAATGTCCGCTAACTTTAATTGGTAATGTTTCACGCATAACTCAATACTCTTGTTTAAAAAGAGCTGACAGAGTTTAAAGTACGGAACAGATACCGATTGGTTAACACTGCTTAATAACTGTTTAGGATCATAAAACTGAATATTGAGTGCCAACATATGTTGGTCAGCTGAATCTGCTGTTTTCTCTGGTTGTGGTCGAGCCGCTGGTTTACCTTTCGCTTGTTGTTGAGCTTGAGCAACCAAGGTTACTGTATTTTGTTTTTCTAAAGCCAATGCCTGAGTTAACTGCTGAATTTCATGTTTTAAGCGGTTTTCTTCGTTAATACGTGCCAAATATTCGCTACGGGTTGGGCGAGCAATCGCGCGATAGGCAAGCCATAATAAAACATGCAAAAACAGAGAAGCTAAAATTGCCAGCCATTGAGTACGCAGAATTTCACCAATACTTGGTTGAATCAGCGTAATCTCGATAGAACCCACTTTCTTTTCATTTTGCAGAGCATCGCGAGCAAAAATCTCACCTTGGCGAGTTTTTGAAATACCACTCGTTGCCAGCACTTGTTTGTTGGCATCAAGAATGCGAATAGACGCAACGCTTGGATTGGTCGCATAGCGATTAGCAATCAGAGCTAAAGATACCGTATTGGCAGGTTCTAGCTCAGATAAGCTGTCTGCAACGAGTTGACTGGTCATGAGCTGACCTTGACTCGCACGGTTTTCATTGAGCTGGTGTGTCGTTGCAATCACCATTAAAAAGGTATGCAATGCAAAACTAACGATCAGTAGGCTAGCAAATAGCCCTTGTCTAGGCGCAATCAAGTTAAACTTCCAAGGCAATTATATTGAAATTCGATTATGATTCTTACAATAGTTGTCACTCAGACTAGAGTCAATTCATGCGAGAAATCATTCTTATATCCTTTTTAGGACCAGACCAACCAAACCAGTTTACCCGATTAATGCAAGTACTATCCGTACATTCATTGCAAATACTGGATGTAGGTCAGGCTGTTATTCATAATCAACTCACATTGGGCATTGTAGTCGCTTCCGATAATGAAACTGCGACTGCATTGGCAATGAAAGAAATTCTGATTTTAGCACATGATATTGGCTTAACAGTGCGCTTTAAACCAATCACAGGCGCAGAATACGATCAATGGGTAACTGAAGGTGGCCGTACTCGTTATATCGTCACGGCTTTAGCCCCTGAACTCACTGCTGCACACTTACAAGCCGTTACACAAATTGTGTCTAGCCAAGGCTTTAACATTGAAACTGTTACCCGTTTATCAGGCCGTGTCGACTTTGAAAAGGATAGCGCATTCCCGCGTCGTGCATGTGTACAGTTTGGTTTAAGCAGTGGCCCAACTCTAGATGCTCAAGCTATGCGTGCAGCATGTTTACTTCTTTCAAGTGAATTAAATATTGATGTCGCTGTTCAAGAAGACAACGCTTATCGACGTAATCGTCGTTTAGTTTGTTTTGATATGGACTCAACACTCATTGAACAAGAAGTGATTGATGAGTTAGCAATCGAAGCAGGGGTAGGCGCACAAGTTGCTGAAATCACTGAAAGAGCGATGCAAGGTGAGCTTGATTTCCAGCAAAGCTTCCGTGCTCGTGTTGCATTATTAAAAGGGTTAGATGCTGCTGTTTTACCTAAAATTGCAGAGCGTTTAACTATTACTGAAGGTGCAGAGCGTCTCATCTCGACCTTAAAAGCGCTTGGTTATAAAACGGCAATTTTATCTGGTGGATTCCAGTATTTTGCTGAATACCTACAAGGTAAACTTGGTATTGATGAAGTTCATGCCAACATTTTAGATGTGCAAGACGGTTTCGTAACGGGTGAAGTGAAAGGCGCAATTGTTGATGGCGCTCGTAAAGCTGAGTTATTACGTGAACTTGCAAATAAAATGGGTATTTCTCTAGAGCAAGCGATGGCAGTAGGCGATGGCGCAAACGATTTGCCAATGCTAGCGATTGCAGGGCTTGGTGTAGCTTATCGCGCTAAACCTTTAGTTCGTCAAAATGCAAATCAGGCTATTTCAAGTGTGGGCTTAGATGGGGTTCTATATTTACTTGGTATGCATGACAAAGATTTAAACCGTGCTTAATCCATAAGACTAAGCTTTAAGCGCTACTTCAGAGTAGCGCTTTTTTTATGCAGAATCGTCATAAAAACAAGCATGTTATGCTCAAATCATGCACAGAAAAAAGGCAATAAAAAAATCTGAAAAAAACTTATTTTGGTCCTTAGAAACAGCATATTTTTTTGTAATGACACGCCAGAATTGATGCCATATAGGGAATCGAACTTTTTGAATTTTACAAAAATGTAATGACAAAAGAATGTTGCGACAGAGTATGTCGCATTAAGAAAAAACGGGTCTTTTTTTCTAAAAAAAAACATCCATAATGCATCCTAAGCTTCAACACAAATTATGAATTAAAGTTGTTTTTGGAATGAGGTCGGGTTTTTAAGACCGAATCTTTTTAGACGTTTTCATTAAGACGGAGGTTTCTATGGTAACAGCGAATTTTGCCGCTATCGCCGGATTCAGCTTGATCGCTGTCGCGCTTGTTGCTGTTTTCTTTTCTCCTTACCGTCGTTGGCTTGGTTTTATGCTTGCAGGGATGTTCTTTTGGGGGCTATTGGAAGTGGTCCGTTTTGGAGTTCAAGTCACTTTTGAAATGCCAGTCACATATAGTTATTTAACTGCACTAAGTCTAGCGATGGTAATGGTTACATTTGTTTTGTTACGTGAGGATAAACAGGCACAAAAGGCTTTGGCAAATCGCCAATATATAGAACACACGCCAGTATATGAAGATGATCAGCAGCAATGTTCTAGCCGATAATTAAATTGTTATCTAACGGTAAAAAGGTATGCACAGCATGCCTTTTTTATTTACGAAACGTGATTTTTATTATACAAAGCATTTATTAAAAAATAGCCAGTTATGCTACGATAGACGCGTCTGTTGACGTTTCATCTAGATTGCGTTGCCAGCTAAAAATTATCAGTTGATGCACAAAACACAAGCAATGGTATGTCCTTGTTGAGTTTTGCTCTAAAGTTTTCATAAAAATACAATAGGCGTGAATGTTCATGAAACTTTCTTCTATACCTGTAGTCAAGTTACCTCTCGTTGATGTCAGTACAGACCCGTTAGATTTATTGGTAGCAGGTTTAGTGCTGCGTATGAAGCAATTGGCACGTACTAGCCCTAAGTTTATTGAATTGATTCATGACCGCGCTTTCCGTATTCAGATTGGTACGGACTTAGGTGTTGCACGTCAGATCATTATTAATAATGGACAGATTGATACTGTTGCAGGTGCACCTGAAAAAGCTGACTTTATCTTGCAGTTTGCAGATAGCGAACAGGGTGTAAAAACTTTGATTAAAGGTGACCCAACTGCATTTATGACAGGCATGCAAAACGGCAGTATTAAAATGGAAGGAGACTTTAGCCTACTCGTTTGGTTTAACCAAGTGGCTAGACTCATTCCACCTAAGTTGCCAAAACCAGTTAAAGAGAAAGTACGTCAAGCACGCGCTTTTATTAAAGAGAAAACTGGTCGTTAATCGCCAGATATAAAAAAACTCCCAAATGGGAGTTTTTTTATATCTATGCTTCGACTTCTAGATTGAACGTCACGGGACCATCATTAATGAGATGAACCTTCATATCAGCTGCAAAAATGCCGGTTTGAACTTTTTCAAATTGTGAATGGGCATATTCAACCAACTGTTCATATAACGCTTTGGCATCTGCTGGTGGCATGGCTGGGCCAAAATCTGGACGTAACCCTTTTTGCGTTTGAGCCATTAGAGTAAATTGTGAAACAAGCAGGATTCCACCATTTGCTTGAGAGACATTCCAACCCATTTTGCCTTGTTCGTCATCAAAGATGCGATATTTCAAAATCTTATCAATAAGCTTCTGGCCAATTGCTAAAGTGTCATCACGGCCAATGCCTAAAAAAACCAGTAGTCCGTGTTGGATTTCACCAGTAGTCTCACCGTCAACCACCACTTTGGCTTCAAGAACTCGTTGTATTAAAGCGCGCATAGTTAAAGCAAATTTCTGCAATTAATTGAATTGGTTTAGTTTAGCAGAATTTAAATTAAATGATTTTTAAAAGGAAATTTCATGGAATTGCAACAATGGTCTAAAAGCTCGCAATTGATTTATAAAAATATGCTTTAATGCTAAGAAGCAAGCGAATAATCATTGACTATGTCTCCAATTATCCATTCTTTACTAGATACAGACTTGTACAAATTTACGATGTTACAAGTGGTTTTGCATAAATTCCCGCAAACCCATAGTGTCTACCATTTCCGCTGTAGAAATTTAGAAGATACTGTCTATCCACTAGTAGATATTTTGGATGATTTAAACGAGCAACTCGACTATTTGTGTAGTCTTAAATATAAAGAAGACGAGCTTCAATATTTACGTAAATTACGCTTTATCAAAAGTGACTTTGTCGATTATTTAGAACTGTTTCAACTGAAGCGACGCTTTATTCGAGCTAGCATCGATGCGGAAGGTCGTTTGGATATTCATATTGAAGGTCCGATGGTCCAAGCCATGATGTTTGAAATTTTTGTATTGGCGATTGTAAATGAACTTTATTTTAGCCGTATCAAAACCGATGAAGTATGGGCTGAAGGCGAGCGCCGTTTAAAAGCCAAACTTGAATTGATTCAGGAATATGAAAAAACACAAAAGCCGAATGACCCACCATTCTTAGTTTCTGATTTTGGTACACGTCGCCGTTATAGCTTCGTATGGCAAAAACATGTGGTCGCAGCCTTTCATAAAACAGTACCAAATGTGTTCCGTGGTACAAGTAATGTCTTGCTTGCAAAAGAGTTAAACATTACGCCAATTGGGACCATGGCTCATGAATTCCTACAAGCTTTTCAGGCACTTGATGTACGACTGCGTGACTTTCAAAAAGCGGCTTTAGAGACGTGGGTTCAAGAATATCGCGGAGACTTAGGAATTGCTCTAACTGACGTTGTTGGTATGGATGCGTTCCTTCGAGATTTTGATTTGTATTTTGCGAAACTCTTTGATGGCTTACGCCATGACAGTGGTGACCCTTACGAATGGGGCGATAAGGCCTATGCACATTATCGTAAATTAAAAATTGATACTAAAACCAAGATGCTGACTTTTAGCGATGGTCTTAATTTGCCAAAAGCATGGGAATTACATCAATACTTTAAAGATCGTTTTCAGGTAAGTTTTGGTATTGGAACCAATTTGACCAATGATATGGGTCAAAAGCCGCTCAATATTGTGTTGAAACTAGTCGAATGTAATGGTCAGTCGGTTGCAAAAATTTCTGATAGTCCCGGTAAAACCATGACTGATAACGATACTTTCTTGGCTTATTTACGTCAGGTTTTTGAAATCGAAGAACTTGAAGAAGTGGTTTAAGTAATAAATATTCTCGCTATTTTGTATTTTTAAAAGTAAGAATGCTGATATCTGATTTTCTGCTAAAGAGTTGCAGAAAATCAGAGTTTGTTAGATATAAGCTTATGTTAATATGAAATTAAGCTGGTATAAAAAGAAACCATGACGATGACACTCCCGAATTTTAAACTCGATTTATTAATAGAAGCAGAAGAATTAGTGCCTTATTTAGGCAATGAATATATTCGCATTGTAGATTTGAGCCGTGCGTCTGTTTATGAGCAACTTCATATTCCGCATGCTATTCACTTACAACCAAAATGGTTAGTGTCTCAACATGAAGAAGCCACTGGCATTTTGCCAGATGAAGCAGGTTTACAAGCACTGATTGAGAAATTGAATATTTCACCGAATCATCATGTTGTGGTCTACGACGATGAAGGTGGAGCATGGGCTGGACGTTTAATCTGGAATTTGCATTGCTTAGGATTCACCCGTACCAGTTTAATTAATGGCGGTATCCATGCATGGTTAGGAGCAGGGTTACCAACGACAGCAGAAGTCGAAGAAGTTTCTCCTGTTGCAGACTTAATTCAGATTGATTTGTCGCATGCCGCTCAGTTTCGTGTGAACTATGAAGAGCTACGCAAACAAGTAGAACAAGAAAATGTTCAATTGTGGGATTGCCGGACGAGTGATGAATATAGTGGGATCCGTTTAGCAGCGCGACGCGGCGGTCACATTCCAAATGCACTCCATTTTGAATGGAGTACTGCACTTAATCGTCAAAATCATCTAAAATTGCATCCGCTTGAACGCACGCGGCAGCGCCTTGAACAACTTGGGTTCGATTTACAGCAACCTGTAGTTGTGTACTGCCAGTCACATCACCGTTCCGGTTTGGCCTATATTTTGGCTAGGCTCTTGGGCTGGGAAGCAAAAGCCTATGATGGTGCGTGGAGTGAATGGGGCAATCGCCTCGATAGTCCTATTATTACTGGAGAATCACCGTCGTGAGTTTCACATCTCGATTAAAAAAAGAATTATTTATTAAGGCACAAAACCTTGTACCACAGCACCAATTGAGTCGTGTGGTAGGTAAAGTTGCTGCGAGTGAAAATCCAGTTGTGAAAACTGCTGTTATTCATGCATTTAAAACCAAATATGGGATTGATTTATCGATTGCTGAACAAGGCAACGCACTAAAATATAAATCTTTTAATGACTTTTTTACTCGTGCTTTAAAAGATGGCGTGCGTCTCGTTGACGAAAATGCAGATAGCATTGTTTCACCTGCTGACGGTGCTATTTCTCAGATTGGTAAAATTACTGCGGGTGAAGTATTTCAAGCAAAAGGCCAAAGCTTTTCTGTAGAGAAACTCATTGGCGACCCACAACTTGCTCAGCCATTCCAAGAAGGTGAGTTCGCGACGGTCTATCTATCTCCACGCGATTACCACCGTGTTCATATGCCGTTTGCAGGTACATTAACTGAAACTTTGTATGTACCTGGTGAGCTATTTTCGGTAAATCAGGTGACGGCTGAAAATGTACCGGGACTATTTGCCCGTAATGAACGCATGGTGTGTTTGTTTGATACTGAACTTGGCCGTATGGCTGTTGTGTTAGTGGGTGCAATGATTGTTGCTGGTATTGAAACTGTGGCGACAGGTAAAGTGAAACCTTCAGGTCGTATCGAATTACAGCATCATCAATTAAAGCTAGAGAAAGGTGCTGAGCTTGGACGTTTTTATTTAGGTTCTACCGCAGTTATTTTATTTGAAAAAGATAAGATCGAATGGGAACAACGTTTTAAAGCTGAGTCTGTGGTTGTAATGGGCGAGCGCATGGGACATACAGTTTAGTAAACGATATAACCACTATAAAATTAGTAAACCCTGACTTTAATTATTCAGGGTTTATTTTTTATTTAAATTATATAAAGGTAAAATATATAACTATGTTTGTATTTATATTATATGGAAATATAATTATTATTAAGTGATCTGAAATAGGACATTATAGAAGCTAGTCCATAAATATGTATCTGGAGAGAGCAAAAATATTAATATGATTGAAAATTAATAAATAAAAATAGAAAGAAATATTTAAGTTAGACTTAAGTCGTAATTTTAATTTTATTTGAAGATAAGTTATTAAATTTAAAAAAATTATTTAATTTTATAAATATGAGGTGCTTTTTTAGATATTGCACAGCCCTTAGCCTTGGCACAATGCTTGCTAAATATTCAGGACCTTACTGTAATTTTCATATTTTTTAGGTTCTGAAATCATGTTAAAAGTTAAACGCCTGACAGCTTCGGTTTTATCTGTACTTTGTATTTCACTCAGCCATGCCAATGATTTTAAAGTTTTAAATCAAATTTCAAAACAGCCTACTCAACTTCAAAGTGGCGAATATAAAGGTAATTATTACGTTCCATCTACTTTAAATACTATTACATGGGGTTATTTACCGAATCGGGATGCCAAACCAGTTCTTACTGTTCCATCGGGTAGTGTTGTGACATTTGATACGGTTTCTCATGAAGGTTTGCTTGAAGACCAAGGGCGTAATGCTGAAAAGTTCTTTCAATCGAAAGGTGTCAAATCTAATGAAATTTTGGAAGATGCAAAAACAATTACACAGTCAAATTTAAAGCATGATTTTCATAAAGATGGGCCACATATTGTGACAGGTCCTGTTGCAATTGAAGGCGCACAGCCCGGTGATATTTTGAAAGTTGAGGTACTTAAAGTTGAGCCGCGTGTACCTTACGGTGTTATTTCAAATCGACATGGTAAAGGTGCTTTGGTCGGGGAATTTCCAAAAAAAGCAAAGCAAGAAAATGCATCGGCTGAGCATCCTGAACGCTATGGAAATGTCTCAATTTTCACACCAATTGAAAAAAATGCTAAAGGTGAGTACGAAGGTGTATTAAAAACAGAATCGGGTAAATCAATACGTTTCCCACTTTATCCTTTTATGGGAATCATGGGGGTAGCAGCCAATACTTCTGAGCCTGTTCACTCCGTACCCCCTGCAATGTATGGTGGAAATATTGATATTAATGAACTAGGTGCAGGTTCAACAGCCTATTATCCTGTTCAGGTCAAAGGCGCATTATTCTATACGGGTGATAGTCATTTTGCGCAAGGGGATGGTGAAGTAGCATTAACTGCACTCGAAGCTTCAGCACGTGCGACACTAAAATTTACTTTGCTCAAAGCAGGTAAAGATAAAATACCGGGCAAAGAGCTAAAACAACCTTTAGCTGAAAATGCTGAGTTTTGGATTACACCGGGTCTTGATGAAGATTTAGATGAAGCGATGAAAAAGTCTACACGTGAAGCCATTCGTTTCTTAAACCAAGAATACGGTATTGATGAAGCAACAGCGTATGCTTATTTAAGTGCCGCAACTGATTTTGAAGTTTCACAAGTAGTAGATAAAACCAAAGGGATCCATGCAAAAATTAGAAAAGCTGATTTTAAAGAGTTTGAGAGTAAATAATTGAGATGACCCAAGCTTGGTATTTAAAATATTAAATACCAAGTTAATTTTATTTTAACTATTAATAAGTTTTATATATTTTATAATTAAGTATAATAAATATCACACATATTTATTAGTATAAAATCTAATGCACTCACTTCCGAACGCTCTACTTTATATTGCTGCATTATTAACATTCTGTGCCGCATTACTTCATTTTGTTTGTGTGTTCTGGGGGGCAAATGGTTTTCGGTTTTTAGGGGCCGGGAAAAGTATTGTCCAGATGGTCGAAAGAGGGCATTGGTATCCTAATTTTACAGCTATAGCTGTGGGGTTAATTCTAAAGGTATGTGCTACTTATGCTTTCTTTGCAGCAAAGGGAATACAGGTATTACCATTTACTAAACTTATTTTGTTGTTTGTTGCAGCGGTTTTTCTTATCCGTGGTCTGGCTTTTCCATGGTTAAAGTCAAAATTTGTCGGTAATAGTGATTTATTTTGGTATATCAGTTCAGCCTTTTGTTTAATACTGGGAAGTTTATATGCTGTTGGAGTATATTTAATTTGAAATGAATATATTTTAAGTGAACTAGAGTGAATAATTTTAAAAAAGAAAAGGGAGCTACGCTCCCCTTTTTTAACTATTTAGTCCAACCATATTTTTTGAAAATAGTATTACCTTGCTGAGATGATAAGAACTCTACAAAACGTTTAGCTTTAGCATCTTTTAAACTATGCTTGGTTAAGGCTACACCTGTATCTCGATAGACAACCAGCTCTGGTTCAATAGGTATAATTTGCCCAACATCTGGGTTACTAATTCCCCAAATATTAAAAACTAACCAAGCATCATAGCTACTATTTTCTTCCCAGTTTTTCTTGGCAATTCCTGTGTTAGCTGCAGAGGTGGCAATATTTTTTCGAACAGATTTGGATAATTGAATATTGCCAGTTCTACCAGCGATATCCTCCCACATACCAACCTGACCTGCACCATGAGTAACTAAAACTTTAACGCCAGATTTAGCTAGGTCTTTAAATCCTTTAATATTTTTAGGATTTCCTTTGCGTACTAAAATGGCTGCAGGGCGTAAATATAAAGGTTCCACCGAGTCTTTTATAATTTGTTCAGAAAAAGCATTTTCAAAATCAGACATCATGGCTTCAGAACCACTATATATAACATCTGCATCTAGTTTCGCTTTGTCAGACCATTGAGAAGTAGGCCCAGACGTTACATGGACTGCTATGCCCGTTTTATTGGTGAATTGTTTGGCTGCTTCTTTCATGGCGGGTGCTGGTCCACCAGGACCATACACTTGTACATCTGCAAAGCTATGGATAGGTAGAGAACCGAGAATAAGACAAATCAGGTACGGTATAAATTTATATTGTTTTAACATTTTAATCGCTATAGTAATTAAGAAAATATCAGCATATATTTTTTATTATTTAAACGGGATTAATTTTTGCAACGATACTTATAATACATTTCTTTAAAATATATTTTAATTAGATTTTAAGTGACTGTATAAATGTAAATTCTTTTGAAGTAAATATAACTATAGAAGTTTTTATGGTAATTTATATTTTATAAATTGATTATTTGAATAGATATATTGTAAATAATAGAGGAGTAATCCCTTGATTAAAAAAAGTAATTCTTTTTTAAAAATTTTATTTAGCAGCGCTTGTTTGGTTTCTGGTTCTGCTATGGCTGCTCCCATTACAGATTTGGGTAAGCAAATTGTGAGCGATAAACCGGGTTCAATACTGTCTCTAGAACAGCAAGATGTGACGGATTTATTTCCTCATGCTGATCAGCGTTTGTTAGTTAATTATCGTAGTCGAGGGATTCAGGGCGAGCCCATTGTGGCATCGGCTTTTATTTTATTACCGAAAGGCACTCCGCCAAAAAATGGCTGGCCGATACTGGCTTGGGCGCATGGCACGACTGGAGTTGCTGATACTTGTGCACCTTCGGGTGATTATGTTGGAGGGCCAGTTCATTCATACCAAGAAGTTGCTTCTAAAGCTTTAGATGGTTGGCTTGCACGTGGCTATGCAGTTGTTGCACCTGATTATCAGGGCTTAGGTACACCAGGTGGGCATCCTTATATGAATGCAAAGAGCCAACTGCATACGGTAGTCGATGCAGTGCGTGCATTACATGTGCTTAAGCCCAAGAGCTTTAATAAACAGTGGTTGGTGATGGGGCACAGTCAAGGCGGAGCTGCGACGATTGCAGTGTCCGCCTATGGTCAAAAAGATGCACCTGAACTAGATTTAAAAGGGGCAATTGCTCTTGCGCCAGGCGGCTATCAATATGAAGGCATTGCAGAATATGTGCAGAGTAATCCAAACCCAGAACCAAGTGTGGCAGCATTTTTCCCGATTGTGCTATTAGGAGCACAAGCAGCAGAGCCGAGCATAGTTCCTGAGAATTTAGTCAGTCCAGAAATGAACGCGGTGCTGACCCCAGCGCGCAGCCGCTGTTTATCTGAACTTCAATCTGATTTAAAGAAATCTCCTTCTAGCATATTTCGTTCTGATGCTGATTTAAAACCTCTCTTGGCTTATCTAAAACAACAGTCGATTGAAAATATGGTACCTACCGTACCATTAATGATTGTTCAGGGTTCTAAAGATCATTTAGTCGACCCGAGGGGGACATTTGCTTATTATCAGCAGCTATGTAAATTAAAAAAACCAACGGTATATCAAACGATTGATGGTGGAGATCATCGTGATGCACTACGCCAGAGCAATACTTTTGCTACTCACTTTTTAAATGTAATAGAGAAAAACCAAAGTAAGTCCTATTGCTCGACTTCTAAGTAAATTGGTTTAAATGCTAAAAAAGCCGACTTTTCATAAGTCGGCTTTTTATATTTGAAGGGGTGACTTTAGGTCAGGTTATACAGTCTTTCTTTAGGGAAAACTGCGTTAAAATCAGCCTTCATATTCACGTCCATTTTTGCGCCATTTTCCATCAGCACCTTTGTACCAGTCTGGGGCTACAGCTGGGCCTCGTGCTCCTGAGCCTTCTCGTGACTCATCTATAGAATCAATTTTATCAATGTACACCGTATCTTCCCGGCCTTCATAAACTCTGCTGCGCAACAGTATTGTACGGTGCTTCCAATCAATACTTTTAAGTTCTCCTTGTTCGCAACGTACATTTATTGAACCACCAAAATGTCCCCAAACCATTAAATACTTGCCCATAGGGATGCGTCTTAATTGATCATCAATAGTTTCTATATAAGGTTCTTCTTCGATTGGCTCAAGTGACTCAATTTTATCAAAAGAGATTAGTCCAATTGATTCACCTTCTATGAATACACGAATTGATACAAGAATAGTCTGTTGATCTTTATCAATATGAAGAACTTTTACTTTTAATGATTCTCCACTTTTTAAACCGAGAATAAAGCAATCAGTTATTTCTACATTATTCGATATTATTTCTACAGGGTTAATAGTCATTTAAGCCTCGCTTAATTATTATGTTAGCTGTTCTTATGGATTAAGTTTTTTGTAGCGAGTTAATAATACTAATTTTATTTAAAAATGAAAGTGATTTTTAAAACTGTTAAATAATTAGTTTAAATGGTGTTTTTTATTTTTAACCATTTTTTAAATTATCAATGATATTAATTATATATATTGTATAAATTGGGTGGTTTTGTATTTTAAAAGTACAGTTAGTATATCTATTTCATAAATTCTAATCTATGAAATAGATACGAGGAAAAAGAAGATTTATTAAATAACTTATATAGGCTGACCATAGGTTATATTTGATATTATCAATGACAAAAAATTAAAATCATGTCCATAATAAATTATATATAAAAAATGGCTAAGTATCTTTCACTGCGTCTATTTAATATCCACCCTTTATGTGGAATGAATACTTTTTAAGCCATGTTATATAGTCTTTCTTTAGGAAAAACTGCGGTAAATGTTGATCCTTCGTTTTCTTTAGACTGCACATCTAAATACGCGCCGTGTTGCATCAGCACGTGTTTTACAATCGCAAGACCTAAACCTGTACCACCTGTTTGGCGACTACGGTCACTGTCAACACGATAGAAGCGTTCAGTTAGTCGTGGCAAATGTTTTGGGTTAATCCCAATACCTGTGTCTTGTACACTAAAGTACGCATGTTCACCGTCATCATGCCAGCCAATGGTAATGGTTCCACCTTTGGGCGTGTACTTAATGGCATTGGTAATTAAGTTACTAAATGCACTAGCAATTTCCATGTCAGAACCAATTAGGTCACAGTGGCTATCAATGTGTAAATTGAGCGTGTGTCCATAATCGGCATTGTAGGCCTGAGCGTCATCAAAGAGTTGACTCATTAAACTCGGCATTTCAATAATCTGATTTTTTGCAATTTTCTTATTATTTTCTAAATTCGATAACAGCAGTAAGTCATTCACCAAAGCATTCATACGCTTGGTTTGTGACTGCATCTGATCAAACGCACGTTTCCAGCGCGGACTAATATCTTCCTGATCGGTAAATGTCTCGATATAACCACTTAGTACAGTTAAAGGTGTACGAAGCTCATGAGAGATATTATCGACGAAGTCTTTACGCATTTGTTCAAGGTTGTGCATACGAGTCACGTCGTAAGCCACCAATAAGCGACTTTCTCCACCAAATCGTGTGAGCTTAACCTGTACATAGCGGTCATCATCAAAATTTGAGTGAAGCTTAATCCCGTCGGGTGCCTGATCAATATTGTTAAAATATTCAATAAAGGTCGGCTGACGTAAAATCGTTAATAAGTTACGACCGCGGTCAAGTGGGCTGATCCCTAACAAACGTTCAGCAGCAGGGTTCCACCATTCGATTTGATGTTGGTCATCAATTAAAACAACGGCTTCAGCAAGTGCAACCAAAGATGACTGTGCACGGTCAATCAAACCGACCATTTCCGCCTGAACAATTCGTTCTTGGCGCTGAGCACGGTAAACATTAAATAATAATGCCCCCCAAATCCCATTAAGATTTGGAGGAACGTCATAAGGCTTATTCGCAATCCAGTCATTGACCAGATATAAAGAACGCAACTGGAGTGTAAAAAACACCACGAAGGCGATAAAAATACAGCTCCAGAAATACCCAAGGCCTAAACCGACTAAACCGGCAATAATTAGAAAAAATAATAAGAGCCGTAAATCTTGTTTGGCAAACGTCCATAAACTACTGTAGCGGGAAAGTTTTTGTTCACGTACCTGTTCGGGGACGGGGTAAGGTTCATACATAAATCTTGGTTAACCTGCGGCTAAATCTGCACGTGTTGAGAAACGGTAGCCTGTTCCACGTACAGTCTGAACAAATCGGTCAACACCAAAAGGTTCTAAAACTTTACGCAAACGGCGAATGTGCACATCGATAGTGCGGTCTTCAATATATACATTACCGCCCCACACTTGATCGAGCAACTGGGCACGTGTATATGCACGCTCTGGATGGGTCATAAAAAATGCAAGTAAGCGATATTCAGTTGGACCCATATCTAAAATGCTGTTGCCAAAGCTAACACGCTGGCTTACAGGATCAAGAATTAAGCCATTGGCATCAATGGTTTTTTCGCCACTTAATGCATTAGCACGACGCAGAACTGCCTTAATACGTGAAACCAGTTCACGTGTTGAAAAAGGCTTAGTCATGTAGTCATCTGCACCTGCGTCAAGACCTTGTACTTTGTGGTCTTCTTCTCCGCGAGCAGTCAACATAATGACCGGAATTTCTGCTAGGTTTTCATCTCGTTTTAAGCGGCGACATAAATCGACACCACTTACGCCTCCAGGTAACATCCAATCAAGCAAGATAAGCGCCGGACGTTGGTCGACGATAATTTGATGAGCTTGTTTGGCATCTTCTGCCTGTAAACACTGAAAGCCTGCCATGTCCAAAGACGTATGGATCATTTCGCGAATAGGAAGCTCATCATCGACAATTAAAATATAGTCATCTTTCACAGCGCAATATCCTATAGATTTAACGGTGAACCGTTTTGTAGTTATGACAGGCTTATTACAAAGATTAATTATGACAATTTCATTGCAGAAAAGTCTATAAAATTAAATTTAGCAATAATTTGTGACAAAACTAAGGCAAAGGTATGACCAAATTGTGACATGAAGACTTTAATTTTCTTAAAATCATTCAATAGGTTATCACTTTAATGGCTTAGCTTGTTTTGCACATTTATGGCTGTCAAAAAACTTTAATATTATTTTGAAACTTGCGCTAATAAAGATAAGAAAACGATGCGGCATGCGGTTAAAACCTGCTCAAGCGACTGCTCAAACCCTCCCATGACCCATCGAATTGCAATTTGAGTGACATATCCATTTAAGCCAGTTGCAATTAAAGAAAGCTCATTTTCATGGTGTTGAATTTGCGGCATGGTCAACATAACAAAGGCTTGAATCATACGATCAAATTGCGCAAGTGTTTCTTGAATGGTGGCCTGATTATGTAACTCTTGTACCAAAACTGCATCTACATAGATAATACGAGCTAATCTTGGGTCATCTTTTAATGTCGTCAGCAGTGCTCTTAAACCAGCATCGACCATTTTTTCTGGGTCGGGTGCCGCTTTAATCACGGCCTGCATCAGATTTTGCTGTAATTCTTCAATCATTTTCAAAAAGATGGTTTGGAATAAATCTTCACTCTTCTTAAATGATTCATAAAAATAACGTTCCGTGAGTTTTGCCTCTTGGCATACATCTTTTACCGTCACGGAAAAAAAACCGAGTGTTCCGTAGGTCGCAATACCTGCTTCAATCAGTTTTTCGCGGCGCGCCTCTTTGCGTTCAGATAGAGATAACCCTTTGAACTGACGTTCTTTACTCACACTTTTTGTTTTCTTTTTACTGGTTGAGTCGTTAGTCGTCATAAATAAGTCGTTTCCTAAAGATTGGTTTCCTAATTTATAGGTTTTGGCCAAATATGCTCACTATGATAAAGCTCTCAGAAGAATTGTGCCATTCTATCTGAAATTACAGTGTACTATATTGACAATGGATATTGTCAAAATTATATTGAAGATGTCTGAACTGCACATGCAATGAACCGGTTGTGCAAATATCGAAAAACAAAGGATGGACAATGAAAAATTTTAAAAACAAAGTCGCTGCAATTACGGGCGCAGGTTCTGGCATTGGGCAACAGTTAGCAATTCTTTTGGCAAAACAGGGCTGCCATCTTTCGTTGAGTGATATTAATGAAAAAGGATTACAACAAACTGTCGAGCTTTTAAAACCGTACAGCAATATTACTGTTACCACCAAAAAGCTTGATGTGTCGGATCGGGACGCGGTAAAGCAGTGGGCACAAGAAACTGTGCAAGATCATGGTTCTGTTAACCTGATTTTTAACAATGCTGGTGTTGCTTTAGGCTCAACTGTTGAAGGTGCGACCTACGAAGATTTAGAGTGGATTGTTGGAATTAACTTCTGGGGTGTCGTGTACGGTACTAAAGAGTTTTTACCGTTCATTAAGCAAACTCAAGATGGCCATATTATTAACATCTCCAGCTTATTTGGTCTGACTGCTCAACCGACTCAGTCTGGTTATAACGCGACTAAATTTGCTGTACGTGGTTTTACCGAATCATTACGCCAAGAGTTGGATATTGAAAAAAGTGGTGTAAGCTCGTTGTGCGTACATCCAGGTGGAATCCGCACCAACATTGCTAAATCTGCAAAAATGAGTGATAGCTTGAATAGTTTGGGTATGGACCCGACTAAATCGATCCAAAACTTTGACAAGCTACTACGTACTCCACCTGAAGAAGCAGCTCGTCAAATTTTACAAGCGATATTAAAAAATAAACGCCGTTTATTGATTGGTAGTGATGCAAAAATTCTTGATGCATTCCAGCGTTTATTCCCAACGGGATATCAACGTGCTTCAACCATTGTGACCAAATTAATGAAGTAATTTTTTAACGTAAAAAAGCCATCAAATGATGGCTTTTTTTATGTGGTTTAGTTAGTTCTAAATAAGAACTTTGATCTTCTTTTTCTTCCAGATAAATTGGTAATACAAGCCTTGAATAATACATAAACTAACGAATGCCAAGGCATAAGCAACCCAGATTCCTTTAAGGCCCCATATTGAGCTAAACCAGTAAGCACATGGAATTTCAATAAATAAAATAGCAGAAATATTAAGTAGCATTGGGACAGTCACGGTTCCGCTGGCACGCATGATCGATGCAAAAATGGCACCTGCACCAAAGAATAAAATTGCCCAAAGTACAATAAATAAAAGTTGCTGTCCTAACACCACCACAGTTGGGTCGGTAATAAACAAAGCCATTAAATATTTTGAAAATAGATAGCCGAGTGCAATTAAGGTACCTGTAAATAAAAAGTTCATTCCCAAAGCTGTGCGGGTTACCCGTGCTAACAGATCTGATTTGCCAGCACCAATCGCTTGTGCTGCAAAAATTGAAGCCGCAATTGAGATAGACAAGGCAGGGAACTGAATGTAGTTGAGCACCTGATTCACTGCACCATACGCTGCTGTAGCATGCGATCCGTAATGGTTAACCAACCCAACAATAACCAAGCCAGCCATTGAGGTAGTAATCATTTGAATGCCGGTTGGTACGCCTAAGCGCAAAATGATTTTGCTCAGTTCTGGATTGTGACGGATATGTTGCATAAGCTGCCGATTCGGCCGAAGTGGATGATTTTTCTTGTTGAGATAAATTGCCAGAAAAATCAAAATAGCAACATAACCCGTGATCGTTGCAATTGCAGGAGCGATAATTCCCAGAGCGGGTAAGCCAAAATAACCTTTAAGCAATATCGGGGTAATTACTAAGCCAATTACACTGGTTAATGCCAATGCAAGTAAAGGCGTGGTACTGTCGCCTACACCACGTAAAATTGAGGTATAAATAATATAAACAAACAGAAGCGGGCTACCTGCCAGCATCCATTGCACATAAGGTAAAGCAAGATGCATGACCTTTGGGTCAGTACCCAATAACTCTAAAATATCGTGGGCAAAAAATACGCCGATAATCGCGGTAATTACCCCACCAATCAGTGTCATAAACAGTGTAGAACCGACCACACTTTGGACTTTCTCTATATTTTGTGCGCCCCACGCTTGCCCTACTAAAACAGTAGTACCCGTTGAAATCCCGATAATAAAAGCAAGGAGCAAGAATAAAATAGGGAAAAAAACCGAGACGGCAGCAATCGCATCAACTCCCATCATTTGACCAACAAAGATGGTGTTAATCGTCCCTGACAAGTTCTGCAAAATATTGGTTGCAATGAGGGGGAGCAAGAAAACGAAAAATGTTTTCCAGAGATTTTGCTGGTGAATTAAAGACTGTCTTGGTGGCATGTGTTCTCCATCGCCCATCTCTTTGATGAGCGGGGCAGACATTCAACTTAGCATATTTAGATGAAATTTCTTGTAGTGTTTTACTATGCTAAGTTTCTAAATTTATTAACATTCATTCAAGATTTCTCCTGCTTTTTGCAATGTCTCATCATTTTTAGCAAAGCAGAATCGAATCAAGCGTAAAGACTCTGGCGCTTGCTGGTAGAAAACCGAAACAGGAATAGCCACAATTTTATGTTGCTCCGCAAGAAACTGGCACATTTCTACATCGTTTAAGTCAGGTCTAATCTGACTGTAATCAAGATTTTGGAAATAAGTACCTTGAGATGGTTTTAGTAAAAAACGGCTATTGTGAATTGCTTGATTAAAACGATCTCGCTTAGTTTGGTAAAACTGTGAAAGCTCTTGAATATGTTCCGGATGTTGCTCCATATATTGCGCTAGGGCAATCTGACAAGGTGTCGTGCCACAGAAATTCGCATATTGGTAAATCTGGCGGAATAAACGCATTAACTCAGGTGAAGCGACGCAATAACCTGTTTTCCAGCCCGTCACATGGAAAGTTTTCCCAAAAGACCCAATCACAAAACTACGCTCTCTGAGCTCTGGAAAATGCAATGCGCTAAAGTGTTGCTGACCATCAAAGACTAAGTGTTCATAGACTTCATCGGATAAAACCACAATGTTTTTATCTTGAATCAGTGCAATAAGCTCTAACCAATCCTGTTTTGCCCAGATGGTACCTGTTGGATTATGGGGAGTATTCACTACAATCATACGGGTTTTGTCATTAATCAAATCTTTAACTTGCTGCCAGTTCACCTTAAAGTCAGGTGCTTGTAGGGCAATATGAACTGCTTTACCGCCTGCTAATTGCACAGAAGGGCCGTAGCTGTCATAACTTGGGTCAAAAATAATGACTTCATCACCTGCATTGATGCATGCCTGTATGGCACAAAAAATTGCAATGGTTGCACCGGGAGTAATCGTGATTTGCGTTACAGGGTCAAGTTGAAGTTGGTCACGCTGCTGAAATTGTAAAGCGAGCTGCTCACGTAAACCGAGAATACCATCACCGGGTGGATATTGATTGTGCCCAGCTAAAGTCGCCTGAGATAAAGCTTCCAGTAAGGCTTGTGGCGCCGGAAAATCTGGAAAGCCTTGCGACAGGTTGAGAGCACCTAAACGATGTGCCATTGCCGTCATGGTACTAAAAATAGTCACGCCTTGAGTGGCCAATTTTGACTCTAGTTGAAGCATATTGTTCTCTTATTAAAAATATTTAAAGTTATAAAATTGATTCAATCACTGCTCGAATTACACCGAGGGTTAAACCAATAAATGCACCGACTACAACGCCATTTACTCGGATCATATGTAGGTCGCCACCGACTTCATTTTCAATTTTCCCGATCATTTCGCGTGAATCCCATTCATGAATGCGTTCACTGACATAGCGTATGATTTTATGGCTATATTGATCTGTAAAAGTCAGCGCAAGTCCTGTCATTTCTTTGTTGAGCACTTCACGTACTTTGGCATTTTGAACAAGGTTTTCACCCAGTTGCTGAATAGCAGCTCTTAGGTTCATTGCAATGCCAGAGTCTTCTTTCATTAAATCTTCTTTAATGGCATTACACAAAATCGTAACGGCACCACTGATGAAATTGAGGACTTGTGGGCTATCAAGAAGGGCATCTTTACCGCTGTTGAGACGTTGGCTAGCAACGCTGTCTGGTTTTGCCAGCTCAAGCATGAGAGAGTGGGCAATGGTTTCAATTTCTTGTCGCCATGGGTGTTCAGGGTCTGCCAACATCGATTCTACTTTTTCAACGAGTGAATCGATGGTACGTTGTTGAACATCAATACCAATCCAGCTTGCGCCTTTTGCAAGTGACCAGACACCAAGTGCTTTAAACATTTTTCGGGTTAATTCACGGGTTTTATCTGGGTTTTGTACCACCCATTCATGAGCGATATCGAGTCCACGCTGTAAAACGTCTTGATGGAAATCATTTTCCAATACCGCGCGTAGCATTTCACTTGCGAGTTTATTGACCTCGGTATTACGCACCCATTGCACACTATTGTTTTGCACAAAATTGGCAATTTGATCTTGGCTAACAAACTCAAAAATTTTCGGAACAGTTTGCTGAATGAGCTGCACCACTTGGGTATTGTTTTGTGGACTTGCTAACCATTGGCCGATTGCGAGGCTTAAGTCCGTTTTTTCTAAGCTTCGTTCGACCACTTGAGGCGAAAGAAAATTTTCTTGTACAAAACGACCCATTGACTCAGCAATGCGAGCTTTGTTGCGTGGAATAATCTCGGTATGGTCGCGTAAAAACTTAGGAATGGGTAACTTACCAAATGGGTTCCGAAACAGAACCGTAATCGCGTACCAGTCGGCTAAACCACCGACTACACCGGCTTCTGCCCCTAACATTAAAATATGAATAAAACCTGTGTACTCTGGCAGAAAACGATCAGCCACCATCAGTGCAATCCACAGCACAACGACAATAATAAGCGCCAGAGTAGCAAAATATTTGCTACGTTTTAGACTGGGCACGTGGTGAACTTCTTCTGCCATGTTCATAAATTTATCCTATTCATTTTTGTTTTACTGGAGGCTCAGGCGGTGGCAACAGCTCTCCTGTCGGACTCAATCCATATTTTTGTCCGATTGATTTCAAGATCAAGGTTGCATCAAAAGCATCCTGTGGAGCCTGCTTTTGATCCCGATAACATTCAATAGTATACGACACTTGAACAGGGTCGATATTGACCACTTGTGGGTAATCATAGAACGGATCATGCCAGAAACCTGGGTAGCGACGACCATAACCATATGGGTAAAAGCTTGGAGCTGATGGATAAACCACAGCCTGACGTTGTGGTTTCTGGCTCTGATTACTTGGATCATTTTGCACTTTAAAAAAGCGGAAACCTTTTTGTATCGTCGTTTGTGCTGATTTCACCAAGGTAATTTCTTCAGCTCTGCCATAACTCATATTTGGGTCGGCTTGAAAACTAATACGGAACGTTTGGGCATTTAGAGGATATGCTGAAAACTGGCCAAGCTGATCAAAGGTTCTTGGTTTACTTGGAGTCGTTGCACACGCAGTTAAAGTTAAGGCAGTGCCTAAGGCTAAACAAAGAGAGAGATATTTCATGATGAACTCCCAGCTGAGCATTGAAAAATAGATGACTCAGCATTAAAAATTAAGAAGTTTTAAAAACTACTGTTCGGTTCTAATAAAAATTCGGTTTCCCCTGGAGTGGAAACACGCCCGAGAATGGTATTTCGATGAGGATAGCGTCCAAAGCGATCAATAATGACTTTATGCTTTTTCTCAAAACTTAAATTAATTTCATTGCCAAGGCGTTGAAAGAGTTTCAAGGCAAACTCATGAATCAGCTTCGATTCACTATGCATAAACGGCATATATAAAAAAGAACGTTGCTCTGGATTAAGCTGTGCGTCGAGTTGCAAGCTAATCGTTTCTTGTGCCAAAGCTAATGCCAAGCTGTCATAGGCAAAAGATTCGGGTTGATCACGATAAATGTTGCGAGAAAACTGGTCTAGTACAATAATCTCTGCCAAACGGCCTTCCGCTGTTTTTCGCCAAGACCACAGTTCTGCTTGAGTTGCCTGTCGATGAACGTCAGAAAAATTTTCACGAATTTTTTTGTCAAAATCATCACTTTTTGCAAACCAAAGTGAACGGTGTTCAGGAGAAAACCAGAAGTTTAAAATGTCTTGTTCGTTCATGATATTGACAACTCTTTAGCAATTATTCTTCAATAAAATCACAATTCTTTCGTGTCTTAAATAACAAGATTGTGATAAAAATTGCCAAACTGGAATGATGTGAGTATATAAATAGCCGTATCATCTCACGATTTTGTATATAGTGATCTTTAATAAGCGAGCAAATGCATGAGTCAACCCACTACACCCTCTCAATCAGTTATTCCTGCTTGGGTGGATTCGTCGCTACTACAAGGCATGTTACGTGGAATAGAGCGTGAAAGCCTACGTATGCAAAGTAATGGGTTCTTATCACAAGAGTTACATCCAAAGGCATTGGGTTCGGCTTTAACACATCCACAAATTACGACTGATTATTCAGAAGCATTAATGGAGTTTATTACTTCACCTAAGCCAACCATTGGTGAAGCTTTGAATGAGCTTACCGATATTCATGCAGTTGTGCATCGTCATTTAGAAAATGGTGAGAAACTCTGGCCGTTATCTATGCCATGTATGTTAGATGACAATGAAGAACGGATTCGTCTAGCACAATATGGCACCTCTAATATTGGTCGTTTTAAAACACTATACCGCCGTGGGCTGGGAATTCGATATGGTCGCCGTATGCAGACCATTTCAGGTGTGCATTACAATTTATCTTTTCCAGATACGCTTTTTGCCGAGCTACAAGCTCATGAAACTGACGAACAATTAAAATCATTAAGTTTGCAGGATTATCGTAGCCATCGTTATTTTGGTCTTATTCGTAATTTTATCCGTTTAACACCGTTAGTTATGTTTTTAGTGGGCGCTAGCCCAACAGTATGTCGTTGTTTCTTAACTGGACATAAACATCAGTTGTTGCCTTTAATCAAAGGTTCATACTATTTACCGTATGCTACAGCACTCCGTATGGGACGATTGGGCTATCAAAACTCAGCTCAAAAAAGCTTGGGTATTCATTACAACAATTTGACTGGCTATCTGGATGGTTTACAAAAAGCCGTTCATTCTCCTTACCCACCATTTAGCCGTTTAGGGTTAAATGATGCCTCTGGTGAGCCGCTGCAAATTAATGATCATGTTTTGCAGATCGAGAATGAATATTACAGTCTCGTACGCCCAAAACAGGTGCCTCAAAAAGGTGAAACGCCGTCTCAAGCTTTGAAAAATCGAGGAGTGGGATATGTTGAGCTACGTGCTGTTGATGTAAACCCATACTCGGCAATTGGCGTTGATGAAACAACGGCAGGCTTCCTTGAAGTGTTAGCACTTTATTGTCTGTTAAGTGATAGTCCAGACTTGTTAGGTCCTGAGCAAGACTTGGTTGAGAAAAATCAGACCGAGGTGGTAAACCGAGGTCGAGCACCGAACGCAACCATTACAGATTTAACAGGGTCATATCACATCGAAGATTGGGCACGTTTATATATTGCAAAAATGCAAGATTGTGCACAGCTACTCGATCAGACCTATGCAACGGACTTGTATGGTTCCGCATTAGCGATCATGCAAGCACGAATTGATGAAGTTGATGAGACTTTATCTGCCCATGTTATTGACGATACGTTAAAGCATGGTGGAACTTGGAGTTTTGGTAGCCACATGGCGCAATTACATGCTGAAAGTTATGAAGAGCATGAGCTTAGTGTGGAAACCTTGAAACATTTTGAACAATTGGCTGCACAGTCGTTACAGCAGCAAGAACAACTTGAGCAAGATACTCGGGTCAGTTTTGATCAATATCTTGAACAATATCGATAATAAAACGAGGTTTTACATGCGATTAAGTTACCGTTTGGTGAGTGGACTACTTGTTTTAGCAAGTATTGTCGGCATGTCTTTTGCGTTGTATCTGGAACATGTAAAAGGTTTAGAGCCATGTCCGCTCTGTATTTTTCAACGTGTTGGCTTAATGGCGATGGGTTTTGTGGCGCTCGTCGCTTTTTTGCATAACCCTGTTTCCAATGCGATTAAACGCTTTTATGCATTTTTGGCTGGCATTGCAATTTTATGGTCAGTAGGTGTGGCTGGGCGTCATGTGTGGATACAGCACTTACCAGCAGATCAAGTACCGAGTTGTGGACCGGGTTTAAATTACTTAATTGATGCTTTACCTATGAAAGCAGTTTTGCAAGAAGTGCTTTCTGGTTCAGGTGAGTGTGCAGCTATTGACTGGACCTTTTTAGGTCAGTCTTTACCAGTTTGGTCGTTAGTTTATTTCCTTTTGCTCTTACTGGTCTGTTTATGGCAGTTGTTCCGTTTTTATCCAGTGTTTAAGACTGCTAAAAAGTAAGTTTAAACAGATTAAAAAAAGCTCAATATTATGTTGGGCTTTTTTTATTGTTTTAGAATTGATCAAACTATAAAAAAACAAATTGAAAAAAAGAATAATGATATAGACAGATAGGTCTGTTTTTTATAAAGTGCAGCCGTTTTATATCCTTATGATTATAAAAAATGTTTTTTAATATCTTTAATGTTTTGGAAAAAATAGGGTTAAGTACACAGAAACGCGCGATTCACGTGCAATTTTCTAATGAATTATTCAATAACCAAGTTTTTTTACAGCGTATCGAAGGCCAACACCAGCTAAATGGGGGAGTTGAAGCTGAGTTAATTTGTCTTTCGACGAGTGCCCAAATTGCATTGAAGCAGTTTATAGGAGTGCAAGTTGCTGTTGATCAGGTCACCGATTCAGGACAATTATTTCGAACTACAGGAATTTTAACGGAAGCTAGTTATGGCCAAAGTGACGGTGCTTTAACGCTTTATAAACTGACCTTAAAAGATGCGACAAATTTATGGCACAAACGCCGTAATAGCCGTGTTTTCATGAATAAAAGTATTATTGAAATCACGGAAATTTTATTTAAAGAGTGGCAAGAAAAAAGTCAGCTTTTTGCGACAAGTTTAAGTCTTGATCTTAGTGGGTTAAGTCAAAACTATGATATTCGACCTTTCACCATGCAGCACAATGAGTCTGACTATGACTTCCTTACACGTTTATGGCGAAGTGAAGGTATTAGTTGGCTCATTGATGAGTCAGAACTTTTTGTTCCGCATTTTACTGCGCCAATACAAGCTCAAAAACTAAGACTCATTGATGAAAATAGCCAGTACCAAGCTTTAGAGCGACGCAGCATTCGTTATCACCGCAGTAGTGCAACAGAATATCAAGATAGCATTACAGGTTTTGTAGCAGTGCGGACTTTGCAGCCGACAGCGGTACATGTGCAGCGTTGGCAACCGGATGCTCTGGCACACGAAGAAGGTGTAGGTTCAGTTATTACTACACACATACATTCAGAGCAGTTTGATTCAGCGAGTTTGAGCCTTGAACAAGCATGGCACATGAGCCCAGCTTGGATGCAAGATTTAAAAGGGGAAGATCAGGCTACCGCTTCAAGTGGTAATCAGCTAGAAAAATTAAATCAGCACTTCACACATATGTACGCAAGTCAGGCCAAATACTTTAAGGCCTATAGTAGTGTCCGTGATAGCCAAGTTGGTTATTGGTTTAATCTACAGGGGCATCCAGAAATTGATCAGCATGAAGGGGCTGACCAAGAGTTCCTGATTATTGCTAAAAATTTCTATAATCAAAATAACCTACCGAAAGATTTGCATCAGCAAGTTAGCCAGTTGTTAACCCAAAGTCGTTGGGATAAACATGGTTATGAAGATATTGAGCGCCAAGGTAATGAGCTGACCTTAATACGCCGTCAAATTAAAACTGCACCTGAATATCATCCAGAACAGCATCGACCAATTGCCTACCCACAAAGAGCGAAAGTCGTGGGGCCAGAGGGAGAGACTATTCATGTCGATGAATGGGGGCGTATCAAAGTACGTTTTCTATTTACCCGTAGTGATGATCATGGACATGACAGTGGTGCAGGGAGCAATGACAACGACACTGACTCGGCTTGGGTTGATGTACTAACTCCTTGGGCTGGCGAAGGCTATGGAGCACGGTTTTTACCACGTATTGGTGAGGTGGTTGTCATAGACTTCTTTGATGGCAATATTGACCGTCCATTTGTGACGGGGCGTATCCATGAGGCGCAGCGTTCGCCAACCAAGTTCGATGTAAAAGGGCAGCTTCCTGCGACTAAAAAACTAAGCGGGATCCGCAGTCAGGAAATCAGCGGTAGTGGTTTTAACCAATTACGTTTTGATGACACAACAGGGCAAATCAGTACCCAACTACAAAGTAGTCATGCAGCGACGCAACTGAATTTAGGTAATTTAAGCCATCCGAAAGAACAAGCGACGAGCCAAGGTCGTGGTGAGGGTTTTGAGCTTAGAACAGATGCTTGGGGAGCTGTGCGGGCTGGAAACGGTTTATACATTAGTACTCACAAACAAGATCAAGCTCAAGGACTTCACCTTGATGCGAATGAAGCCAAACAGCAGCTTGAAGGCGGGTTAAACAACAGCAAAGCTCTAAGTGAAGTTGCTAAAAATCAGCAGACAGATCCGTTGGAAGTTCTTGATCATTTAAAAAACTTTTTAGATCAGATTGAACAGCAAGACAAAGATAAAGCTACTGCATTTAAACAAGCGATTATGGTGTTAAGTGCGCCAAATAGTATAGCGGTTGTAAGTAATGAAGATATTCATCTGAGTACAGATGGACAGATTAGCCAAACTGCTGGTGATAGTATTAACCTGAGTACTCAAAAGAATTTGATTGCTCATGCCCAAAATAAGATAAGTTTTTTTGCAGCTCAAGATGGAGCAAGAATGTATGCGGGTAAGGGCAAAATTGAGTTACAAGCACAAAGTGATGGTACAGATATCATTGCACGAAAAGGGATACAGATTATTTCAACAGAAGATAGAATCGAAATAATTAGCCCAAAAGAAATTATACTCACTGCGGACGGCTCACAACTCAAGATTAATAGTTCTGGTATTTTTCCTGTAACTGGGGGCAAGCTTGAGGTTAAGGCAGGTCAGCATTTATTTATGAGCGGCGCGAATATTGTTGTTCCAAAGATAAGCTTACCTACTATAAAAACACCTTTTAGTAATAAAATTAACTATAACTGGAATATAAATTCGAAAGATAAAAAAGAACTATTTATTATAAATAAAAAGAATAATAGCCTTATAAAAACCCATAAAAATGAGCTTGATAATAAAAATAATTTAAGCTCATTACGGTTTTATACACCTGAAGAAGAAGATTTTACGGCAATGATTTTTAATTCTGATTATATTCAGTTAAAGCAAAATATGCCTGATAGTGAAAATATTGATGAGCTTTTAGAAGAAACACTTTTGTATGACGAAGAAAATGATGATGTCTATACAGAAGAGGAGTTTTGATTAATGAGTAAATTAGTCACTATTACTGCTAAGTTTTATGATAAATCTGGAAAGCAGATTATTAACTTAAATGTACAATCTAGATATAAAGATTCATTAAATGCTAATACCCAAAAAACTGATAAGCTCGGTCTGTTTGTATTTCAAGCTTCGCCAAATAGAACTGTTGAGATATTAGCAAAGCCTCCTTATCAAAAAGATTATACAGTATTTAAAACGATCAACTCTTCTATTCATTCCTCAGAAAAAAATCCTATTAAAGTCCAGTTGCCAAAAACAATTGATGAATATCAACAAGTAAAGAAAACCAGTTCAATCAAAGGAATTGTAAGCACTTTTTTTAAAATTGTTGATATGAATGGAAAAGTTATGAAAAACTTTCCTGTTCAATCACGACCAAAAGGTAAAGGAAATTCGCCCGATAAATATACAAATGATGAAGGCATAGTAGAAGTATGCTCATCACCTAATAGAGATATAGAGGTCTTAGTATTAACATCAAAGGATACATTTGTTTTAAAAAGCTCAATAAATTCTGCTAACGGTAGTTCCCAACCAAATTTTATTAAATTAGATGAGCCTTATGAAAAATTTAAAAGTGCATCTACGATTAAAATTTTAGATCGAGATGGAAGTGACTACATTGTAGAAAAAACTAATGTGGAAATGTTAGTTGTAGAGAATGGTAAAAAACAGCTTTTTAGTATATCGAATGGAAAATTACCATTACAAAGCATGGTAGGGCAGAAACTAGAATTTACGGTGTATAAGCCTGATGGTAAGCCTTTAAAGACACAAACCTATATGGCAACACGAGTTAAAAACAACCCTGTTGAATTCCATTTGGATGTAGATATAACAAAAGGCAGTACGGCACAGAATGATCCAGAGATTAATAAGAAAGTTAAGGCTAAAGATTGCCCATCTGAATGCGTAGTTCAGACTATTTCATTTGATACTACACCTGGACCCTATATTATTTCGATGGAAATGTGGAAAAAAATATTAGAATTTGAAAGATATGAGCCAAGACCTTATCATCCAGGTGATGATTCAAGTGGGGTTACAATCGCTATAGGATATGATTTAGGTCAACAATCGAAATCACAAATTCAACAAGATTTAGCAAAATTTTATACTAAAGATCAAATAGAGCGTTTAATGATTGCACAAGGTAAAAAGGGTAATAATGCCCATAACCTTATACAGAAGTTATCAGATATTACAATTACTAAAGATAATGCATTGAAATTAGCAATTGTATTAAAAACACGTTATGCAAATCAGGTATTATCTATTTATCCTGAAACCCTAACCTTACACCCACATTGCCAAGGCGTGTTACTTTCTTTAGTTTTTAATAGAGGACCAGGTTTAGTAGATCCAAAACCCCCTAAAAAAGGTTTAACACGTAAGCATATGAGACAAGTTCAAGACGCATTAAAAAATAAAAAGCCTGAAGAAATCCCTAGTATTTTAAGAGATATGTCTAAACTTTGGAATAAAACTGGACCAAAAGGAAATAGTGGTGTGGGCAAACGTCGAAGAGAAGAAGCGAATATTTTTGAAAAAGGATTAAAGTGTGCTTGTTATGAATAAAAAAATCCAAATTTATATTTTAACTATCTTCATTTCTTCATGTGCCTTCGCAGATAAAGTTGGTTCAGTTTGTATTCCAGATAGTACAGTTTTTAATGACATATTGAACTGTTATTTAGCTGATTATAAGAAAAATGATAAAATATTGAATGCATTATATCAAAAAAAGATCTCAAACCTATCTAAAGGAAATAAAGAAAAGTTAAGAGAATCTCAAAGAGACTGGATTAAAGAGAAGGAAGCTGTATGCGTTGCAGATGAAAATGAATATGGTAGAGAGAGCCATTTTGAAGCTATAAAATGTCAAACTGAAATGACAAAAGAAAGAATTTCTTTTTTAAAAAAATATTAAATTCCCTCTAGCTAGATAATATTTTTTGACAAGAAAATATGATTATTTTAAATGATAAGATAACCCTTATTTTTTCTGTTTTCTTATTATTGGCAACATATAGTTATAATTTATTTGCCTGGGATCAATGTAATATTGATCAACAAATAAAATTAAATATATTTAAGAAAAATGATTATAAATTTTATAATTATATATGTGAGTCTTCAGAAGGTTCATATCTTAAAGGTTATTTTGGAGATCAAGAGAAGAAAATATTCGTTGGTGATTACTCTGATTTTGCAGCTAAAGAAAGTCCTAAACTTTTAGCTATCAGTATCTATAAATCAACTAAAAGAAAACCTCCAATATTGATTACTATTAATTCAGCATATTACTGTTGTACTCCACAAATAGAAGGAAAAATGTATCAAGTTAACCTATATCAAATTAGTGAAAATAAGATTTTAAATCTGAAAAATATAACAAATATATTAGGTAATAATGCAGAGGGTTTTGAAGGGATTGCGGAAGGGAAAGTCTATTATAAATATAAAACCATTTCTGAAATTAAAAAATGGTTAGATAAAAATTATTGATGGATTTATGATCTTGAAAACAATTTAAATTTAAAAAGCCCAACTTAAGTTGGGCTTTTTTTACGTCTCTACAATTCCTTCTAAATCTTCGAGCGTATAGTTCGGCATATCAATAATATGAGTTTGAATACCCTCTTGCACATAATCATTAATATTAGGATATAGCCAGCGAGTAATCTGTTCTGCAACACTCGAGTGATACTGAATTTCAAAGTGATTTAAGCCATAAAACACAGCTTTATGAGAGTCTGGAACTTTGAGCTGAAAACGTGGATTTGGATGTTCGCCTAGCGCGCTTTTCACACTCACCAAGTAGTCGCCAATTACGGTAAGTGCTTTGTTGCGTACTTTTTCAAATTCGAGTGTTCCTGCCACTAAAAAGGTATTGATATGTGAAGGTAGCGGAGCTGGGGCGCGGTTATCATCCATCATGCCAATTCGGGCATCCATATATTCCCAGTCGTCATCACGAACGCTACCGTGGCGTAAGTCTAAAATGCCATTACTACGAATATTAACCAGTTGACCGAGTAAACCTACAAAAGGGAAGGCCCCGAGTTTATCTTGTATGGTAAAGCCAAAGCGTTCCAACACTGCACCATGATGTGGAGAGCCAATGCAGACTAGGTTCTCGACCATATGAATCCATTGATACATATTTTGTTTGCCATAAAACAAGGCGCTACGAGAAACCAGTCCGCCCATACTATGGCCAATAATATCAATACTGGTAATTCTTGGATTACGTTGTACCAAATCTTCTAATAAATTTGAAAAACTGCGTCCATTGGCTGAAATGCGTCGACCTGTATTGTAGTTTAAATACAGCATGGTGTTATGGTCACGCTGGGCTAACAGACGCTCCCCAATACCACCATAATGTGCATTTGACCAACTAAGATGATTCATACACAAACCATGAACCAAAATTACAATACGTCCTGCAAGTTCCCCTTGTTGTATTGCACCATAGTGATCGTATAGCACCATTGGTAAGGCGAGAGGACTATGTTGCTTAAGTAGGTAATCCCCAAAAATTCCATTCAAAATTCCGACTAAAAAATGTAAGCTCGGGGTGAGTGGTTTTTCGTGAAGTGTGGGATATTTTTCAATAATGTGACGTAAACTCGGCGCTAAAAAGTGGCTACCATATTTTTGTAAAGCGCCATAAGAAAATTGATATGCCTTTTGCACAAATGGTCGTTTTTGAAAGTTTTTAGCATTTTGTGTGCTTACACCAAAAGCATTTTTTAATACTTCAATATTAATAACTTGTATTAATTCATGTACACCATTTAAGCTGGTACTGAACAGTTGAGCTAAACCTTCTAGTACGTCTGCCTGACTCGGTGGCGTACGATCCCATTTACAATAAGTTTCATGTAGTGGTGTTAAGCTCGGCATATCTTTTCCCCATATACGTTATAACCGACGTTTTAAGCTGTACTTTTTATCAACGGCAGTAAACGTTTCCATCTTAGTAGTTTAAATAACACATGTTTTTAAAATACTGATGAATGGTTAGTTGAGTGGTTTTTCTTGTCTGACAATAGTGTTTTTATATACAAACTGAGAACAAAAATGTGAGTTTATTCTCAATTTAGAGGGAAATATATGAATATTATCTACCTCCATGGCTTTAATAGTAGCTCTCTTTCAATTAAAGGGCTAAGCCTGAAGCAGTATTGTAGCGAATTAGGCATAAATGTGCATTTGCCAGACCTAAACAGATCTCCTAATCTAGTGGTAGAGCAAGTTTCAGCGCTGATTGAATCGTTGCAAGATGTGGCTTTAGTGGGTAGTAGTCTCGGCGGGTTTTTTGCGACATATTTTGTCGCGAAATATAATATTCCGGCTGTACTGATTAATCCTGCTATGCAACCATGGAAGTTGTTTGATGAGTTATTCCAAGTTGAAAGCATGCCCTACGTGGTGAATGATCAATGGTCAATTGATCATATTCAGTTGCGACAATTACAACAACTGGAACTGAAACAACCTGAAAATGCTGACAAAATACTCGTCTTGTTGCAACAAGGCGACGAAATTTTGGATTATCGTCAAGCACAACGCTATTATAGTGCTGCAACGCCATCCTCATTGATTTTGACGGATGCTCATGGCAATCATGCTATGGAAGATTTTGAAGAAAAATTACCGTTAGTGATCGAATTCTTTGCGCACACCATCAAATAAGGAAAACGTACAACGTGACACAATATACGGCTCAATCGCTTGAAGTCCTTTCTGGTTTAGACCCTGTTCGTCGTCGTCCAGGGATGTATACCGATACGACTCGACCTAACCATTTAGCCCAAGAAGTTATTGATAATGCTGTTGATGAAGCATTAGCTGGTCATGCTGACAAAATATGTGTCACGGTTTATAAAGATGGTTCATTGTCTGTTGAAGATAACGGCCGTGGTATGCCAGTGGATATTCATCCTGAATATGGCCAAAGTGGTATCGAAATCATTCTGACTAAGCTTCATGCGGGTGGTAAATTCAGTACCGATAACTACCAGTTTTCAGGTGGTTTGCATGGTGTGGGGATTTCAGTTGTAAACGCTTTATCAACACGTGTTGAGGTCGAAGTTCAACGTCAGGGTAACCTATATCAAATGGCCTTTGAGCAAGGTGAACCCGTAGCACCTTTAGCCGTTCTCGAAGGTAAAGCTCCAAAACGCGCGACAGGTACAACGGTACATTTTTGGCCGGAAGCGAAATATTTTGATAGTCCAAAATTTGCGTTAAAAGCACTCAAACATAATTTAAAAGCGAAAGCTGTATTAGCAGCTGGTTTAAAAATTATCTATATCGATCAAATTAATGATGAAAAAATCGAATGGCAGTTTGAAAATGGCCTCGTCGATTATTTGATGGATGAATTACAAGACCGCGAAATTTTGCCAAACCCTGCATTTGTAAGTAGTGGACAAGCAGACCGCGCAGCCTGTGAGTTTGCGATTTGCTGGAATGTAGAAGGCGGTGAGCAGGTTCAAGAAAGTTACGTCAACTTGATTCCAACTGCACAAGGCGGTACGCATGTGAACGGTTTACGTTCAGGCGTGACCGAGGCGTTACGTGAGTTCTGTGAATTGCGTAACTTGTTACCGCGTAATCTTAAACTTTCGGCAGAAGATGTTTGGGATGGCGTGAACTATATCTTGTCGCTCAAGTTCCAAGAACCGCAGTTTTCAGGTCAAACCAAAGAGCGTCTTTCGAGTCGTGAAGCATCAAATATTGTTTTAAATATTGCTAAAGATGCTTTTTCACTCTGGCTAAACCAACATGCTGAAATTGCCATGCAATTGGCAGAAATGGCGATTTCTAAAGCTGGTCGTCGTTTAAAAGCAGCAAAGAAAGTCGAGCGTAAAAAAATTGTTTCCGGCCCTGCATTGCCGGGTAAATTGGCAGATTGTGTTGGTCAAACACGTGAGGACAGTGAGTTATTTATTGTCGAGGGTGACTCTGCTGGCGGTAGTGCCAAGCAAGCGCGCGATAAAAACTTTCAGGCAATCATGCCAATTCGTGGAAAAATCTTAAATACGTGGGAAGTTTCTTCAGATGAAGTACTCGCTTCTCAAGAGGTTCACGACATTGCGATTGCGATTGGTGTAGACCCTGGCAGTGATGATTTATCAGAGCTGCGTTATGGCAAAATCTGTATTTTGGCCGATGCGGACTCGGACGGTTTACACATTGCGACGTTGCTTTGTGCTTTATTCGTAAAACATTTCCCAACATTGGTTGAAGAAGGGCATTTGTATGTGGCAATGCCACCCTTATTCCGTATCGATATTGGTAAAGATGTCCATTACGCACTTGATGATGATGAACTTGAAACTATTTTGAAAAATATCAAAGGTAATCGTAATCCGCAAATTACCCGATTCAAAGGATTGGGTGAGATGAACGCGATTCAGCTACGTGAAACGACCATGGATCCAAACACGCGTCGTTTAGTTCAGCTCGATCTAGATGATGCTCATTTTACAGCTGGTTTACTCGATAAATTGCTTGCGAAAAAACGCTCGGCAGATCGTAAGCAGTGGCTTGAGCAGAAGGGTAACCTAGCTGATATCACTGTTTAAAATAGAATTAAAAAAATCCCCGCTCAATAGGCGGGGATTTTTTTATGTAAAACTAAGTTATTGGAAATCACCACAACGGTTTTTGCCATAAAATTAAAATAGACAGATCTGTATATTCTAATTTAGGTCGTAATTTTTATAGTCTGTGGAAATTGAAAAATATCACAATTCGCTCCACCTCCAATTCGATCTACCACTGTAAAATCACTTGGTGCCTCAAAGGTAAGCAAAGGATGATGCCATGTGCCTGCCCGATAATTGATACTTTGCTTCCCATTTGAAACAAATGCACATAGCTTTGAAATGTCGGGAGTATTCTCGTCTAAAGCGGGCGCGACAATAATTAAAAACTTTTGTTGCTGTAATGGAATAAATGCCTGAGACCCCTTGGGATGGCGCTCTAGCATTGAAATTTCCAGAGGTAGTACACTGGCCTTAATATTACGGAAAATACTAATTCCTGCCTTTGCTTCCCCTTCAATTTCAGTTTCAACGAGCGCATGGTAGCGCTCGGTGTGGGCATCGTTAATATGAAAAAAGTCATGCCCGTCGCAACAGATGACCTCTCCGAAGGACTGAAAGTTTTCAATTGTTAAAGGCTGAATTTGAACATTCTTCATGATCATGACTTGGCAATTTTTCCCCATAAACGAACACGACTAATACCACCATCCGGAATCATGTTAATACGAATATGAGAGATTTTTTCATGCTGTAAAATCTCATTCACATATTCATGAATATGATCCATTTGCATCGGTTGAGCTTCAAGTAAATAAGACCAGAACATACTTTGTGGAATTAACTGTGCATCGGTTGCATTTTCAAGGTAAACCGCTTGAATGGATACTTGGGCAGGAAAATTGCCTTTAAAGTGAGCCGTATCAATTTCAAGTTTCTCAATTTTTCCGCTTTTACCCAACGCAAGAATACACCAGTCATAACCCGGAGCTCGGCGGCGTTTGGTTTCCCATCCATCGCCCATGTTGACGCCACGACCGGGGTTAATCAAATTACGCGGATGTCCAAAATGCGCATCGCTATAGGCAACTACGCGGCCACCATTTTCTAGGGCCAATAAATCAAGCGTTTGCTCACTATCAGTCACCTGAATATGAACATCTCCATAAACACGCAAACGGGCAATACCACCGTCTGGGAAAATATTGAGGCGTATATGAGTGAAAAGTGCATCATTATTGACCATAAAAATATGATGCTGGCTTGGGCCGAGTTCCGTATTTCCTAAAAGACTCTCCCATTTTGCCCCTGTAAGGTCACCATTTGGTGCATAACATGCTTCTAATGATGCGGATGCTGGATAATTTCCTGTGAAAAAGCTGGTATCAATATCAAGTGCACTGATTTTTCCAGTCACACCAAGTTTCACAATGCACCAGTCATAACCTGCGTGACGTTTACGACGCGTTTCCCAACCGTCCATCCATTTGCCGTTATCATCAAATTTATCTTCAACAAAAATAGGTGCATCAAATTGCAGCATACGCTTTGCTTCTGCAAAGAAATCATCTGAACACTCAATGACTTGTGCACCAATTCGGGCATCAGCCAAATTGGTTTTCGTATTCAAAATTTCAGGAAGTTCAAATGCTGGGGCGTGCAATGTTGCCATAGTGGATTATCCGTATTTCTTGTTAAAAACATGATTTTTCATTTAAAACTGCGCCAACACGGAGCGTGCTGAGACGAGTTTTACACCTAAATATATAAGCATGGTGCATGCCAGTTTTGTGGAAAAGCTAAATAAATTTTGAAGGATGGCATGTTTTTAGCATAAGCACTCTATAGGTGAATATCTATAGGAGCGTGTTATGAATGTGGTGATTATTGGTGCGGGAATGGGAGGTCTAACCACAGGCATTGCATTAAAAAAATTTGGTCACCAAGTTCGTATTTTTGAGCAAACTGAAAAGATTCTTCCAGTTGGCGCTGCAATTTCGCTGTGGTCGAATGGTGTGAAATGTCTAAACTATCTGGGATTAACTGACAAAATTGCCAAACTTGGTGGACAAATGGATGATTTGGCCTATGTGGATGGTCTAACTGGAGATGTGATGACACAATTCAGTTTACTGCCATTAATTGAAGAAGTAGGCCAAAGACCTTATCCAGTTGCACGTGCCGATTTACAAAATATGCTGATGGATGAATTTGGCAGAGATCAGATTTATTTAGGCAAAAAAATGGTTAGCCTTGAAGACAAAGCTGATTTTGTTGAGGTCCATTTTGCAGATGGCAGTTCAACGCAGGCTGATCTATTAATTGGGGCTGACGGTACTCACTCACTTACACGAACCTATGTTTTGGGCCAACAAGTACAGCGCCGTTATGCGGGTTATGTGAACTGGAATGGCTTGGTTGAAATATCTGAAGATTTAGCCCCAGCTCAGCAATGGACGACTTATGTGGGGGAAGGCAAGCGAGCTTCTTTAATGCCAGTTGCAGATGGCAAGTTCTATTTCTTTTTAGATGTGCCTTTGCCAGTAGGTCTAGACAATGATCGTGATGACTATAAAAAACTTTTAAAACAATATTTTGCGGATTGGTGTTTGCCAGTACAGCAACTCATTGAACGTTTAGACCCGCAAAAGACCAATCGGGTAGAAATCCATGACATTGAACCGTTTACTCAGTTTTATAAAGGTCGTGTAGTGATTTTAGGTGATGCTGCACACAGCACGACACCTGATATTGGTCAAGGCGGCTGCCAAGCAATGGAAGATGCGATTTATTTAGCGCGTTCTCTGCAAATTAACACTTTAGGTGTCGAAGATGCTTTACGTCGCTATCAAAACAAGCGCAATGAACGTGCAAATGAATTGGTACTTCGTGCGCGGAAACGCTGTGATGTGACCCATATGAAAGATGAAAGCGTTACACAAGCGTGGTATGCAGAATTACGCCGTGAACAAGGCGGGCATATTATGCAAGGGATTATTAGCAATATTGTGGGTAATCCACTCGATTAAAACAAAAACAGCAAGGAGTTTTCCTTGCTGTTTTATCTTCTAAATCATAATTTTAGAAGTGGTATTTAACCAATGCGCTGACGTTATTTTCGTCTGCACCTTTAATACCGAATTTGTTATTCCACACAGAGTGCTCAATACCGAGGTATAGGCGTGTGTCAGGAGAAATGTGTTTACCTACATTCCATTTCCATTGTGTTGTCCAGTTCAACTCGCTGGCATGGTCGCCTTCAGCAGTTGACCAGTCAAGGAAACCATCTACCAAGAAATCTTCAGATCCTAATTTTAATGGAACGCCGTAAACGAATGTCATTTGATAATCGTCGTCAGTTTTCTCATTATTCGCGCGGTAGAAGTTTAAATTCGCATATTGGAAATATGGGATATCTAAGTCAACTGCAAAACCATAAAGGAAGTTGTCGAAGTTATTGCCGTTTTCACTGTTACTTTCCCAAGTGGTACTAATGAGTACATCTTTAATTGGACCATACGCCAGTTTTTTACCAGACACTTCGCCTAAGCTTAAACGTGGTGATAACTCAAAGTAAGTACTCTTGTGGTCATTTTCACCACGCATGCGGTCCATAAAGAAAAATACATCAGCGTATTTAACTTTCGCAGCATATTCCAAAGTAATCGTGGTTTCTTTGTCATCTACAACTTCATAGTTCTCACCATAAAGTCCAGTTACACTAAAATCTTGCCAGATTGGTTTTGCCTGAACCATGGCAGTTGCAGATAACAAGGCACAAGTCGCCGCAAGTTGCTTTAATTGCATTTAAATGATCTCCCCCCAAATAAAGCACGCTAAGGATACAGGGTCTTAAGCAAAAATGAAGCCAAATTTGATCAACGGTTAAAAAAAAGCCCACCGAAGTGGGGCGCTAAAAACTAAATCTTTAATGAGTATTTCTTGTGTTTATTGTTTGGCTTAAATGTGGGGTACGCGAGCCGCGAAATGAGGGTAAATGATTAAATAATAAATTCAACAAGATAGCAAAGATACATGTTGAACTAATGCCCGAATGGAACAAAGTTTGTACCCAAACTGGAAAATGAGCATAAAACTCATGGTTAATAATTGGGATCATCCCTGCTGATAAAGCGGTCGCGACAATAATCAAATTTTTCTGATCGTTATAATCTATTTTTGCCAAAGTGCGAATTCCACTCGCTGCAACCGACCCAAACAAGACCAAACCTGCACCACCAAGTACGGGCATTGGAATCGCGGCAATCAAACGACCCATAATGGGGAGTAGGCCCAAAATAATGAGAATGACACCACCTGCTGCTACGACAAATCGGCTTTTGATACCTGTAATGGCAACTAACCCAACATTTTGGGCAAAAGCACTTTGCATGAAAGAACCAAAAATAGGTGCAAAAGCACTCGAAAACATATCGGCACGTACGCCATTGGCGATCCTTTTCGAATCGACTTCAGTTCCTACAATGTCTCCGACAGCAATAATGTCTGCTGTGGTTTCAGTCATAATGACCAAGGTCACAATCAACATCGACAAGATTGCACTAAGCTCGAAAGTCGGCAAGCCAAATGCAAATAAGTGTGGGAATTGGAGCCATGCGCCTGAGCTCACCTGACTAAAATCACCAAAACCCATAAAGTAGGCGAGGGTGGTACCAGCAACAATAGCCAACAAAATTGATAAGCGGCGAATGCTTGCTTGCGGCAGCATATTTAGAACAATCACAATACCTAAGGTCAGTAAGGCTAAAGAGATATTTTCTACGCTACCCCAGTCAGGTGCTTTATTGTTGCCACCCATCATCCAGCGAATTGCAACGGGTAACAGCGATAGCCCAATAATCGTGATGACGCATCCAGTCACAACGGGTGGGAAAAACCGAATAATTTTTGAAAAGTAAGGCGCAAGACATAGTCCAATCAGAGATGCGACAAACACCGCACCATACACAGCAGGTAAGCCGCCACCAGTGGTGATAATAGCGACCATGGTAGCCACGCCAGCAAAAGATACACCCTGAACTAAAGGTAATTTTGCGCCTAGATATTTGGTTCCAATGGTTTGAATCAGTGTCGCCAATCCCCCGACAAACAGGGCAGCTGCAATGAGCATTCCGACTTGTGCTGAGCTTAAGCCAGCTGCTGTTCCAATAATGAGTGGCGGGGCTACAATGCCACCATACATGGTCAGCACATGCTGTAAGCCGTAAGCAAAACTTTTGGAAATTCCTAAATATTCATGCTCTGGAGAAATCGCATTTTTTTGCTGATGATTCATATTTTTCTCCTATTTATATTTGAATTAACTACCGCGATAAGTGGAGTAAGCAAACGGGCTGATCAGTAATGGAATGTGATAGTGTTGATTGACGTCTTCTATAAAAAATTGAATACAAACACGTGGGAAAAAAGTTTTAATTTGCTGAGATGAAAAATAAGACGCAATTTCAAATTCAAGTTGATAAGCACCTTCTGCAAAGTCGGTTATTCCAAAATCACCCACTCGACCGTCTGGATTAGTAGTTGCGGTTGCAATCAGCTCATGGGTTTCTGCATGAAACAACTTCACTTCTACGTGTGCAGCTGGTTTGCCTAAATTCGTATCTAAAATATGAGTGCTGATCATGCTTGTATTTCCTGAGATAGACGTAATAGAGCAATCGCTGAGAGTTGCTCATGTACAATTATTTTTTCGATAGCTAAGTCATGTTGTAAACGTTCGTGTAGCTTTTTTAAAATCTCATCGCTACTGAGGCCCGCTGCTTTAATTAAAAAAATAAAGCCAAACTTTTGTTCATAATCGAGGTTGCCTTGTAGCAGCGCTTGTTGCGTTTGTTCATCTAAAGAAATACCAGCTTGTTCCCGATTTGAAAAATGTTGCTCTTTTGCATTGAGTTGTTTTTTTGCTTGTCGTTCACCAATTTTTGGATGGGTTGCTAAAGCAGTTTCAATATCTTGCCATGACCACATTTGACTTAAATTTTCTGCATACTCTAAAAGAGATACTTTTGAGGAGTAGGGACGTTCTGAGGTGATTTTCTCGGCCCATGCTGGAATGTGGACACAGTTTTTTAACAAAGTCTTGAGTTGTTCGGGTGGGGCTTGATTAAACTCGGCTAAAAACACTGTTATTCCTGAACTCGTTGTCGTGATAAAGAGTTTTAGCAATAACAGTGCCAAGAGCGAGTTTTGATTCGCTTATGAATTTGGAAAATTAAAAAATCAATTATTTAGTTATGTGATTTTTATACCAATGTTCAGCAATGTCTTGACGACTACATATCCAGACTCGATCGTGCATTTGAATGTAGTCGAGAAAATTTTGTAGTGCTTTAAAACGGCCTGGGCGCCCTAAAATACGGCAATGCATTCCAATCGACATCATTTTTGGTGCATTTTCTCCCTCTGCATACAGCACATCAAAACTATCTTTTAAATATTGAAAAAATTGTTCTGAACTATTAAATCCACCCGGTGAGCAGAATTTCATATCGTTACATTCCAAAGTATACGGAATAATCAGATGAGGGCGTGATGCACCCGCAGCATCGGTAAGTGTGGTCCAAAAAGGCAGGTCATCGCCATAATAATCAGAGTCGTATTGAATTTGCGGGAATTCTGCAAGTAATTGACGGGTATTAGGGCTATCACGTCCGGTGTACCAACCTATCACTTTATTTTCAAATAAGTTTTCTAAGACAGATAAAGCTTGTTCTATATGCTGTTTTTCTAACTCAATATCAGTATCTTGATAGTGAAGCCAACGGTAACCATGAGAAACCACATCATAATCAGCTTGCTTAATCGCCTCTACAATATAAGGATTGCGGACAAGTGCCATTGCAACTCCAAAAATGGTCATTGGAAGTTTGCGCTTTTGGAATTCATTATGAATGCGCCAAAAACCAGCACGTGAACCATATTCGTACATCGAGTCCATCGACATATGTTTCGCTGGGTAACTTGCAGCACCAATAATTTCAGATAAAAACTGTTCTGAGCCTTCATCGCCGTGCTCAATATGTTTTTCGCCACCTTCTTCATAATTAAGAACAAATTGCACTGCAATCTTGGCATTGTTAGGCCATTTCACCTGTGGAGGCTGTCCGTGATAACCAATCAAATCACGTGAATAAGGAGACTTTTGAATTTGCTCAATGAGCTCGGCTCCAGATAGATAAGATTTGGACACGATTGCTCTCCTTTTGTTCAATTTTTCATAAATATTTAAAAAATCAGCTTGCATATTTTTATAGATGGACTGATATTGAAGATATGAAGATCTTCAAAATAAATTAAAACCAGTACGTTTAAGTCAGGAGATAACAAACCATTACACCATCAAAATGTACAATTGAAGTCAGTTCATGCATGCTTAAAACATGCCAACATAAAAAAGTTTTGCATAGAAAAGATCCACAGTAAGAAAGAGAGGATGGTATTTATGAATATTGAAATCCGCACAGATAAAAACATCCATAACAGCGAACGTTTAATTACTTATGTACGTGCAGAACTTACTCAAGAATTCCAACGTCATAGCGAACGTATTACGCATTTTTCGGTTCATTTTAGTGATGAAAATGGGGACAAAGGTGGTGACAAAGATATCCACTGTATGATTGAAGCGCGTCCTTCAGGTTTGAAACCGGTTGCAGTGCACCATAAAGCTGGAAATATTGACGCTTCAATCCATGGCGCGATTGAAAAATTAAAACGTAGCCTCGAACATACTTTTGAGAAAAAAGAACACCCGAGAGGTGGGCAACCAGAATTCATTGATGATGAAGTTTAATTGAAAATGCTAAAAAGCCCTTCGGGGCTTTTTTTATATTTGATGAAAATAAAACTATTCACAACATTAGGTTTGCAATGCGATGCAATCAACCTCTAAAATCTGGAGAAGAGATTAGGCATAATAGCCCTAATATATTTTTGAGAGATGGTCATGTTAACCACCCAGCAGCAAGCTTTAATTAAAGCCATAGAAGAATTAGAACTCGCGCAAGTGCAGAAATTACTTGCTGACGGACTTGATCCGAACTTTATTGATCCAGAGCAAGGGCCACCTGTATCAATTATCTGTGACGGAATTTTTAAATGGTGGGAAAATGTATCGGAAGCTTATGAAGCTGGTACACCATTATCAAAAGAAGAGAAGCAACAATCGTTACAAGTTTATCTCGATATTCTTGAAGCCCTAATTCAAGCTAAAGCCAATGTACACCTTTGGGATGCAGAAGAGTTTTATGGCCCGTTATGGGATGCAGCAAGCTCGGCATGTGCTCCAGCTGTTCAACGTTTACTCGATGAAAAAGTTGATCCAAACTCACGTGATGAAGAAGGACTTACCGTTTTATCTTCAATCAGTCAGTTGTTCTTTGATTGCGATTTTGATGAAATAGATTGGTCAGAATCACTTGAAGAAGAGCGTGAAACATTAGAGTTATTGCGCCGTCATGGGGCTAAAATGACAAAAGAATTAACTACTTGATTGGACATTAAAATGAAAATAGTACAAATTTTAACTTTTGCCCTTACAACTGTTGCTGCTGGAAGTACTTTCGCAGCAGAGTTTTCCTTTGACCGTCCTGGAGCAGGCTTCGGAACAGGTATTACACCAGTGGGTAAGTTAGCTTGGGAACAAGGTTTACCTAGCGCGACTTATACAGAGTCGACTGTCGACGGCGTTAAAGAAAAGACCGTAACTGTAAGTGAAGATATGCTATTCCGTACAGGTTTGGCTGATGGCTTAGAATTACAATTAGGTTGGCAAGGTCCAGCATGGACTCAAACCAAACGTGCTGGCAAAAAAACTGATAATTCAGGCTTTGGTGATGTAAGCATCGGTTTGAAAAAAGCAATTGATCTAGATGATGAAAACTTATCAATGGCTGTGTTAGCTCAGGCTGTCATTGCAACTGGTAATGATGAATTTACTGCGCATGATGATATTTATAGCCTAAGCTCAGCAGTGGCTTATAAATATGATGACTTGATTGATACCTCAATTACCATGCGTTACGAAGTGCAAAACAGTAATTGGGCTGTGACTGCAATTCCAGCAATCAACTATAAGATAGCTGGTAAACTTTCTGGATATTCTGAATTCATTTACCGTAAAGCTGAAAGCCAAGACTATGAATACGGTTTAGGTACAGGTTTAGTTTACGCTGTAAATAATCGTACTCAGCTTGACGCAAGTATCGGGGTCGATTTAGAAGGTCAAGATAAGAGCTACAACGGTGGCTTAGGCGTGGCGTTCTTGTTCTAATCGAAGCAATTTAAATTTATGTTAATGAAAAAGCTTATTCATCAGGGAATTCTTTATTTTCTAGCCGTTGCTGTTTGTGTGTTTAGCCAGTTGGTTTCCGCACAAGACAAGCTGCTCTCGCCCGAACAAGCTTTTTCATTTTCGGTTGAATCTTCTGAGCCGCATACTGCGAGTTTATCTTGGCAGATTCAGCCAAATTATTATCTCTATCAGCATAAATTTACCGTACAACAAGGTACTCAACCTTTAGCTTTAAATTTACCTAAAGCGATTGCCCAATATGATGAAAATTATGGGCAAAGTCAGGTTTACTACCATCAAGTTAATTTCAAAATTAAAACAAAGCCTTCGGAGCACTATAGTGTGACTTGGCAGGGCTGTGCCAAAGATCGTATTTGTTATCCGCCACAAACCATTGAGTTTCAAACTGATGCAGATGGCTTGGTCGGTGTGCAAAACCAAGCAGGAACAGCGCCAAAACGATTGCTCGATTTGGCAAATACTCAACCGGAAGCTTCCTCAGATTCAAAACTTTTAGAAAAAGAGCAGAGTATAGAGCCTGTAATAGATCCATCTACGCCACAAATTGCGCAAGATCAAATCTGGTCAGCTAAGTTAATTGAGCACTCGCTTTGGTATGGAATTTTATTATTTCTCGGTTTAGGCATGTTGCTCGCATTTACACCATGCTCTTTACCGATGTTGCCTATTTTAACTTCGCTGATTATTCGAGAACATAAAGGTATAAAGGCTTGGACTATTGCACTTACTTTTGTTTGCAGCATGGCATTGGTCTATGCAGGTTTAGGTTTAATTGCTTCTTCAGCAGGCTTAAATTTTCAGCGCTGGTTACAACAGCCTGCGACTTTAATTGCTTTTAGTTTGTTGTTTATTGTATTCGCTCTGAACCTATTTGGCTTGTTTGAGATTCGTTTACCACAAACATGGTTAAATAGACTTGACCATATTCAGTCAATGCAACAAGGCGGCACTTTAGTAGGTGCAGGAGTCATGGGTGTGGTTTCTGCACTCTTGGTCGGTCCTTGTATGACTGCACCTCTCGCTGGAACTTTATTATTTATTTCTCAAACACAAAACCAATGGCAAGGTGCTTTGCTTTTATTCTGCCTAGGTTTTGGAATGGGAATTCCGCTACTGTTGGCAAGTATTTTAGGGGCAAAATTTTTGCCTAAAGCGGGCGACTGGATGCATCAGATTAAAGTGATTTTTGCTTTTCTGATGTTGGGTTTAAGCCTCTACTTTATTCGTCCTTTATTGCCAGATTGGAGCATGCAAGTACTTAGTTTGGTACTAGGCCTCGCTTTTATAGCCTATGCTGTTTATCAGTTTTTCTGGAAAAAAGGGCAGCTACAATGGCTCTATGCGATCTTATTATTAATCGTTACCCCTTTTGTAGCCTATAACCAATATCAACATATTCAAAATCGAACTTTGCAAAGTTCTGACCACATGGCGGAGTGGCATGTTGCGACTAGCGCGGCAGACTTCCAAAAGATTTTAGCAGCAGCGCCTACTGATCGGGCTATTTTGGTTGATGTATATGCCGATTGGTGTGTTGCTTGCCAACCAATTGAGCACCGTATTTTAAAAGCACCTGAGGTTCAGTCTGCTCTTGCACCTTACTATTTAATTAAGCTTGATTTGAGTCATTATGACCAGTCACATGAAGCGCTACTCAAGCAATGGAATATTTTGGGACCGCCGACCTATCTATTTTTAAGCCCAGAGCAAAAAGAGATTCGTGCTCTACGCTTAACGGGTGCTTTTAGTCAGCAAGAACTTTTGCAACAACTTGCGAGTTTGGCAAAGCTCAAAGAATCATAAGGTATCAATAGTTTCGGTCTGATGAAATGTACGTACCTGATTACGGCCTGAAGCTTTTACCGCATAGAGAGCTTGGTCAGCCTGTCGAATAACAAGATAAGGGTCCTGTGCAAAAGCTGAACTGCTTATTCCAAAACTTGCACTAATATGAATAGGATTATTTTGGGCGCTAAAGACAGGTAATTCTTGTAAAGCACAGCGACAACGCTCAGCAATTTTTTCTGCTTGAATGATATCGGTGTGGGGAAGTAATAAAATAAATTCCTCTCCACCAAATCGACCAATAATATCCTCACTACGTAAGTTCTCAGAAAGACATTGAGCGATTTCAATTAAGACCTGATCACCTTGGTGATGGCCGTATATATCATTAATTTTTTTAAAATGATCGATATCAAGAAGTACTACTGCATAATCAAATTGCTGTTGGTGTAGCGACTCTAAATGCGTATTTAAACTACGTCTATTTAATACGTTAGTTAATGGATCAAGTTGGCTTAAACGTTGAATATAAGTTTCGCGCTGACGCCATTGAGTGAGTAGTATTTCAAATAAAATAAAACATGCCAATAAAATGGGCATAATAAAAAAAGCCATGCTTCCTAACCAAAATGGATTGGTTTGAGCACGTTGCATGGCAATCAGATTAAATAAGGGTGCGTAAGGTAAAACACCTTTCATACTCAAATAAGTACATACGATTAAAATAATTGTTGCAGGTATAAGGGCGCTATAAACAATTTTTCGGTCAAATAATACCAGACCTACTCCAATCGTGCCGACATAACCGACCATAGTGGCGGGGCTAATGCTGCCAATTAAATACCCATCGTGGCATAGCATGAGCGTAAAAAATTGCACACTCACTAAAGGAATAATTCGTTGAGCCCATTCAACATTTTTGTAGCGATAGCAGGGGATAATTAAAAGAGCCAATAAAAATAAGGTTAATAAATTAAGCCAGATTTGCGACTCAACTAAAGGTAAATGTGTCCATTGCCAGACACTAGGGGTAATTAGAATATAGCCTTTCCATAAAATCCAACTGAAATTCATTGCACAGGCAAGTGTAAGCATAAGTGCGCTTTTTTGTAGTGGCGTCCAGTTGATGATGTGATTATTGTAGATGAAATCGATTATCACCTGTTTTATTCTATTTACGGGATGAGTGATTAAACGATTTTTCATAATAAGTAAGGCCTCCTAAATATAGATGCCTCTTTGTTGGACCATCCTAAAATTGGACTGTTTAAATAATTTATGTTTTAAACATAACATGATTTTCATTTTATATATGATGACTTTTTATAAAGAAAATGATGTGAAAAGTTTTATTCACTGTTCACACCATTTATAGATAAATTAAGTTTTATCAAGTTCGTGAGCAAATTCAGCAATATCTGCCAATGCTTGTTTAGCCTCATCAAACCATGCATTAAACATCTGGAAGTTATGCCACATGCCTGTATAAAGTTTGAATTGAACTTTAACGCCAGCATCTTCAGCTTTTTCCCTAAAACGTTTAGCATCGTCTAATAAGATTTCTTTAGAACCTACTTGAACCAAAGTAGGCGGTAGACCATGCAAGTCATCGAAAATAGGCGAAACACGTGGGTCATCAGCTGCAATATGATTGCCTATATAGTACTGAGTTCCTGTTTGCAGCGCTTCAATAGATAATAAGGCATCATGTTTTTTATTAAATCTGAGAGACTCACTCGTGAGTGTTAAATCCAAAAATGGAGATAGCAAAATCAGGCCACTTGGCATGAGCTCAGGTTGTTCTTTTAAACGTAAGCAAAGTGCTAGCGCTAAATTTGCTCCGCATGAATCACCTGACAAAATAATATCTTTAGGCTGAACACCTTGTACTACTAAAGATTGATAGATGTCATATAGAGCTTCAGTTGCCTCAGGATAAGGATGCTCTGGTGCAAGTGGATAGTCCACATGAATAATCTGCATTTGAGTACGGGCAGCTAAATCCGTCATGAAAGCATGGTGTGTTTTGACACTACCAAGAAAAAAAGCGCCGCCGTGAATGTGAAAAATCAGTTGAGTGGCAGAATCTTGTGGTTTGATTTCTTCACCTTTAATGCCTGCTAACCGAATTGGGCGCACAGAAACATTTTTTTGCCTTGGGAAAGCACGACACATCTGATCTAGAACGGGACGTAATGCGGTAGCTGGCAAATTTAGCTGACTTGGCTTGCGAATTGTTGTTTTAAGAAAAGTTTCTGTAAAATAATATTTCCAAACATTTGATATATTCATAGAGCATCCATTTTTATGCTAGTTTCTTGTTTTCTTGTAAATTTTATTTTGCAAGATTACAAGGTTACACGAAACAGTCACATTCAAAAATTGCAATATCTTTGCGACTTCTGAATACTAAAAATCTTGAAAGACCCAAGGATATTACAAAAATGAAAAAGATTGCTTTAGCTTTAGGACTCATTGGTATGGCTGCATTTGCCAATGCGGCTGATTCACTCAATGGAACGGTATGGAAAACGATTGATGATCAGACCAACAAGCCAAAAGCCGTAGTGAAATTTACGGAACAGAAGGACGGAACCTTAACTGCAACCATTCAAAACATTTTGACACCGGGCGAAGAAAACGCTTGTACAAAATGTGAAGGTCCGTATAAAAACAAACCACTTAAAGGTGTCACCATTGTACATAATTTAAAAAATGTAGGTGGTAACAGTTATGAAAACGGTACGATTTTAGACCCAAAATCAGGTAAAACTTACAAACTGAAAGGTGAGTTAACCGATGGCGGAAAAAAGCTTAAATTACGTGGTTATATTGGCGTTTCTGCACTTGGTCGTAACCAAACATGGATTCGCGCTAACTAAAAGTTTTAATAAAAAACGAGCCGTATGGCTCGTTTTTTATGCTTGGATATTTTGATAGGTAGATTCATCAAAACCTACAATGAAACCTTGTGAGGTTTGTAAAACAGGTCTTTTAATTAAACTTGGTTGAGCAATGAGTGCTTCAATAAGGTTATCTTCACTGCTTAAAGCACGATTTTGTTCTTCTTCTGAAAGCTTGCGCCAAGTCGTTCCTTTTTTATTGAGAACTTTATCTTGCCCAATTTCTTTTAACCAGATCTTTAGAGTATCTGCATCAATTCCTTGTTTTTTATAATCGTGAAAATCATAGTTAACCGCTTTGGCTTGCAAAGCATCAAATGCTTTTTTCATTGAATTACAGTTTTTAATTCCATAAATTTTTAACATTTTATCGGACCATGTCAAAAAGAGAGAGCACACAGCCTAACGCAAAAAGCTTTTAAGCACTACTTTATACCGATACTTTTAAAACAAATGAAAATTAATGATTAATCGAAAGAGAAATGTCATGTTATTGTCATAAGACAAAGCGATAATGAGCTTAATAAGAAGAAATTAAAACTAAAAGAACTTAGCGCAAAAAATAAGAGACTAAAAAAGAGAAAACCCGCATTTAATCATCCTGATCATGCGGGTCTCATTTCAACGTCCAATGTCACATCCTTGCAAATAAACTTATCATAAGTTTATTTTATCTTCCTACGGCGTCCTATCCTTTTGCGTCATCCTGACTGCTTCCCTGTGCCGTGCAGCTATAATGCCGTTAAAGCTGTGTAAGAAAAATACTCAAAAACGACATATGCTGTAAGCGAAAACGACAATGCAAGTGAACAAGTGTTCACTTACTCTTGAATTTTATAGTCGATGATAACGGGTGCATGGTCGCTAAACCATTGATCTTTAAAGACCCATGCATTTGCTACACGTGTTTTCCAGTCTGGTGAACACGCTTGATAGTCAATACGCCACCCTACATTTTTTGCACGAGCTTGACCGCGATTTGACCACCATGAATAAAGTTCTGCTTCTGCGCGAACTACACGGAAGGTATCCACATAGCCAAGTTCATCGTAAATATGGTCAAGCCATGCACGTTCATGAGGTAAACAACCAGATGATTTCTGGTTACCTGACCAGTTTTTGATATCAATACGTTTATGAACAATATTGTAGTCACCACAAATGATGACTGACTTATTTTCATCACGCCATTGTTTCAAGATTTTTGCGTATTCACCTAAAAATAAATCTTTACGTGCCTGCGCTTCTTCACCACTTGAGCCTGAAGGTAAGTATAATGATGCAATATGTACCGGATGTGACAAACCTAAATCGAATTCCGCAGAAATAAAGCGGCCTTGACTGTCTGCTAGCTCAAACCCTAAACCATCTTTAACAGAGACGAAGGGTAGGCGGCTATATATCGCAGTCCCCGCATAACCTGCACGCTCTGCTGGAAAGAGATGGGTATGCCATCCTTCGGGTCTAAATTTTTCAGTCCATTGTTCATGGGTAATGCGGCTTTCCTGCATGCATACGACATCGGCATCTGATTGTTCTAACCATTCAAGTAAGCCTTTCGTTACTGAAGAACGTAAGCCATTTACGTTAATGGAAACGACTCGAAGAATTTTTACATCACTTGGATACTGATCCTTTGGTATCATGCGAAAATTTAACCTCAATTGTGAATTTGGAGCACCTCATGACAACGCCTGTGTCATTTCACCCGCAAGCATTTATCGAACTCGCATTATCACGCGGTGTGCTTAAATTTGGTGAGTTTACTTTAAAATCTGGACGCGTGAGTCCTTATTTTTTTAATGCAGGCCTACTCAACGATGGTGAAGCTTTATCTCTTTTAGCGCAAGGCTATGCTGATAAATTAACACAATGCGAAAATGTTGATGTGATTTTTGGACCGGCTTATAAAGGGATTCCTTTTGTAGCAGCGACTGCTGTTGCTTTGTCGCAAGTACATAATAAAAGTGTGCCATGGGGCTTTAACCGTAAAGAAGCGAAAGATCATGGTGAAGGCGGCGTATTAGTTGGTGCTGCGGTTGAAGGTAAAAAAGTCTGGATTATTGATGACGTAATTACCGCAGGTACAGCGATTCGTGAAGTTGTAACGATCTTGAAAAACGCTGGTGCAACTATTGCGGGTGTTTTGGTGGCATTAGATCGTCAAGAACGCGGCCAAGGTGAGCTTTCTGCAATTCAAGAAGTTCAAAAAGAATTAGAAATTCCTGTGCACGCACTGATTACCATGAAAGATTTAATGGATTATTTAGAGGCGAAAGGCGAAAAAGAAGCGCTAGCAAATATGCAAGCTTATCGCGAGAAATACGGTATCTAAAAAGAAAAAGGCATACACCTAAAATAGGGGGTATGCCTTTTTAATATTTAATTAAAACTGATAATTCAAACGCAATAACACATTACGTGGTGTGCCTGGCATGCTGTCTGAACGCCAGTACTCTTTATTAGTTAGATTATTCACCGCAAGCGTAACATTCCACGGATCTGCACTATAACCAATCGCTGCATCGACACGGTTGAAGCCTTCCATTTTTACTTGATTATTAATATTTGGATAATAAGACCCGACATAGGTCACTCCCACCTCGGTATACCACTGCTCGGTTGGTAAATAACGAACAAATAGATTACCCGTGTTTTTAGATGTGTTTGCTAAATAGTTACCTTCTTGTTCAGGTTTTTGTTTATCTTCTTTTACTTTTGCATCTGTATAGCCATAACCACCGCGAACAAAGACATTATCAAGTACGCGACCAATAAAGCTAAATTCAAGACCACGAGATTGATGCTGTCCTGCAGTTGCCCATACATCTGGTTGGTCATTAGGATTTGGTTTATAGCGGATATTATTTTTACGAATATCAAAGACAGAAAATTGAGTATTTAAACGACTATCTAACCATTCGCTTTTTACCCCGACTTCATATTGCTCGTTATATTGAGGCTCTTTATCCATTTTTGTGACATCAGTGCTTCCAGTAACTTGGTTAACACCCATTTGTCCGCCAAATGGTGCAAAGCTCTTAGAGTAAGAGGTATAAAAGCTATGTTCAGGAAGCGGTTGCCATACCAAACCAACATTTGGGCTAACGCTACCATCTTTTACATTACGGCGTTCATTAGTTAACTTGTTGGTGGTTGAAAAATCGAAGTAATCGTAGCGGACACCCATCATCAGTTTAAGTTGATCATTTAGACCAATTAAATCTTGAATAAATACACCATAAGTTGTGCCTTCATTATAGTTATGTTGTCTCATCACTAATGGACCATTACCACGACTGTACTCGCGTTCACCTGTGAATGGATTAACGTAGCCGTAAATAGAACCATTTTTAGCTTCATTTGCTAAGCGTGGCTCTCGTTGTTCATAAGTCCAGTCTGTACCCATCATGATTTGATGTTCAAGTTGGCCTGTTTTGAACTTGCCCTTAATATCAAATGTATTGGTGGTGGTCTTATTGCTGGTTTGTTGCCAGTAGTAAATTTGATTGATGTAGCCTTTTTTAGTGTTGCATTCTTTACCTTTTAGGTCGTTTCCATCTAACCCACAATAAGTTCCAAAGTAAAAGTGATCAAAGTTTTGTTCTGCTTGTCGGTAACTTGCTGCCCAGTGAAAGTTCCAATCAGGCGCATATTGATAATTCACATCGGTGCGAACCACTTGCAAAATATCATCAACATAATCGCCGTCTTGGGCAAATCCCATTTTAATTGAGGTTCCCGTAGGCAAGTTTTCATATGCTGGACCACGATCAGGCACACGACCTAATTTGTCATAGGTATATTGTGTGGTCCAAGTGAGAGTACCATCATCATTTTTATAAGTGAAACTTGGTGAAAACATTTCAATTTTATTTTCAATGCCAGAGCGGAAGCTCCCTGACTCACCATATTCTCCAGTTAAACGTACTGCTAAATTGTCATTAATGACTTGGTTGATGTCAGCCGTTGTTCCGTAGTTGTCGTAAGAACCTGCATAAGCACCAACTGAACTTTTAGAGTCAAAATTGGCGAACTTGCTCACCATATTCACAACCCCACCACCAGCGCTACGGCCATATAAAACAGAAGCGGGACCTTTTAAAATTTCAATACGTTCAATATTGGCTGTACTACGACGTACTTGTCCGCTTTCACGTATGCTATCACGGTAAATATCGCCTGTATCAGCACCAAAACCACGAATCGTGATGCCATCACCGCGCATATCATAACTGGTTGATACGCCTGGGGTGCCTTGCAGCATAACGCTTAAATCATTTGATCCATAAATTTTATATTTCTGAACATCAATGGTATCGACGGTTTGAGGAATATCTTTTTTGTCTAAACCATTGCGTGTGACATTGGCTTTGTCATAGTCGATATAACTTTTAATTGGGTCGAGTTCACTCATGGCCTCAATTTTTATTGTAGGCATGGTGGCTGCAACTTTTGCGGCTGAATCAGTCGCTTCCTCTGCGTAGGCACCTTGAATATTCAAGATCATTAAACTGAGTAGGCTCAGCGGGAAAAGACGTTTAATTTGGGGAGATGATATAGAAATTCTTAACATAAAAATAAAATCAATTAACAAAAATAAAAGTATAAATGATAATTATAATCATTTAATTATTTGGAATAAAAGAACTATTGCCTCAAAAAATGACATATTTATTTTTTAATAACTATTTTTTAGGAATGTAATAAGTAAATTAAGCAAACTATGTGAATTAACTCATTAGTTTTTCTTGTTAATTGAGTCTTGGAGAGAGGCTTTTACCAATAAAAACTCCTCCTTGAGATTAAGCGTTATTTTTCAGAACATCTAAAATATCCATTTCTGGATCATAATTCTCGTCAATTGTTTTGCAAATTGCTTGTCCAACAATGACATGGGTACCATTAAAGGTCATGGTTGGCGCTTCATATAATTCCCAACCATGATTGAGTGCTTTAGTCACACGTGCACAAAAAGCAGAGTCATCAGGGCCAGTTAAATAGCGATAAAGTTTCATGTTTAGCCTTTAAATATAATGTTTTATGCTCATAGTTTAACTGAATTTACTTAAATTCCAGATCAAGAAATAACAGATAAGGTTTTACTGAAATTAAGAAAAACCAGTGAAAAATCTCAGCTATACTCTTGTTAATTTAAATTTTAAGAAGAGCTTGAGCATGCGTGTACTTGTCGTCATGGATCCGATTGAAACCGTAAACCTTAAAAAGGATTCAACCATGGCAATGTTGTGGGCGGCGAGCCGTCGTGGACATGAATTAGGTTATGCATTACAGCAAGATTTATATATCGATCAAGGTAAGGCTTACGGTCTAATTTCACCGTTAAAAGTTTTTGAAGATTACAATCATTACTATGAGCTTGGCGAAAAGAAAAAAGAATCTATCGCGGCTTATGATGTAGTACTCATGCGTAAAGATCCGCCATTTGACATGAATTTTGTCTACACGACTTACGTGCTTGAGCAAGCTGAGCGTGAAGGTTCATGGATTATTAATAAGCCTCAATCATTGCGTGATTGCAACGAAAAACTTTTTGCAACGCAATTTCCAGAGCTACAAGTACCTACACTTGTGACATCGCAGCAAAGTTTAATTCGTGAATTTATTAAAGAACATGGTGATGTGATTGTTAAGCCGCTTGATGGTATGGGTGGCATGGGGATTTTCCGTTTATACCAAGACGGTGTAAATATTGGTTCTACCTTAGAAATGCTTACAGAGCTAGGCAACCGTCCAATTATGGCTCAGCGCTATATTCCTGAAATTGTAGAAGGGGATAAGCGTATTTTAATGGTGAATGGTGAACCTATTCCTTACTGTCTAGCTCGTATTCCACAAAATGGTGAAGTACGCGGCAACTTAGCGGCAGGTGGTTTAGGCCAAGCGCGTCCGCTTACTGAAAATGACAAGTTGATTGCAGCTAAAATTGGCCCTTTCCTACGCGAAAAAGGTTTGATTTTTGTGGGCTTAGATGTGATTGGTAATTATGTCACTGAAATTAATGTCACTAGCCCAACGTGTATTCGTGAAATTGATGCTCAATTTGGTACATCAATTGCAGATGATCTATTTGATGTATTAGAAGCTGGACGTTCAGCTTAATTATTTATTTCAGGTGGTTTTCCGCGGTATTTATGGGAAATCACCTGAAAATATATGAATTAATAAAATAACAATACTAAATACACCACAGCTTTGTAGGCATATTTTCAAAAAAGCACATCTTTCTGTTATAAACGAGTGAAATTAGCTTTTCGTTAATGAAGCTTTAGGATTAAAATAAACGGCTACAAAAATAGATGACAATTTCCATTGTTTTTTGAGTTGAAGAATTAGACCGTGACCGATTCACAGCAAAGCAAACCTAAACATGTCATGATGATGGCTGCCGGTACAGGTGGACATGTTTTTCCAGCCCTCGCCGTAGCCAAAAAACTTCAACAACAAGGTTGTCAGGTTTCATGGTTAGCCACGCCAACAGGTATGGAAAACCGATTATTAAAAGATCAAAATATTCCAATATATCAAATTGATATTCAAGGTGTTCGTGGCAATGGATTAGTCCGTAAAATTGCTGCACCTTTTAAAATTTTAAAAGCCACTTTAAGCGCAATGCGTTATATGAAACAGCTTAAAGTTGATGCAGTTGCAGGCTTTGGCGGTTATGTTGCGGGACCGGGTGGTTTGGCAGCACGTTTGTTAGGTATTCCTGTACTTATTCATGAGCAAAATGCGGTTGCTGGTTTTACCAATGCGCAGTTATCTCGTGTTGCTAAAGTCGTGTGTGAAGCATTTCCAAATACATTTCCTGCGGGTGGAAAAGTCGTTACAACAGGAAATCCTGTTCGTCATGAAATCACAGATATTTTAAGCCCAAAGTGGCGTTATGATGAGCGTGCGCAAGCAGGGCAGCCTCTAAATATTCTAATTGTTGGTGGTTCTTTAGGTGCCAAAGCACTCAACGAACGCTTACCTCCAGCATTAAAACAATTACAAGTTCCACTTAATATTTTTCACCAGTGCGGTCAGCAACAAGTTGAGGCAACTCAAGCACTCTATGCAGATGCACCAGCCAATTTAACTGTACACGTTTTGCCGTTTATTGAAGATATGGCAAAGGCTTATAGTGAGGCAGATTTAATTATTTGCCGAGCTGGAGCACTCACGGTAACAGAAGTTGCAACAGCAGGTGTGGCCGCAGTTTTTGTGCCACTTCCTATAGCAGTTGATGACCATCAAACTGCAAATGCCAAATTTCTGGCGGATTTCGGTGCTGCAAAAATTTGTCAGCAATCGACTATGACACCAGATGTTCTAAATGAATTGTTCACTTCGCTGATGAACCGCCAGTTACTTACAGAAATGGCAGTGAAAGCGCGTCAACATGCCCAACCAAATGCGACTCAGCATGTGGTTGATCTTATCCAAAAAATGTAATCGGATTTACTATGTCTCCATCAACAGCTGCGAACCAAGCAAAAAAACTGATTAAAGTGCCTGAAATGCGCCGTATCAAACACATTCATTTTGTGGGGATCGGCGGTGCTGGGATGTGTGGCATTGCAGAGGTATTGGGTAACCAAGGTTATAAAATTTCCGGTTCAGACATTAAAGCATCTAAAACTACAGAACAATTAGAGCAAAATGGCATCAAGGTTTATATTGGCCATCAAGCGGAAAATATTAAAAATGCCAATGTGCTTGTAGTTTCTACAGCGATTGATCCAGAAAATCCGGAAATTAAAGCAGCGATTGAGCAACGTACTCCAATCGTACGCCGTGCAGAGATGCTAGGTGAGCTTATGCGTTACCGTCATGGTATTGCTGTAGCGGGTACACATGGTAAAACGACAACCACAAGTCTTTTAACGACTATGTTGGCTGAAGAAAACCTTGATCCAACTTATGTCATTGGTGGTTTACTTAACAGTACAGGCGTAAATGCTGCATTAGGTGAAAGCCGTTTTATCGTGGCTGAAGCTGATGAATCAGATGCATCTTTCCTTTATTTGCAACCAATGGCAGCGATTGTAACGAATATCGATGCTGACCATATGGATACCTATGAAGGTAGCTTTGATAAATTAAAAGATACGTTCGTACAGTTCCTTCATAACCTACCATTTTATGGTTTGGCTGTCGTTTGTGGTGATGATGCCAACATTCGTGAAATTATGCCGCGTGTAGGCCGTCCAGTAATTACCTATGGTTTTAACGAAGACAACGATATTCGCGCAATTGATGTTGAACAAGATGGCATGCGTTCACACTTCACCGTGTTACGTAAAGGTCGTGAGCCGCTACGTTTAACGATTAATCAACCGGGCATGCATAATATTTTGAATGCTTTGGCTGCTATTGGTGTTGCAACAGATGAAGGTGTTTCTGATGACGCAATTAGCCGTGCTTTAGCAGGCTTCAGTGGTGTTGGTCGTCGCTTCCAAGTACAAGGCGAATTCGAACTAGCCGATGGTAACGTTAAGTTAGTTGATGACTATGGACACCATCCGAAAGAAGTGGAAGCTACGATTAAAGCTGCTCGTCAGAGTCATCCAGATCGTCGTTTGGTGATGTTATTCCAGCCACACCGTTACTCTCGTACCCGTGATTGTTTTGATGACTTTATTGAAGTGCTTTCTCAGGTTGATCAATTATTATTATTGGAAGTTTATCCTGCCGGTGAAAAGCCTATTGTAGGTGCAGACAGTCGTACTCTAGCGCGTAGTATTCGTTTACGTGGACAGGTTGAACCGATTTTGGTTGATCCGGTTGAAGGTAATTTGCAAAACATCATGCAAAATGTGTTACAACCAAATGACTTGTTATTAACGCAAGGTGCGGGTAACGTGGGAGCAATTTCTGTAGAACTTGCACAACACCATTTGTATGTGAAATAAACAAAAATATTGAATTATCGGGTTAAGGATTTAAACGTGTCAAATGCTACAAAATTCGGCAAAGTTGCCGTGCTATTTGGTGGGAAATCGGCTGAGCGTGCTGTGTCTTTAGATAGTGGTCAGGCAGTTCTGGACGCTTTATTGCGTTCAGGTGTTCAGGCTGAAGCATTTGATCCGCAAGACCGCAGTGTGACTGAGCTTGTAAATTATGATCGTGCATTTATTGTATTGCATGGTCGTGGTGGTGAAGATGGCCAGATTCAAGGCGTGCTTGAATGGCTGAATCTGCCTTATACAGGAACTGGTGTGCAAGGTTCTGCGATTGGCATGGATAAAGTCAAAACCAAGCAAATCTGGCAAGGTAGCGATTTACCTACAGCACCATATCGTATTATTACTAAAGAAACAGATTTAGATGCAGTGATTGCTGAGTTAGGCTTACCTGTGATTATCAAACCTGTACATGAAGGCTCAAGTGTCGGCATGAGTAAGGTTGAAAAAGCAGAAGATTTTGCAGCTGCAATTGAAAAAGCAACTCAGCACGATGCTGTTGTGATGGCCGAGAAGTGGATCACAGGTCGTGAATTCACAATCTCATTCCTAAATGGTCAGCCTTTACCTGTTATTCGTTTACAACCACCAGCAGATGTTGCTTTCTACGACTACGAAGCGAAATATCAACGTAATGATGTTGAGTATGGTATTCCTTGCGGTCTAAGTGAGACAGAAGAGAAGAACCTTCAAGCATTGTGCTTACGCGCTTTTCAGGCAGTTGGTGCAGAAAGCTGGGGCCGTATTGATGCGATGCAGGATGAGCAGGGTAATTTCTGGCTTTTAGAAGTAAACACTGTGCCAGGTATGACCAGCCACTCTTTAGTTCCAAAAGCTGCGAAAGCTGTTGGCTATAGTTTTGATGAATTGTGTGTTGCCATTCTTGAGCAAACATTGGAAGGTACGGCTTAAATATGGCACAACTTCCGGCTTCCATGCGCCGTAAACGTGCGGCCATCACCTCTATTCATGATAAACCACCTACACGTAAGCAGAAGCTTGCAAATGCTGGTGGATGGGTGCTGTTGGTTATTGCTTTTGTAGTGCTGGCAGTCGGAATTTATGGGCTATATAAAGTTATTACGGATGCAACAGTTGCAAAGCTAGAAGTTGTGGGATCGACGTCTTCAGTTGAAACCCAACAAGTGATGCAGCATGTTGCTCCAATTATAAAAGCGAATTATTTCACATCTGATTTAGAACAGATTCGAGATAAAACATTAGAAATTTCGTGGGTAGACCGAGTTGTCGTTTCTCGTGCTTGGCCCAATGGCATTCGTGTTCGTGTCATGCCTAGACATGCCATCGCCCGTTGGGGAACAGGTCGCTTGTTAAGCGATGGAGGCGATGTATTCAGTGAGGCAGAGCCGACAATTCATCCTGAGCTTCCGTTACTCCATGGTCCGGTAAGCCAGTCGAAAATGATGATGCGACGCTATAATGAAATCAATCAATTATTCCACCCTGCCAATTTGCGTCTAAAAGAGTTATATCTGACGGAGCGAATGACTTGGTTTATGCAGTTTGACTCAGGTTTACGAATTATTGTTGACCAAGATCAAACAATGAATAAGTTGCAACGTTTAAGCCATCTGGCACAATCTGACTTAAAACCGGTGTGGTCGAAAATCTCAGCCATTGATTTGCGATATCGTAATGGATTATCTATTCAATGGAAGAACGCAACACCACCTAAAATTGTGAATGGTCAGTTTGTTGTAACGATTGATGACACAAGCATTGCAGGTGGAACAAAAGCAAAGCCATAATACGTGGCTTTAAAATAGGCAATTTGCCTGGTATTAAACAACAAAGAAATGGTATGAGTGATGAATGAAGCTGTTCCCTCAGTTGTTGCGATTGACATTGGGACGCATAAAGTTTCAGTTTTGATTGGAAAAATTCATGCGCCGGATAACATTCAAGTTATCGGTATGGCAACTGCTCGCAATCGTGGCATGAATAAAGGAAAAATCGTAAGCCTCGATAAAGTTATCGCTGCGATTAAAAATGCTGTCGCTGAAGCGGAAAATATGGCCGAATGTCGCATTCATAGCGCATGGGTATCGATTCCGAGTACCGAGTTGCAAAGTTTTTATGCCTCTGGCCGCACACCAGTTGCTAATCCAGCACATGTTATTACAACAAATGAAGTCGTGCGCGCGTTAGAATTGGCAAAAGCAAGTCATGTGACTTCTGATTACTATTTAGCAAGTGCAGTGCCGTTAGGCTTTGAATTAGGTGATTCTGCTGAATGGGTGCAGAATCCAATTAATATGACTGCCCATAGTATGACCGGACATTATCAGTTAATGATGATGCCGATTGCGACTATGCAAAACCTTGATCGCGCTATGAAAGGTGCAAATATCGGGGTTGAAAAAATGGTGGTATCTTGTCTGGCAACCGCTGAGGCAAGCTTGCTTAAAGATGAAAAAGAGTATGGTGTTTGTCTAGTCGATATTGGCGCAGGCATTACCAATCTTGCGGTTTATCTAGATGGACGTTTGGCTCTGGCACGTACATTGCAACGCGGTGGTGAGCACGTTACGCGTGATATTGCTGCTGTGTTGCAAACTACAACAGAAGAAGCTGAACGTATTAAAATTCTGTATGGTTGTGTTGATTTAAGTGCTGTGAAGCCAGATCACATGATTCAGGTAGAAGGAATTGATGGCCCTCAAACTATTAGTCGAATTGAGTTGTCAGAAATTATTATTGCCCGCTATGAAGAGATCTTTAGCCAGATTCGTGATGAGCTCGAGAACAGCGGTGCAATTCATGGTTTATACCATGGTGTAGTGTTGACAGGGGATGCTTGTCAAATCGAAGGTATGGTGAGTTTGGCTCGCCGTATGTTGGGGGTATCTGCCCATTTGGGTAATCCGCCGTTACAGGTTTATGCTGATGATCAACATCAGGCAGCATTACGTCGTTCGATGTATGCAACAGCAGCTGGTTTGCTCATGTTTAGCCAAAGTGAGTTGCAAGAAGCTGTTGAAGAGCCTGAAGAGGCAAATGACCGTTCGGTATGGGAGCGAATGGTAAATGGCTGGAATGCATTTAATAGCAAGCTAAAAGCCATTTTTTAGGATGTATGGATTTATTGGTAGAATTGTTAGGAAGTTGTAAGAGAAAACCACTGTACTTGACAAGGTTTGTATTGCACAGCATTCTTAAAATTAGTTATTTTTGAAAATCAAGGCAGTATACGGGCTGAAGTGACTGCCATAATGTATTAGGAACCCTAAAGGTCATGGCCTCATTTGAATTTATAGAAGATGAACTAAACGATGGCAACGGTCAAGCCCGTTTCACTGTATTTGGTGTAGGTGGTGGTGGCGGTAATGCCGTTCAACATATGGTGCAGTCTGATATTCAAGGTGTTAAATTCGTTTGTGCCAATACAGACAAACAAGCACTAGACTGTATGAATGCACCTTTCAAAATTCAGTTAGGCGAGCAAAGTACGCGTGGTTTAGGTGCTGGTGCTAACCCTGAAGTTGGGCAAGTTGCAGCAGAAGAAAGCCGTGAAATTATTCGTCACCATCTTGAAGGTACGGATATGGTATTCGTTACTGCTGGTATGGGTGGTGGTACGGGTACAGGCGCGGCACCTGTCGTGGCTGAAGTTGCCAAAGAAATGGGTATTTTGACTGTTGGTGTTGTAACAACTCCATTTAACTTTGAAGGCCGTCGCCGTTTAAAATCTGCTGAGCGCGGTATTGAAGCGCTTGAAGCACATGTTGATTCATTGATTATTATCCCTAACCAACGCTTACTTAGCGTATATGGCGATATTTCAATGAAAGATGCTTATAAAAAAGCTGATGATGTATTGTTAAACGCTGTACGTAGTATCTTTGACCTTGTTGTAAACCGTGGTCACATTAACCTTGACTTCGCCGATTTGAAAACTGCAATGAGTACTCGTGGTTACGCAATGATGGGTGCTGGTTTAGGTCGTGGTGAAGATCGTGCACGTCAAGCAGCTGAACAGGCTATTCGTAGTCCATTGCTTGATAACGTAAATATTATTAATGCTAAAGGTGTGTTGATTAACATTACTGGCGGTGATGATATTACTCTACGTGAAACTGAAATCATTACTGATGTTGTGAACCAGATTGTTGACCTTGATGAAGGTGAAATTTTCTACGGTACAGTATTTGATCCAGATGCGCGTGATGAATTACGTGTAACAGTAATTGCAACTGGTTTAACTCGTAATGCTGCAGATGCAGAACCGAGAAAACGTAATACAGTAAGTCATGCATCGACTCAATCAGCTCAATCTGTTGATGAAGATGACGTTCCTGCTATTAATAAGCGTCAAAATGCAGACAATGAAGTGAGTAGCAATGCAAGTTCTTCTCCACGTTCTTCTCCGATGAGTATTCAAGATTACTTGAAAAATCAGCAACGTAAGTAAAAAATTATTAGATTTAAAAAAAGGCAGTGTTTAAACACTGCCTTTTTTGTTTTTGATCAATGACTAAATATGCTAACGTATAGCGGTTTTAAAAAAGAAGTTACAAAGCATGGTGAAACAACGTACTCTCAATCGTGTGGTAAAAGCGAGTGGAATAGGTCTTCATAGCGGTCAAAAAGTGATGATCAATTTCATTCCACATACCGCGGATGGAGGTATTGTATTTCGTCGTATCGATTTAGAACCACCCGTTGAAATCCATGCGAATGCTTTACTCATTCAAGAAGCTTTCATGTGCTCCAATTTAGTGATTGGAGATATAAAAGTTGGAACGATTGAGCATGTGATGAGTGCAATTGCAGGTTTAGGAATTGATAACCTTATTGTTGAGGTATCTGCGTCCGAAGTTCCGATTATGGATGGAAGCGCCGGCCCATTTATTTACCTGTTAATGCAAGGTGGATTACGTGAGCTGGATGCGCCGAAAAAATTTATAAGAATATTAAAACCAGTTGAAGCATTAATAGACGATAAAAAAGCAATTTTTAGTCCACATAATGGCTTTCAGTTAAATTTTACAATTGATTTTGACCATCCGGCATTTGCTAAAGAATATCAATCTGCCACTATCGACTTTTCTACTGAAACTTTTGTATATGAAGTCAGTGAAGCTCGTACTTTTGGTTTTATGAAAGATCTAGATTACCTTAAAGCAAATAACTTAGCTTTAGGTGCAAGTTTAGATAATGCCATTGGTGTAGATGACACAGGTGTTGTGAACGAAGAAGGCTTACGTTTCGCTGACGAATTTGTGAGACATAAGATTTTGGATGCAGTAGGTGATTTGTATTTACTTGGTCATCAAATTATTGCCAAGTTCGATGGCTATAAATCGGGACATGCTTTAAATAATCAGTTGTTACGCAATGTTCAAAGTGATCCGAGTAATTATGAAATTGTAACATTTAATGACGAGAATGAATGTCCAATTCCATATGTCAGTGTGACATAAGTCATTGTCTTTACTTGGCTATGTTATATTGTAACGTTTCAAAGTGTGATTATTATCACATAATAAGAACGATTCTAATTAAGAAATAGAAAGCTCATCATTTTTTATTGCTTGCCAAACGTAGTAAAGCTTGGCTAAGCTTAGGGTCGCTCACAAAGTCGGCTGCACTACGTAACATTTCTTGTGTTTCCGGGGGGATGGGTTTAGATGGCTCAGATGAGGGTGTATTGGGAGTGTTTTTATTTCTCAATCGAACCTGAATTCTTTGTAAGTCTTTTAACCCTTCAAGTTGAGATAATTTAGATACATATTGGTTCTGTAAATAACTGAGTTGACTAATCATCGCCTGATTTTCACCAGTAATGATTAAAGAACCATTTTGATAACACACGACCTGCCATTGTTCCGGTTGGGGCAATAAGGGTTGGATTATTTTCGTAAGTCTTTGCCATTGCGCGACTTGCGTTGTTAGAAACGTAAGGTTTCCTGTTTTTATGTGTTTTCCGGTTTGTTGAAAAACGTTATCGGGTTTAGACATGGGTCATTCTCGGATAGATTCTTGTCTTCATCTTAAGCGTTCATTTCGATTGATATCAAGGAAGAGATCATAAGGAACTTGAGTAAGAACAGTTTCAAGAGGTTTTTATGCACACGCGTCGTATTTTATTAGCGTTTTCACTTGCCGCTTCGGCAGCATCAGTTGCTTTTGCAGATTATCAAACAATTAACCAATCTACTGATTCAGATCGATTGGAACAACTATCAAAAACATTATCTCAAGGTTCATACACCCATCCTGATGATTTAGATCTTCCGGCGAGTGCGAAAGTTTCAGTGACCTTACGCCAAAAAACGGTTGAGCTCAACAATGAATCGCTCGCAAAAAAATATGGCAATACGAGTGCAAAGAATTCTTTTAATGCCTCCTCTTCAAATGCTTACTCTTGGTTAGTTTCTCACCCTCTTCCTGATACTGTACGAGTTTCTTCAAACTTCGGTGGTCGTACAATGAGCGGTCGTGCCGAACATCATGGTGGTTTAGATATGGCCGCTCCGAGTGGCACGCCAATCTATGCGACAGGCCCAGGTATTGTAACGAAATCTGGCTGGGGCACTGGCTATGGTCAATATGTTGAAATTAACCATGGGAATGGTTACTTAACACGCTATGCTCATGCTTCGCGCTTAATGGTACGTGTAGGCGACCAAGTATCTGCTGGTGAACATATTGCCAATGTAGGCTGTACTGGTCGCTGTACTGGCCCACATTTGCACTACGAAGTAGTAAAAGATGGTCAACGTAAGAATCCAACTACTTACTTGGCGATGCTTCCTTAAAAGCATAGTTAAAAAGTTAAGGTTATTAAATTTATGAATCTGAAATTAGCCTAAACCTTTTTTAACGTAAAGATTGTATAAAAAAACGCCATTATTGGCGTTTTTTTGTTATTTTGTTTAATGCTCGGTCAATGACTATTCATTCAGAAAATAATAGGCCCCCCTCACATTCACCCGTGGCAATAACTAGAGAGGGGTAAAACGTGGTAAAAATACAAAGTAGATTAAAGAACAAGGAACAGGTGAATTATGGCGTTTTACGGTGACTCCGATGCACAAGAAACCCAAGAGTGGCAAGATGCATTCGATTCAGTTTTACAACATATGGGAACTGAGCGCGCAGCATTCTTATTGGAAAAACTTTACCAACAAGCAATTGCTAAGCATGTTCCAATTCAACGTCTCAATACACCTTACTTAAATACAATTTCTGTTGAAGAACAACCTGCAATGCCAGGCGACCAAGATATGGAACGCCGTATTCGTGCATTGATTCGTTGGAATGCCTTAGCAATGGTACTTCGTGCGAATAAAACAGGTGATGATTTAGGTGGACACTTGGCGAGCTTCGCATCAAGTGCAACATTATATGACGTAGGTTTTAACCATTTCTTCCGCGCAAACAGCGATAACTTTGGCGGAGATATGATTTATTACCAAGGACACTGTGCTCCTGGTATTTATGCACGTTCATTCCTTGAAGGACGTTTAACTGAAGAACAGTTAAGTAATTTCCGCCGTGAAGTTGGCGGTAACGGTTTACCAAGCTATCCACATCCATATTTAATGCCGGACTATTGGCAATTCCCAACTGTATCAATGGGTCTTGGTCCAATCATGTCGATTTATCAAGCGCACATTCAAAAATATTTGATGAACCGTGGCTTGATCAAAGAAGAAAATCGTAAAGTCTGGGCTTATCTTGGCGATGGTGAGATGGATGAGCCAGAAAGTACTGGTGCAATTTCACTTGCTGGTCGTGAAAAACTTGATAACTTGATTTGGGTTGTTAACTGTAACTTACAGCGTCTAGATGGTCCTGTACGTGGTAACGGTAAAATCATTCAAGAATTAGAATCTTTATTCCGTGGTGCGGGCTGGCGTGTCATTAAAGTGGTATGGGGTCGTCATTGGGATCCGCTACTTGCAAAAGACAACACAGGCGCTTTAAAAGCGGTAATGGAAGAAACTGTTGATGGTGAATACCAGCGCTATCAAGTGAAAGGTGGTGCATATACACGTGAGAAATTCTTTGGCAAGTACCCAGAAGCTGCGGAACTTGTAAAAGATTTAAGCGATGAAGACATCGATAATCTCAATCGTGGTGGCCATGACCCTTACAAAGTTTTTGCAGCCTATGCAGAAGCAATGAAAGCCAAAGGTCAACCAACAGTTATTCTTGCGAAAACTGTTAAAGGTTACGGTTTGTCTGAAGAAATTGAAGCGGTGAACAAAACTCACCAAATCAAAAAAATGCAGATCGACTCTTTAAAATATGTACGTGACCGTTTTAACCTGCCATTTACAGATGATAAGTTAGAAGAGCTTCCATTCTATCGTCCGAGTGAAAACTCTCCAGAAATGAAGTACATGAAAGCGCGTCGTGAAGCGTTAGGTGGTTACCTACCTGCACGTCGTCGTGAGAGTGAAATTTTAGCGATTCCTGAATTATCTGTATTTGATGCAGTATTAAACGGTTCAGGTGGTAAAGAGCAATCTACTACGATGGTGATGGTTCGTTTAATTGCTGCTTTACTTAAAGAAAAAGCAATTAAAGACCGCGTAGTGCCAATAGTTCCAGATGAAGCACGTACATTTGGTTTAGAAGGTATGTTCCGTCAGCTTGGTATTTATGCTGCTCACGGTCAAAAATATACCCCAGAAGACCAAGAACAGTTAATGCATTACCGTGAAGCAAGTGACGGTCACATGCTTCAAGAAGGGATTAACGAAGCTGGTGCGATGAGCGCATGGGCTGCGTTGGCAACAAGTTATTCAACGAATAACTTGCCAATGATTCCAATGTACATGTACTACTCAATGTTTGGTTTCCAACGTATTGGTGACATTGCGTGGGCTGCGGGCGATGCACAAGCTCAAGGTTTCTTGTTAGGTGCAACTGCTGGTCGTACCACATTGAACGGTGAAGGTTTACAGCACCAAGATGGTCATTCACATATCTTAGCGAACACGATTCCAAACTGCGTATCTTATGATCCATGTTTTGGTTACGAATTAGCTGTAATCGTACATGACGGTTTACAACGTATGTATGTGAATCAAGAGCGTGTGTTCTATTACTTAACAGTAATGAACGAAAACTACGAGCATCCTGCAATGCCTGAAGGCGCTGAGGAAGGCATTAAACGTGGTATGTACTTGTTCGAAAAAGATGAAAAAGCAACTGTTCAATTACTTGGTTCAGGTGTAATTCTTCGTGAAGTGATCAAAGCTGCGAAAATCTTACGTGATGAATACCAAATCCATTCAAACGTTTGGAGTGTAACAAGCTTCAATGAATTGTCGCGTGATGGTATGGCATGTGAAGAATACAACCGTTTACACCCACTTACTGAAGAAGTGAAAGAGTCTTGGGTATCTAAACAGTTACGTGGTACAGAAGGTATTGTTGTTTCAGCAACAGACCATATGCGTGCGTATAGCGAACAAATCCGTGCTTATCTTCCAGATGGTCGTCCATTTGTTGCGTTGGGTACAGATGGTTATGGTCGCTCAGATACACGTGCTAACTTACGTAGTTTCTTTGGTGTTGACGCTGCACATATCGTTGTTGCTACTTTGAAAAAATTAGCTGACGAAGGTGAAGTAGATGCACGTTTAGTTAAAGATGCAATTTCTAACTTTGAGTTAGACACTGACCGTCCAGTGGCATGGGCTCCACAAGCACATCCAGAAGTTCAGGCAGTTGCTGAATACAATGAAGCGCAAACTGGTGAGGGGAACTAAGCATGCAAATTAAGACCCCTGATATTGGTGTAGATAAAGCAGTTGTTGCTGAAATTTTGGTAAAAGTTGGTGACAGCATTGCTGAAAATGACAGCCTTGTTTTACTTGAGTCAGATAAAGCATCTGTTGAAGTGCCTAGCACTTCAGCAGGTGTCGTAAAAAGTATCTTAATCAAGGAAGGCGATAGCGTAACTGAAGGTACGGTATTGTTTGAACTTGAAGCTGAAGGTTCTGCACCTGTAGCTCAAACAGAAGAAGTTGCAAAACCTGCTCCAGCAGCTGAACAAACAGCAGCGCCGGCAGCGGTACAACAGGCTTCAACCGCTGCACAACCAGCAGCGGCAACCACTAGCCAAGTGGTTGAAGTTCAAGTTCCTGATATTGGTGTTGAAAAAGCACTAGTTGGTGAAATTTTAGTAAAAGTTGGTGAGCAAATCGATGTTGAGCAAAGCATCGTTGTTGTTGAATCTGACAAAGCAACTGTAGAAGTACCAAGCAGTGTTGCGGGTACCGTAGAAAGCATTCAAGTTAAAGAAGGCGATACAGTTAAAGAAGGTGTTGTGCTCATTAAAGTGAAAACAACATCTGCATCGAGTGCGCCAGTTGAAGCTCCTGCTTCTACAGCAGCACCAGCGGCAGCGCCTGCACCAGTTCAACAAGAAACTGTAGCTGCGGCTGCTAGTCAATCTGGACCAGTTGATATTAACGTTCCTGACTTGGGTGTAGATAAAGCAGTTGTTGCTGAAATTTTGGTACAAGTTGGCGATAAAGTTGATGTAGACCAAAGCCTTGTTGTGGTTGAGTCAGATAAAGCGACTGTTGAAGTTCCAAGTACTGTTGCGGGTGTTGTGAAAGCGATTCACTTGCAAGCAGGCCAACAAGTTTCACAAGGTATATTACTTGCAACAATTGAAGCTGAAGGCCAAGCATCTGCTGCGGCACCAGCGGCAAAAGCAGAAGTACCAGCTCCACAGGCAGCAGCACCTAAAGCGGCAGCTCCTGCTCCGACTCAGGCTGTATCTGCTCCAGCGTCTGGTAGTGACAAGTTAACCAAAGAGCAAGAAGCCGAAAACGCTAAAGTATATGCAGGTCCTGCTGTACGTAAGCTTGCTCGTGAACTTGGTGTGATTTTGTCACAAGTTAAAACTTCTGGTGAGCATGGCCGTGTTGTTAAAGAAGATATCTTTGCTTATGTGAAGACTCGTTTAACTGCGCCACAAGCTGCACCAGTTGCTGCGGCTGCACCAGCGGTTTCGGGTTTACCAAAGCTTCCTGACTTCACTGCGTTTGGTGGTGTGGAAGAAAAAGTACTGACGCGTTTGCAGCAAGTATCAATTCCGCAATTGTCGTTGAATAACTTTATTCCGCAAGTCACCCAGTTTGATTTGGCTGACATTACTGAGTTAGAAGATTGGCGTAATGAACTGAAAGGCAACTTCAAAAAAGAAGGTATCAGCCTGACGATTATGGCATTCATTATCAAAGCAGTTGCGTATTTGTTAAAAGAAGAGCGTGAGTTCGCAGGTCATCTATCTGATGACGGTAAATCAGTGCTCTTGCGCAATGAAATCCATATGGGAATTGCGGTAGCAACACCTGATGGTTTAACTGTGCCAGTACTTCGTAACCCAGACCAAAAATCAATTAAGCAAATCGCAGTTGAATTGGGTGTGTTAGGTCAAAAAGCACGTGATAAGAAATTAACACCGAAAGACTTACAAGGTGCGAATTTCACCATTTCAAGCTTAGGCGCAATTGGTGGTACAGCATTTACACCACTTGTAAACTGGCCACAAGTTGCGATTTTGGGTATTTCACCTGCAACGATGCAACCGGTTTGGAATGGTAAAGACTTTGATCCACGCTTAATGTTGCCGTTGTCGTTGTCTTATGACCACCGTGTAATTAATGGTGCGGATGCCGCTCGCTTTACTAATAAACTTACGAAACTTCTTAAAGATATTCGTACTTTATTAATCTAATATTTGAAATGAATCATTAAAACCTCGCTTCGGCGGGGTTTTATTTTGGTATTTAATTTAATTGATTTTAGGTTAATCTAAAGATTATGAGGGAGTGGTCGAGAGAGGAAAAATTTCTCGTTTTAGGTAAGGGAGAAATAATAGATGGCGGGTTTTTTAAAAATCATGTTGCCGATTCTGTTGGTTGTATTTTTATTGATGGGATTGTGGGTCAGTTTTTTGCACTTTCCTTGGGAGTGGATGACCTACGTTGCAATCGGTTTGGAAGTATTTGTGGCAACGCTTATTTTGCCATTTGAATTTCAATCCCAACATATAGCTGGCATTAACAATTTTGTTTTTATTAACTTAAGTATCTGTTTAGCTTTACTATTAGGTTTAGGGCGGCTGTTAGTGTGGGCATGGATAAAATTTTTTGTTTGAAAAATAGAACTGCTCGAATATAATGAGCACATACTTCATTGGGGAGTAGCCGCTATTCATTTCTGAATGAATAGGTGATGATCAACATAATTGTTCAACAGAACATGGTCATCATAGCTTAAACGTCTCATCGTTTCCGAGTTGGCAAGACCTTTGATTTACCACTCTGCAGATATTTGGCTAGCAGGAGCGGTAGGTCATGGGCATTTATGCTAGCCAGAGAAACGACATGCAAGAATTTCTGATTTCTACCTCGATTGTTGCCCTAGCTGAAATGGGCGACAAAACTCAATTGTTGGCCCTTTTACTGTCTGCACGTTTCCGTAAGCCAATCCCTATTCTGATTGCGATTCTTTTAGCCACTTTAATTAACCATGGTATCTCTGCTGTGCTTGGACAGTGGATTACGACCGTGTTGAGTCCCGAAATTTTAGTTTGGGTGCTTGCGGGTGGTTTTATTGGTATGGCCTTCTGGATGCTTATTCCAGATAAGCTAGATGATGAAACAGATAGCATTAACAGATGGCAAAAATTTGGTGTTTTTGGTGCAACCTTTATCCTGTTCTTCTTAGCAGAAATTGGTGATAAAACCCAGATTGCGACAGTGGCTTTAGCTGCACGTTACGATAGTATTTTCTGGGTAATGCTAGGCACAACCTTAGGTATGATGATTGCCAATGCACCAGCTGTATTTATTGGTAATAAATTAGCTGAACGTTTATCTATCTCTCTCATTCATAAAATTGGTGCTGCGATTTTCTTAATTGTAGGTATCTCTACTTTAGTGCAGCATTATTTCTTCTAAAGCATTTAACGTTGCCATAAAAAACGCACTCAATTCGAGTGCGTTTTTTGTAGGCCATTATTTAGTAGTTAAATTTCACTGTGAAGTTAATTTGGCGTGGGTTGCCGAGCGTCACCAAATTCTCGTTCAGCGCACCTGCATAGTAATCTTTATCAAATAGGTTACGGATCGCAAGTTGGGCACCCCAATGTCCAGCGTCATAGCCAGCTTCAGTGTCAAAGACTGTATAGCCCGGAATGTGAACATCTAATCCATCGACAGTTTTATATGTTTCACCACGGAATCCACCACCAACATACCAACCAAGTTTTGATGTAGGGTCAAATTTATAGCGCGCTAACAAGCTATAAGCATGCTCAGGAATATTATCGAGTGCTTTTCCTACATTGCTTGAGTTTGCATCTTTACTAATTTCAGCATCAATGGTGTAGGTATATGCAGCTCTTAGTTTTAAGCCTTCTAAAATTTCTGCGCTGAGCTCAGTTTCAATACCACGTGTTAACTGTTCGCCACGCTGAGCTTTATAGCCACTATTCGCAGTATCAGTGACTAAAACATTTTGACGTTTTAAATCATACCAAGCGATAGCACCTTGAACTCGTTGATCAGGGCTTTGTAATTTCATTCCGACTTCAACCTGTTTTCCTTCTTCAGGTTTGAATGGATTGCTATTTACATCAGTACCAGTGTTAGGTGTAAATGAAGTGGCATAGCTGACATAAGGGGCAACAATGTCATTAAGGGTATACATGACAGAGGCGCTACCCGTAAATGCATTGTCTGATTGTTTACTCGCACTACTTGTAACTAAGCTTGTGCTTTGGGTTTGTGCCCAGTCTTGGCGTCCTGACAAGCTTAAAAGCCATTGGTCATTGAGTTGAATACGGTCACGAATATATAAACCTGCGTATTTTAAGCGGTTAATATCGTGGTTGCTGACAGGGTTGGAACAGGTAACAGTTTGCCCATATACAGGAGCATATATGTTTAAATCACCTACATTACAGCGGTTATTTGTGTAATCACTTTTTTCTTGGAAAGCATCTACACCTATATTGAAATCATGTTGCATACCATATAAATCGAACTGTTTATTTAAACGGTTATCGATGGCAAAACTTAAGTTATCAATAATTTGGTGACGGCTGTTATTTTTGCGGCTTATGGTGGTGTAGTTTTTATCTGCCCAAAAGTTACTACCTGTACGAGCAAAAACCGCTTTACCATCCATTTCGGTTTTTTGCACGGCAAAATTCTGGTTAAAGTTCCAGCCATTGTCAAAGGCATGTTTAAACGTATAACCAGTGCGGTAAACATCTGCTTCATATTTACCAAAATTAGGGTCGCCAATATATAAGCTTCGGTCTATAGCACCGTTAGGATTGTCTTTTAAAGTGCCAATAACAGGTAAACCTTGTTGACGAATATATTCGCGATGTTGATAACTTGCGATTACGGAGAGGTCAGTTTTATCACCTAAGTCAAAATTGTAAGAAGGCGAGATATAGTAATTTTTAAAATATACATAATCTGTCGGGTCATCTTGGTCAGAGATGCGGCCATTTAAACGAAAAGCACCTTTCTCACTATTATTAGGGCTATAGTTTAAATCGAATGTACCTTCTTTTAAGTTATAGCTGCCATAAGTCATGCTAGCACGTGCAAAGTTTTCTGCTTCAGGTCGTTTAGTGACTAAATTGACCATACCACCTGGTGCAACCAAACCGAAATTAATAGAGGCAGGGCCTTTTAATACTTGGACCTGATCCATGCCTGATAGTTCAGTGGCAACATAAGTATTTTGTCCAACTCTTAAACCATCTACGTAAACCGAATCGGAAGAGGTCTGCCCTCGAATAACAAAATCATCCCAACCACGACGACCAAGTTTTCCAGCTTCGACACCTGCAACACCTTCAAGTGCATCTGCTAGAGTTCTAGCTTGTTTCTGGTCGAGCTGTTCACGAGTCACCACAGAAACCGATTGAGCCGTCTTAAATAAGGGTGCATTTGATTTTAAGGCAGAACTTGCTTTTGTTGCGACATAGGTAGAGCTGGGTTCTTTTTGCGCCTGAATAGAAATTGTGGGTAGCACATTGGTCGAATTCTGTTGTTCTGCTGTTTCATCAGCATGACTTGGTGTCATTAAGCTAAAAATAGCAACTGCTAATAATGTTTTAGAGCTTGAAAAATAAGGTGCTTGGTTCATGGGAGGTCTAGACAGCGCAAAAGACAAAGTGATAATGAGAATTATTTTAATTTATTGCAGGTGAATTTTAAATAACATTATGATTCATTTATAAAATAAGAAAAGCAAAAGCTATTTTAAAATATTATGAGAAAAATAAAGCAATTCATTGCAAGAGTTATCGAATCCCTTTATTTTAGTATGGATATAAAAATATCTAATATTTAAAGTTTTTTTGGGGAATTGTATGGGGTTTGAAAAAACAACATCGCAGATATTATTCGATAATGGCGTACATAAATGTATTAGTTTTACCAGTTTGGTCAAAGGGGAAGGTATCCAAGCCAATCAATTTTTAATTATTGATCATGAGCGTGCTGCTGTAATCGATCCGGGTGGCGATTTGACCTATGTTCCATTAACGATGGAATTAAATAAATATACACGTTTGAAAAATCTGGACTATGTGATGGCTTCACATCAGGATCCAGACATTATTACCTCAATGCCACGCTGGTTGGTCTATACCGATGCTAAAGTTGTGGCGTCAAAATTATGGGCACGTTTTCTACCGCACCTAAATTCCTCATTTATGAGTGAGCGTATGAAAGGGAATTGGGAAGACCGTCTTATTGAATTACCTGACCGTGGCCAAGTGATTCAATTGGGGGAATCAAAGTTAGTAGTAGTTCCTGCCCATTTTCTACATTCGGTAGGTAATTTTCAGTTTTATGATCCAGTCGCCAAAATTTTATTTTCTGGTGACATGGGGGCTTCGATTGTTGAGGATGCTAATCAACCTTTAACAGATTTCGATACGCATGTTTCGAAAATGAAAGCTTTTCACCAACGCTATATGTGTTCCAATAAGGTTATCCGTTTATGGGTAAACATGGTCCGCCAGATGGACATTGAAATGATTGTTCCACAGCATGGCAGTCCATTTATTGGCAAAGGAATGATTAATCAGTTTTTGGACTGGATTGCGGTTTTACCTTGTGGTGTCGACTTGATGACAGAACAAGTTTTTAGTTGTCCTGCCTAAATATGATGTCTAATGATCAACCCAGATAAAATTCTGGGTTGCAAAAACATGGGTTAAAAAATAACGTTAAAACGATAATAAGTGGGAATTATTTAGAGCAGCTCTACATCTATTGCTGAAAAAGGCAAAGATAATATGAAAATTGCATTGAAATTTGTTTATAATAGCTCACGGAATTTACCAGTGAGATTGTTATGCTGACCATCGTTCAAGAAGCGCTAACCTTCGATGATGTCTTATTACTTCCTGCCTACTCTACTGTTCTCCCAAAAGATGTCTCTTTAAAGACACGATTAACTCGCGGCATTCATTTAAATATCCCATTAGTTTCAGCTGCAATGGATACAGTGACTGAGTCACGTATGGCGATTGCGATGTCACAAAATGGTGGTATCGGGATTTTGCACAAAAACATGGATATTGCTGCTCAAGCTGCAGAAGTACGCCGTGTAAAGAAATTCGAAGCGGGTATGGTGAAAGACCCTATCACTGTAACGCCTGAAACTACAGTACGTGAACTGATTGCAATTACCACTGCTAATAACATTAGCGGTGTGCCTGTTGTTAAAGACGGCAAGGTTGTTGGTATTGTGACAGGCCGTGATACGCGTTTTGAAACTAATTTAGAACAACCTGTTAGTAACATCATGACAGGTCAAGATCGTTTAGTCACTGTACGTGAAGGCGAGTCTAAAGAAAATATTCAAGCATTATTGCAAAAACACCGTATTGAAAAAGTCTTGGTCGTTGGCGAGAGCAACGAACTTAAAGGCTTAATTACAGTGACTGATTTCCGCAAAGCTGAAAGCTATCCAAACAGTTGTAAAGATGATCTTGGTCGCTTACGTGTTGGTGCTGCGGTAGGTACAGGTGCTGATACACCAAGTCGTGTGGAAGCATTAGTTGAAGCTGGTGTTGACGTCATTGTTGTTGATACAGCACATGGTCACTCAGCTGGTGTAATTGAACGTGTACGTTGGGTGAAACAAAACTTCCCTCAAGTACAAGTGATTGGTGGAAACATTGCAACGGGTGATGCTGCATTAGCATTATTAGATGCAGGTGCAGATGCTGTAAAAGTAGGTATTGGTCCTGGTTCTATCTGTACTACACGTATTGTGGCAGGTATCGGTATGCCACAAATTTCTGCGATTGACAGCGTTGCTAGCGCACTAAAAGATCAAATTCCTTTAATTGCAGATGGCGGTATCCGCTTCTCTGGTGATATGGCAAAAGCGATCGGTGCGGGTGCAAGCACGATCATGGTTGGTTCACTTCTAGCTGGTACTGAAGAAGCGCCAGGCGAAGTTGAGTTTTTCCAAGGTCGTTACTACAAAGCATATCGTGGTATGGGTTCATTAGGCGCAATGGCGGGAGCAACTGGTTCTGCTGACCGTTATTTCCAAGATTCAAAAGCGGGTGCTGAGAAGTTAGTACCAGAAGGAATCGAAGGCCGTGTTCCATATAAAGGCCCAATGGGTAACATCGTTCATCAAATGATGGGTGGTTTACGTTCATCGATGGGTTATACCGGTTCAGCTGTGATTGAAGATCTTCGCCAAAATGCGAAATTTGTGAAAATTACTTCAGCAGGTATGTCTGAGTCACATGTTCACGATGTAACGATTACTAAAGAAGCTCCAAACTATCGTGTTGGTTAGATTTTGGTAACCAAAACAATGAAGAAAGCCGTCATTACACTGACGGCTTTTTGTTTTTGGTGTAAAGTAAATCCGAGAAAAGAAATATGGCGGAATTGCCATATATGAAGTGAGCCACCGCTGAAGTGGCGTAAGAATGAGATAAGCTATGAGTTATTTTGGAACGGATGGTATTCGTGGAAAATTTGGGCAAATGCCTATTACTCCAGAGTTTGCTTTAAAACTCGGTTTTGCTGCAGGGAAGGTATTAAAACGAACGAGTCAAAAAAATAAACCACTCGTTGTATTAGGAAAAGACACTCGTTTATCTGGCTACATTTTAGAATCTGCTTTGCAGGCGGGTTTAAACGCTGCTGGCGTATATGTTCATTTACTTGGTCCATTACCAACACCAGCCATTGCACACCTAACTCGTGCTTTGCATGCACATGCAGGTATTGTTATTTCTGCATCACATAATCCATATTATGATAATGGGATTAAATTCTTCTCAAGTGAAGGCAAAAAATTACCGGATTCGTTACAAGAAGAAATTAACCGCGAATTAGAAAAAGATCTATTCATTGAGGACACTGCAAACTTAGGTAAAAGTGTTCGTGTAAATGATGCAAATGGTCGCTATATTGAATTCTGTAAATCTACATTCCCTTACCACTTTGATTTAAATAATTTAAAGATTGTGTTGGACTGTGCTCATGGCGCTGCATATAGCGTTGGGCCTTCAGTTTTCCGTGAGTTAGGGGCAAAAGTTGTTGCTTTATATAATGAACCAGATGGCTTAAATATTAATGAGAGCTGTGGTTCAACACATCCTGAACACTTGCAAAAAGCAGTAGTTGAGCACGAAGCAGATTTAGGTATTGCCTTTGATGGTGATGCTGACCGTGTTGTGATGGTTGATAAGTTTGGTAACTTAATTGATGGCGATCATATTTTGTATATTTTGGCGACTCAAGCTCAAAATAAGCCAGCGGGTATTGTTGGTACAGTCATGAGTAATATGGCACTTGAAGTTGCACTTGAAAAAGCAAACGTTAACTTTGTTCGTGCAAAAGTCGGTGACCGCTATGTATTACAAGCTTTAGAAGAAAATGGTTGGGTGATAGGTGGCGAACCTTCTGGTCATATTCTAACTTTAGACAAGAGTACGACTGGTGATGCTATTATCGCCGCTCTTCAAGTTTTAACTGTGATGGTCGAGCAAAATAAGGCTCTTCATGAATTGGTTCAAGACTTTAAATTATTCCCACAAGTTCTTTTGAACGTACGTTTAGAACAAATGCTTGATCCGTATTCTATTCCGGCATTGGTTACTGAATTTGATAAAGCAGAAGCACAGCTCAAAGGCCGTGGACGTATCTTGATTCGTAAGTCTGGAACAGAGCCTGTGATTCGTGTCATGGTTGAAGGTGATGATGAGCAAGAGGTGAAAGCTTTAGCTCAGCATTTAGCAGATTCAGTTCGTTCACAAGCACAAGTCGCATAAGGTGCATGACATGAGTGATGTCATCAAAGATTTAAGTGAATTACGCTTAAGTTATGAGCAAGGTGAGTTGCATGAGGGGCAGGTTGAATCTAACCCTCATCAGCAGTTTCTGGGTTGGTTTAACCATGCTCTAGCAGCTAATTTGCATGAACCCTATGCAATGTCATTAGCAACTGCAAGTGCAAATGGCAGACCTCATGTTAGAACAGTTTTGTTACGTGGGGCCACAGAAGCTGGTTATGATTTTTATACGAATTATGACAGTCAAAAAGGTATTGATTTGGCAGAAAATCCATATGCCGAATTATTATTTTACTGGCCAAGTCTAGAGCGTCAGGTGAGAGTGGGTGGTCATGTAGTTAAAATTGCTGAGCAAGAATCTACAGATTACTACCTTAAGCGACCACGTGATAGCCAGATTGCAGCGCATATCAGTACTCCCCAAAGCGGTAAAATTGAAAGCCGAGAGCTGTTACAGCAACGTTTTCAAGACTTACAACAGCAAGTTGAAAGCCGTGAAGTGCTTGATAAGCCGGAGTTCTGGGGCGGTTATCGTCTGCAACCAGATTATTATGAATTCTGGCAAGGACGACCAAATCGTTTACATGACCGCTTGAGTTATGAAAAAATCGACGGTCAATGGACGCTGCACCGACTGATGCCTTAAATGACAAAAATACAAATCAAACAAAGACCTTTATTGACACGCCCTGAACAGTTTCAGGGCGTGCCTCCGTTTATTGCCGAGATTTTGGCAAGGCGTGGAGTAGAATCTGAACAGGAATTAGAGCTAAAGCTTAAGAATTTATTGGCCCCACAGCTCAAGGGATTAGAAACCGCTGTGGTATTAATAGATCAAGCTATTGATGCACAAAAAAAGATTGTTATTGTCGGTGACTATGATGCTGACGGTGCAACCAGCACAGCGTTAATGGTATTGGTGCTTCGTGATATGGGAGCACAAGTCGATTATTTAGTTCCAGACCGATTTAAATACGGTTATGGGCTTACCCCCGCAATTGCAGAGCTTGCACATCAAACTTATCAACCCGATTTATTAATTACAGTCGATAATGGAATTTCCAGCCATGCTGGGGTTGATACAGCCCATGCGCTGGGCATGCAAGTTATTATTACCGATCACCATTTAACAACAAAAGAAACGCCTCTAGCAGAAGCGGTAGTTAACCCAAATCAATTAGGCTGTGATTTTCCAAGTAAGGCGCTTGCTGGTGTTGGTGTTGCATTTTATGTGCTGGCCAATTTGGCAAGTTTACGTACTACACAAGGTAAAAGCACAAGCAAAGTCACTCAATATCTAGATTTGGTTGCTTTGGGAACTTATGCGGATGTTGCTGTATTAGATTATAACAACCGCATTTTAGTGGATGCAGGCGTGAAGCGCATTCAGCAACATCAATGTCGAGTTGGAATATTGGCACTGTTGGATATTGCTGGCCGAGAGGCGTCGTCTTTGCGTGCACAAGATCTAGGTTTTGTTTTAGGTCCGCGTATTAATGCTGCTGGGCGTATGGAGAGCATGCGAATCGGTATAGAGTGTTTATTAGCAGACTCTATGGAAACAGCTTACCCGATTGCTCAACAATTAAATCAGTTGAATATAGAGCGGCGACAAATTGAAGGAGAGATGAAGCAACAAGCTTTATCTGCTTTAGATAGTTTGCAGCTCTCAAAAGAAGATATTCCCCCAGCTCTGGTGCTCTTTGAAGAAAACTGGCATCAAGGCGTGATTGGGATTGTCGCAGGGCGCTTAAAAGAACAGTTTCATCGCCCAGCTATTGTCTTTGCACCAGATGAAGATGGTATCCATATTAAAGGATCTGCACGTTCAATTGATGGTGTGCACATTCGAGATATGATTGAACAGGTTGCTGAACAACATCCGGAATTGGTGAGCCATTTTGGTGGACATGCAGCAGCGGCAGGTTTAACGATACGTAAAGAAAACTTTGATGCTTTTAAAACAGTGTTTACTACCTGTGTTGCAACTATGGAAGAATCTTTGTTTCAAGCAACGCTATGGACGGATGGGGAATTACCAGCTTCGGCTTTGCAACTAGACACATTGGACTGGATAGAGCAGCTTGGGCCATGGGGGCAAAAATTCCCTTTTCCTCAGTTTGAAGGACATTTTAAAGTTGTCGATTATCGCTGGCTTAAAGAAACACATCTAAAACTTAGATTGGCCCTTGATCAATATACTTTTGATGCGATTGCTTTTAATGCCGCTGGAAGATTTGAATTTAATCCTATGCGAGATGAAGTTCATTTGGTCTATGAGATTGACCGTAATGTATTTAAGGGTAATGTAAATTTACAATTGCGTATTGTGCATTTAAACCAATAAAAAAAATCCGCTCATTTGAGCGGATTTTTTTATAAAATTTTAGGTAAGATTAGAAGCGGTAGCCTGCACGAACACCATAAGTGTTATCGTTGTCACCGAAACCAATACGACCTTCAAGACTTACTTGTTGATTTAAGAATTTTTTAGCATTAATACCAAATTCATCTTTATCAGTTAAGTCGTTATTGTAGTAATCTACACCAAGACTTAAAGTTTTATCGATGTAGTAGTCACCACGAACTTTATATTCGTCTAGGTCACCAAACGCACCGAACGCTTCAAGGTTTACGTCATGTTGACCTACTTGAGTTACGTATTTAGCACGAACTGTTGGATCAGCGCCGTCTTTACCATCTTTTTCGTCGTAACCTTTAACACCTAACGCAAGTAATAAACCTGGAGCTGGTAAATAACCTACTTCAGCTGCATAAGTAGTTACTTTGCTATCAATATTGGTGTTGTCAATTTCACGCTCATTACGGCCTACATCACCGCTAAGGTAGAAATCTGAGTTAGGAACATAGTATTCAACACCTACGCCATACTGAGTATCTTTAGTACCGCTGTTATCGCCATAGTTGATAAGTGCGTTAACATTACTTGCACGGCTTAAAAATGCTGCTTCTGCAAGTGGAGCGTTACGAGTTTGAACAGGATTAAAGTAATAAGTCCCGTCAACACCGAATTTACTTACGCTGCTACCGTTGTCTGGATCAAGATAATTGTAAGAACCACCAACTTCAGCTTGGTAAGCGTTTGCTGCGCCACTTACTGCGAGTGCAGATAAAAGAGCTGATGCAATTGCTAGTTTTTTCATGGAATCTCTCCCCTCTAAAAAGCGATTTTATAAATGTTTTGTTACAACTTTTAGTCTAGAGGAAAATCGGGTAGCGTCAATCTTGCACAAGTAACCGCACTGTAACTATGTGCTTTTTTTGTAAATATATTTAACTTAAATATTTGATTCTAAACTATAAAAATAGAATGTTTAATTTTATTAAAATTGAGGAGATTTTGTGTAGATCATAAAAAATGCTGTAAAAGTACCCAATTTTGTATGAGGATGTTACTGGTTAAGCTTAAAATGAACTGAAGAAAATTTAGAAATTAGATGAGTGAAATATAATGAGAAATACAAAGCAGGTTCGAAGATAACCGCAGCTATGCTAAAATAATTGACTGTTTATCTGCTCTTATGGGAACACTCGCGTGGAAATTAATCCTTATCTAAACCAATTGAAAGACTTAACTGATCGTAGCCAAACACTACGGGGGTATCTTTGACTACGATCTGAAAAAAGAGCGTTTAGAAGAAGTTTTACGTGAGTTAGAAGACCCTGCGATTTGGAATGATCAAAGCCGTGCTCAGGCAATGGCGAAAGAAAAGGGCGAACTAGAAAACGTTATTAATGTATTGGATGGGTTGTCAACACAACTTGAAGATGCAAAAGCGATGTTAGATTTGGCTGTAGAAGCTGATGATGAAAGCTTGCTTGAAGATGTTCAGTCAGAGCTTAGTGCTGCTGAAGATGAACTGGCTAAACTTGAATTCCGTCGTATGTTTAGTAACCCAATGGACCCGAATCCTTGCTATGTCGAGATTCAATCAGGTTCAGGCGGTACCGAAGCACAAGACTGGGCATCTATGCTATTACGTATGTATATGCGCTGGATTGAACGTCATGGCTTTAAAGCAGAACTCATGGAAGTATCTGATGGTGACGTAGCTGGTATTAAATCTGCAACAATTCGTGTTGAAGGTGAATATGCCTATGGTTGGTTACGCACAGAATCAGGTGTCCACCGTTTAGTTCGTAAATCACCATTTGACAGTGGTAACCGCCGTCATACTTCATTCTCTGCGGTATTTATTTCACCAGAAGTTGATGACAATATTGAAATTGATATTAATCCTTCTGATGTTCGTACCGATACTTACCGTGCATCTGGGGCAGGTGGTCAGCATATTAACAAAACCGACTCTGCTGTTCGTTTGACCCACACTCCAACAGGTATTGTGGTGGCGTGCCAGAACCAGCGTTCGCAACATGCTAACCGTGACCATGCATGGAAACAGTTACGTGCACGTTTGTATGAATTGGAAATGCAAAAACGTAATGAAGCAGCTCAAGCTCTAGAAGACTCGAAGTCTGATATTGGTTGGGGAAGCCAAATTCGTTCATATGTATTAGATGATTCGCGTATTAAAGATTTACGCACGGGTGTTGAAAACTCTAATACAGGTGCTGTTCTTGATGGTGACCTTGATCGCTTTATTGAGGCGAGCTTAAAACAAGGTTTATAAGAGTCTGCTGAACTTTTAGTTTAAATACAGTTCATCTATGAATATGTAGAACTCTTGGATTTTTAGCGATTAAAACGGCAAAGCAATTCAGCCTTCGAATCTTAATCGAAAAAAAGCGATATGAATATCGAAAAAAATAGATATGAATATCGCAGAAATGCGATATGATGTTTTCGAAATGCTGAATAAAGCTTTGTTCGTTTAAAAGACGTGTTGAGCCTATGGATATTGATGCAATTAGCAAAGCCCTTTCCAATCCGCTACGTCGGCAGATTTTGCAATGGTTGAAAGAACCTGCGCATTATTTACCAGTGGAAGAGTGTGGTGGTAGTTTTGAGAAGGGTGTTTGTGCAGGTCATATTGAACGATTGGGCAAAGTAGCACAGTCTACAATGTCGAATCATTTGTCTGTTTTACAACAGGCGGGTCTGATTCAGGTCCAAAAATATGGTCAATGGTCTTATTTTTCACGTAACGAAGCTTTGATTCAGCAATATATCGAACATTTAAAACAAACACTTTAACAATATTAAAGTGTAAGTCGAGGCGACTATGGCTGAACTCAATACTCCTTTAACGGTTGGTGATTTTGAAATCAAAAATCGATTGGTAATGGCTCCATTAACGCGTGCGCGTAGTGGTGAAAGCCGAGTACCTAATGATTTGATGGTTGAATATTATCAACAGCGTGCAAATGCTGGTCTTATTTTGACTGAAGCAACAGTGATTGGTTCAAAAACTGTAGGTTATGCAGAAACCCCAGGATTATGGTCACAAGAGCAGGCACAAGCTTGGAATAAAATTATTGAGGCAGTTCATGCTCAAGGTTCAAAAATTGTAGCTCAACTTTGGCATGTTGGCCGTATTTCGCATCCTGAACTTTTAGATGGTGATATTCCTGTTGCACCAAGTGCAATTCAACCTGCGGGTGAAGTGAGTTTATTACGTCCTAAACGTCCGTATGTAACGCCACGCGCACTTTCATTAGAAGAAGTGAAAGAGGTTGTTGCTCAATATAAACATTCAGCAGAATTGGCTAAAGCAGCTGGTTTTGATGGTGTTGAATTACACGCAGCGAATGGTTACTTAATTGACCAGTTCCTTCAAAGTAATACGAATCAACGTGATGATGAATACGGTGGCCCTGTTGAAAACCGTGCACGTTTATTATTAGAAGTCGTTGATGCATTTATTGAAGTATGGGGCGCTGGCCGAGTAGGTGTACATATTGCACCACGTGGTGATTCACACGATATGGGTGATGAAAATCCGTTAGCAACGTTTGGCTATGTGGTTGAACAATTGAGCCAACGTAATGTTGCTTTCATCTTCTCTCGTGAATATGAAGCTGCTGATAGTATTAGCCCTAAACTTCGTGAAAAATTTAATGGTGTATGGATTGCGAATGAGAACCTAACACCAGAGTCAGCAAAACGTATTTTGCGTGATGGTGAAGCTGACGCAGTATCTTTTGGTAAAGCATATATTGCCAACCCAGATCTTTTACAGCGTTTAGAGCAAGATTTACCCTTAAATGAACTTCAACCAACAACTTTATATGCAAAAGGTGCTGAAGGTTATACAGACTATCCAACGCTAGAAGCTTCGTAATTTTTTAAACTGATAATTTACTGACCTCATTCATTTATGGGTTCAGTAAATCGCTTTTCTTGTAATGGTAGAGTTTAGGTATCGAAACTCTGCCATTTTTTCTATCTATGTTATATTTTCCCCAGTTTTAAACTTTGACTATTTGAGGCAAACCGCTTGGCGACCCCATTTTGGTACAACACCGCACTCCATTTATTAAAACCTTTTTACCACTGGCGGATAAAAAAACGTGCAGAAAGCCAGGAATTATATAATCAGGAATGTCTGGAAAGATTTGGGCCGTTTGAATCTCCAAAAAATGTGAGAGCAATTTGGTTCCATGCTGTTTCGGTTGGAGAAACCAATGCTGCGCAGCCTTTAATCGAGCATTATCTTAAACTCGGACAACCTGTGCTAGTTACTAATACGACTAAAACTGGGCAGGCACGTGCGAAATCATTATTTTTAAAAGCACCTTATTTAGATTTATTTCAAGCAGTTTATTTGCCTGTTGATCAAAAGCATCTTTTAAAACAATTCTTTGAATTGTATCAGCCAAAACTTTTAGCATTGGTTGAAACTGAACTTTGGCCAAATTTAATTGATCAAGCCAAGCTACAACATGTTCCTTGTTTATTGTTAAATGCACGCTTATCAGAAAAATCAGCTAAAGGTTATAGCCGAGTCTCAGGTCTAACAGCAGGAATGCTGAGACAAATTGACTGGGTGTTGGCACAAGATAATGCTACTCGCCAACGCTATGTCGAGCTTGGCTTAGATCAACAAAAAAGTCAGGTGGTTGGAAATATTAAATTTGATATTCACGCACCAGAAGCATTTATAAATCAGGCAGCAAAGTTACATCAGCTATGGTATTTGGGCCAACGAAAAGTACTGACAATTGCCAGTACACATGCACCCGAAGAACAACAAATTTTGCAAGCACTTCAGCCTTATTTAAAGTCAGATCCAGAGTTGGTTTGTATTGTCGTACCTCGACATCCTGAACGTTTCGACGAAGTATTTGAAATTTGCCAAAACCTAGATTTAATTACTCACCGTAGAAGCTTGAACCAAAGTATTCATACGAGTACACAGGTTTATCTAGCCGATAGTATGGGGGAGCTTTGGTTATGGTACGCCTTAAGTCAGGTGTGTTTTGTGGGTGGTTCTTTAAATGAGCCGGGTGGTGGGCATAATATTTTAGAGCCTATGGTTTTAAATGTGCCGACCGTCATTGGACCACGTTACTTTAATTTCCAAACTATTGTCGATGAATTCATTGACGAAAATGGTGTGCTCATTGCCCAAGACGCTGAGCAGGTTGTGGCAATCTGGATGGCATGTTTAGCTGAACCTGATCAGGCCCAACAAGTAGTAGAACAAGCACATAAAGTCTTACAACGTAACCAAGGTTCATTGCAAAAACATATTGGCGTAATTAATCGCTATTTGGCCGATAAACCATGAATATTGTTTTGCTAGAACCTGAAGATATTCAGTCAGACACGTGGTCAATTCACTCAAAGCGCCAATTACAACATTTACGTGAATATCTTGATATTACGGTTGGCCAAAATCTAAAAGTTGGTGTTCGTAATGGCGCACGTTATTCCACTGAAATTATTTCGATTAATGAGCAAGAAGTTTGTATACGACCTATTCGTGATGAAGTAGTACCTGCAAAACTTCCGGTTCATTTAATTGTGGCTTTACCGAGGCCCAAAGTTTTACGCCGTTTAATCATGGACAGTGTGACTTTAGGTGTTGAAAAAATTAGTTTGATTCATAGTTATCGCGTAGATAAAAGTTATTGGCAAACTCCATTTTTGCAACAACTTGATAACTATGTGACTTTAGGGCTTGAGCAAGCAGGTGACACGATTGTTCCTGAAATTCACATGTACAAACGCTTTAAACCTTTTGTTGAAGACGTTCTGCCAAGCTTGATCTCGAAAGAAACACCCGCCTATGTGGCTCACCCTTATGCCGAGCAGAGCATGCCAGTTAATATTCCACATGCTTGTAGTGTAGTGGTTGGGCCTGAAGGTGGCTTTATTCCCTATGAAGTTGATTTGCTCACAAAAAACGGCTGCCAAGCTGTGAGCTTAGGCAACCGTATTTTAAGAACTGAAACGTCTATTTCTTATATTTTAGGTCGTTTATTTAGTTGATGTTTCAGGGTTTAAAAGTGGCTGATTTGCGGCCATTTTTAATTCCTGAATTGGGTAAGGAATATTAATTCCGTTCGCATTAAAAGCTTGCTTGACCTGAGCTTGAATGGTGCTCGTAGACGACGAAATATCAGTTTCAGTCGTATCAACCCACCAGCGTACAGTCAGGTTAACCGAGAAATCTGCTAACGCTGTAACGTTAACCGAGAAGGCTGGCTGACTCAGTACATTTCGGTCATTATTAAGAATATCTAAAATAATCTGTTTGGCTTTTTGTTCGTCATCGTCATATCCAATTCCGACTACAAACTCACAGCGTCGTTGTTGATAAGCAGTATTTACCGTTAAAGCACTCGTATAAACAGTTGCGTTTGGAATAACAATTCGACGGCCATCTGGAGAGCGTAAGAATGTTGCACGAATTTGAATATCTTCAACCGTTCCTTCAAGAGAATTGACAACAATGGAATCGCCAATGCGGAATGGTTCGCTTAATAAGATTAAGATGCCTGACAGTAAATTTTGAAAGATATCTTTAAATGCAAAACCAATAGCGACCGAACCAATACCTAAGGCACTCATGAGTTGGCCCGGTGTGAACCCTGGAATCATAATGACGAGAGCAATTAAGAAACCAAAGAATAAAATTGTTGTACTGCCTACACGGTTTAAGACCAAAACTAGGTTTTGGCGCGTGTAAGAACGGTTTTCTAAGGTTTTACGAACAAAGAACTTAAATAATTTGGTCAGTAACCAAAAAATAATAAAAACGATAATCGCAATACATATATAAGGCACACGTTCCCAGAAGCTATCCACGATTTTATCGATAGTGGTATAGGCATCATGATACTTTTCAGTATGGGCTAAAACCGTTTGAGTGGTTTTAGTGCCCGCTTCTTGCAAAAGTTCGCCTGTATTTTTTGCGACATCCGTTAAGGATTTTTGTTCATCAGCCACGGCAAGTCTCAATTAAAAAAATTTATGAAAGCGATTTTCGGCTTTCATCATAGTAGGAGATAAAATGTGCGCCTACTATAATGAGTTCATCTAAATAATAAAGTGTTTTTTAATTAAAAGTATTCCGTTCCTTTTTGTAAGATTTGTGTCGGTGTTTCTAAGGTATCAGTCCCTGAGAAATAATAAAAAATTCCTGCTGTTGAAATAAGGCTAACTAAAATAGCGACTAAAATAAGCCAAGCCATCAGTTTTTCTATAAACGTTGCTGGTCGAACAGGACCGTATTCGTTTGGACCTGCTGTACCTGAGGCAAGCAGTAAATAAATCATAAAAAAGAACTGAACAACTGGAATGAACAATAGCAATCCCATCCAGCCACTCTTATTTAGATCGTGCAAACGTCGAACAACGAGAACAATATTTAAATAAATTAAAAATAGCGAAAAAACCCAGACTACCAAGGCACTGGCTCCAGAAAGAGAGCTATAAAATTCAAAATTAAATAAATTGCTTGAAAGCTGAAAACTTCCAAGAAATGAAGCCAAAATGAAATAGCCCAAGAGGGTGACTAAATAAATCAGTCCATAACCACCTAAGTAGCTCATACGATTAAAACGTCCATGAATTGAAAACGGACTATCTTTAAAAGGGAGCTGAGGTGGGCGTGAGGAGCTTGTTTGGGCAAACATATTATTTTATTCCTGTGTTGCGTATGAGAGACAAAATAATCTTTGTTGATGATCAAAACCATCAAATCTTGCAAAAATTATAAAAGTAAAAGCTATAGACAAATGTTTTAAATCAACTTAATTTTATAAAAATGTTCACAATTTCGTGTGCTTGAGTAAGTGATCAATATATGACCAAAGTCGGATTGTTTAGACTTTGAAAGAGTCATCATACTGCAAAGGCATGCAAATAAGATCCAGTAAAATAATAGCCACAGTCTCGAGATGGGATGCACAAGATCAAGGAAGTTGCGTATGAATGAGATCTATCCAGTACCAGAGGAATTTAAAAAAACAGCTCGTACTGTTGAAGCAGACTACTTTAAACGTTATCAACACTCTATCAAGAACCCAGATGAATTCTGGGCAGAGCAAGCTAAAATTGTCGATTGGATAAAGCCATTTACCCAAGTTAAAAATACGAGTTTTGACAAAGACAATTTCAAGATCGAATGGTTTGCCGATGGTGAGTTGAACGTATCAGCAAACTGCCTCGACAGGCATCTTAAAGAACACCCTCATAAACCTGCAATTATTTGGGAAGGGGACCATCCTTCTCGCCATAAGATCGTTTCTTATAAAGAATTACACGACGAAGTCTGCCGCTTTGCCAACGTTTTAAAGAAATATGGTATTGGTAAAGGTGACCGCGTTGTGCTGTATATGCCGATGGTCACTGAGGCTGCGATTGCCATGTTAGCCTGTGCCCGTATTGGTGCTGTTCACTGCGTGGTATTTGGTGGGTTCTCGCCAGACTCTTTAGCAAGCCGTATTGAAGATAGCCAAGCTAAACTGGTGATTACCGCAGACTCAAGTCTACGTGCTGGAAAACTATTACCACTCAAAGAAAATGTCGATTTGGCTCTAGAGTTGCCGGGCACAGAGTGTGTTGAAAATGTAGTTGTGGTTTACCGTAATGCGAACCCGATTGAAATGAAGCCGGGACGTGATTTGTGGTATCACCTCATTATTATGGAGGTTGATGCAAACTGTCCTCCAGAACCGATGAAGGCTGAAGACCCATTATTTATTCTCTATACCTCGGGTTCGACAGGTAAACCAAAAGGTGTTCTACATACCACAGGTGGTTATTTAGTCTATGTAACAAGTACCTTTAAAGAGGTCTTTGATTTAAAACAAGATGATGTTTACTGGTGTACGGCCGATGTAGGCTGGATTACAGGTCATAGTTATTTGATCTATGGCCCACTTGCGAATGGTACCACGACCTTAATGTTTGAAGGTGTACCTCAATATCCAACATGGGCACGTCTTGGTCATGTGGTCGATAAGCACAAAGTCTCTATTTTATATACGGCCCCAACCGCGATTCGCGCCATGATGCGAGAAGGGGATTCGTTTGTACGTGAAAGTAACCGTAGCAGCCTGCGTTTACTTGGTTCGGTCGGTGAGCCTATTAACCCTGAAGCTTGGAATTGGTACTACAACGTTGTTGGTGAAGGTCGCTGCCCGATTGTTGATACATGGTGGCAAACCGAAACAGGCGGTATTTTGATTGCTCCATTGCCGGGAGCAACAGCTTTAAAACCGGGTTCTGCAACACGTCCGTTATTTGGTGTTCAACCTGCCATTGTAGATGGTGAAGGCAAAGAGCTAGAAGGTGCGGCCGAAGGTAATCTGGTGATTAAAGATTCATGGCCGGGCCAGATGCGTACTATTTGGGGTGATCCTGATCGCTTTATCGAGGCGTATTTCTCAACCTTTAAAAATACCTATTTTACAGGTGATGGTGCTCGTCGTGATGAAGACGGCTATTACTGGATCACAGGGCGAGTTGACGATGTCTTGAACGTTTCAGGCCACCGTTTAGGTACTGCTGAAATTGAAAGTGCTCTGGTGTCACATGAAGCCGTGGCAGAAGCTGCGGTGGTGGGTATGCCGCATGATATTAAAGGACAAGGTATTTGTACTTTTGTGACTCTACAAGCGGGTGTTCCAGAGTCGGAAGAACTGCGTAAAGAGTTAATTAACTGGGTACGTAAAGTGCTTGGGCCTGTGGCTTCACCAGATGCACTACATTGGGCACCAGCATTACCTAAAACTCGATCGGGTAAAATCATGCGCCGTATTCTAAGAAAGATTGCAGCAAATGAATTAGATAGTTTAGGTGACACTTCAACTTTGGCTGAACCTGCTGTAGTAGATCAGTTAATTGCAACGGTTTATCCCGATAAGCAAAACTAATTTAAAAAAAAGCCCCATTTGGGGCTTTTTTATTAAGCTTTATTAAGAGTTTGCTAAAAAATCAGTAGTATTTTGTACATTCGCAAATGTACTCAGCGCAGTTAAAAAAGCTGTTTGTACATCTTCAGCTTTTACAGTTTTTCCATTATGGCTTAAATCACGAGTTGCCGTTGCATCTGCAATCAAGATGGGTTGATAGCCCAGTTCTTTGGCTGCGCGTGTGCCTGAATCAATACACATGTGAGTCATCATGCCTGTAATCACGAGTTGTTCAATTTGATGTGCTTTTAAAAGCTCATCTAAATTGGTTTCTAAAAAACTGTTTGGATAATGCTTTGTCACGATTAATGATTCATCGTGAGCGCTAAGTTCAGGGTGAAGTAAAACCCCATCCGTATTTTCTTGGAAGAAACTCGCTTGTGGCGGATTAATATGTTGCACATAAATGATTGGCAAGTTTTTCTCGCTAAAATGTTGTTCGAGTTGTTTTATTTTTTCTAGCGCTTGCTCTGGCCCAACCAATTCCATTTTGCCATTTTTAAAATAATCATTTTGTACATCGATAATTAATAGTGCTTGTTTCATGGGATCACTCTTGTTGATATGAGATAAAACAAGATTATTCTCTGACCGTAAAATCGGCTATAGTCAGATGAAAGCATTACCGCCAGATTTCTTTCGCCATGAAAAATGAATATTGAATTAGACCCGATTGATCTAAAAATTATTGCATTGCTTAAACAGGATTCTCGACTAACCAATAAAGAAATTGGACAGCGAGTTCACCGGACAGGGCAGGCAGTTGGCGCTCGAATTGCTCAGTTAATGGATGCTGGTGTCATTAAAAATTACACAATTGCCGTGCAATATTCGCATAAACAATTTATTCATTTGCATTTAAATGAACAACGCGCATTTGAAGAAATTGAAAATTTGGTTAAGCAATATGAACAAATAGATGAATGCTTTAAAGTGATGGGCAATGCTTGCTATATGATCGTCAGCCATTTTGAACCCGCAGCATTAAATGAATTTATCGAGAAACTTTCAAAATGGTGCCGTTACTCGGTTGAAACAGTGGTTCGAGAAGTCGAGAAATCTTAAAAAATAAAGGCTCCAAGCCGAGTCTTGGAGCCAATAAGTCTTTATTTTTAATTTATTGTTTTTATTGTCTTGCGCTGCTTTAAATGAAGTTTTCTAGGCTGATTTTGCTTGAATTTCTATCTCCTTTTCTTGTTGAAGTTCTAATTGGCGAACGAGTGGTAGAACTTTTTCCCCAAAATATTCTACTTCTTCAATGAAATGTAAGAATCCAGAAAGAATCAAATCAACACCTACATTTTTAAGTGCGACAATACGCTCTGCAATTTGCTGAGGTGTACCAATTAAATTGGTTTTAAAGCCATCGTTATATTGCACTAAATCTTCAAAACTTGATTTTGCCCAGTTACCTTGTTGCTCTGGAGAGGCTGCACCTGCTTCACGTGTTGCATCGCCAAACGCATTTACGGCTTCAGTGTTGGCTTTATCAATAATTTCTTGAAGTACCGCTTTTGCTTCTTCTTCGGTATCTCTAGCAATAATGAACGCATTTACACCAATTTTAACCTGATGATTATTGGCTTTAGCTTTAGTGCGAATGTCTTCGACTTGTTTTTGAATTTCTTCTACGGTATTACCGTTGGTAAAATACCAGTCAGATACACGTGAAGCCATGTCACGTGCTGCACGTGAGCTCCCGCCTTGAAACACTTCAATATGAGGCTTTTGCAGAGGTTTCGGTTTAAGTGTGTAGTTTTGGAATTGATAGTATTTACCATCGAAACTATAGTTATCGGTGGTCCAGATTCCTTTTAACGTACGAATAAATTCTTCAGAGCGGACGTAGCGCTGATCATGTTCTGGCCATTCTTCACCAATCGCATCAAACTCTCCTCTAAACCAACCACTCACCACATTAATGGCAATACGGCCTTCGGTTAGATAATCGATTGTTGCAAGTTGCTTAGCTGCGAGTGCCGGTTTCCAGGGGCCGGGCAGAATAGCTGCAATCACCTTAAGTTTTTCAGTTTTTGCCAGTAAGGCATGACTGAAACTTACTGATTCATGCTGGTTTTCTGCTCCGTACCCCGCCGTAAAACGAATTTGAGTGAGCGCATATTCAAAACCATTTTTTTCGGCAGCCTGTGCAAGTCGAACATTGTAGTCATAACTCCAGTCTGTACGCTGTTCGATGTTACTTACTACAAGGCCACCGCTTACATTTGGTACCCAATAAGCAAATTTAATAGGTTTTTGTAATTGCGTCATGGTTTGCTCCCCCAATTCGTATTTTTATTTAGCGATATTGCACTTAGGCAACATGCGTTGTTAATGATTTGCCAGACTTGTGATGCAAGCGAGACTCTGCCGCATCAAGATCAGGCACAGCCGCTGAAGGTAATACTTCTTCTTGCTCAATTTGCTTGTTAATACCAAGCTCTTGATTTGCTTGCTGAGTCTTAGATTTGACTACTTCAGCACGTTCTCCTTTCGCTGGTGCCCATTCTAAAATTGGCAATGCGCGCGCTACTGCTAACGTAATACGGTCTGATAATTGCTCGCTTTTCACCGTATATTCAGGGGTAAAATCACGATCAGTTGCATATACGCCAATTGGTAAAGTTTGTGCTTGGAAGAAGCTGAACAATGGACGAAGTTGATGTTCAAGTACCAGTGCATGACGATCACTACCGCCTGATGCTGCTAAAAGTACAGGCACATCGACCAATGCAGTTTGTTCAACAAAATCGAAGAAATGTTTGAAAAGACCCGTAAAAGATGCGCGGTAAACTGGTGTACCTACAATTAAAGCATCAGCTGCTTCAACCGCTGCAAGATCATCTTGTACACGCTGTGGAAGTTGGTTGCGATAAAATGCACCGCCTAATAAAGGCCCAATTTCGCTTAATTTAATAAAATGAACTTTAATATCGGTTGCTTCGGATAACTCATCAAGAATGGCTTGAACCAGACTTTCCGTTTTAGATGGGGTATTTAAGCCACCAGAAACAGCAACAATATTCAAAGGTTTTGGTGATGTGATACCAGTCATAATTTGGTTCCTAAGCCTAAAACAAGAGATTGGACTTATTAATCAACAACGACGGCGAACTGTAAAATAACGAAATTGGTCAACCTTATCAGTTTTAAATATAAAAGATAAATAGTGGATTTTTATACTTTATTTATCTATTAAGTTGCTGTTTTTATTTTATATAATTATTGGTGATATATTTTTTATAATAAAAAGTAAGCTTATATAAAAAACAGATTAATTTTGATTAAATGTTAAAAAACATCTGAATATTTTAGCTAAGTTCTGCATTTATCATCATTTTGCATAAAAATGGATAAGATGAACGTATCTTTCATCTAAATAGTAGGGTTACAATAGGCCATACTTATGCTCAAGATTACTTTAATCGCTTATGAATATTTTAATCGTTGATGATCATCCTTTGTTTCGTCATGCTTTAATTCAAGCAGTACGTTATAGCCTGCCACAGGCACAAATTCATGAAACAGCTTCGGTTGATGAGTTTTATGAGCGTTTGGAAAATGGGGCAGAACCTGATCTAGTCTTACTCGATTTAAATTTACCGGGTGCTTCAGGCTTTTCTGCTCTAGTCTATGTACGAGCACAGTATCCAGCTATTCCAATTATTGTGGTTTCTGCACATGAAGAAACTTCAATTATTCAGCGTGCGATTGCACATGGCGCGATGGGTTATATTCCTAAATCTGCTCATCCAAGTCATATTGGTGAAGCGATTCGTCAAGTTTTAGAGGGTGAAATCTGGTTACCACCTAATTTGCCACCTAACCTTAATCTTGATCCGAGAGCGGCAGATGAAACTGCTTTAGCTGAACGTATTCAATCTTTAACACCACAGCAATTCCGTGTTTTGATGATGGTTGCGGAAGGTTTGTTAAATAAACAGATTGCTTATGAACTTGATGTTTCGGAAGCAACGATTAAAGCGCATGTGACAGCTATCTTTAGAAAATTAGGTGTGCAAAACCGTACACAAGCCGTATTGGCCATTAGTGCATTAAATATTGAAGATAAGAAAATCTAAAAATAAAAAAGACCTCAGTTGAGGTCTTTTTTATGTGTGCCACTTAAGCAAGGCAATCTTGCTTTGGTGTTAGGCTGTCGCAGTACAAAGGATTGAGAGCACATTGCAAATCATCAATTTGATCTTGAGTCACATAACCTTTCATTTTTAAATATTCAGCTACACGGTCATCACGCAAGCTTAAAAACGCTGCATCATAAACGCCTAAATCTACAAAAAGTGCAGCTGTTTCTAGGCTATTGAAGCGATCAAGGAAAATATCATTGCCATACATTAAGAAGATATGGTCGAGTTTTGCTTTTTCATCGACATGTAGTCGTTCAGCAAGTTGATCTGGGTGAGTTTTAATAAAGAGTAAGTCAGAAAGCTCATCAAATTGAGTCATATCTAACTGATTTTCGCCAAGTTTGACATGGCCAAGCCAAGCTTTGAAAACCAGTACAGCTCCACCGCGAAGTAACATGCTCCAAATTTGATGACGTGTATCGTGATCAAGATTTTCACTTTCAGCGCTAAGAACTTTTAAGAAGTTTTCTTCTTGTTGGGCCAATTTATCAAATAAGCCTAATCCTTGAGGATGATAAGCCGCAGGTGCAAATACATCAAAATTTAGATCATGAAATACATTAAGTGCGAGTGGGACTGCACTTTGATAAATCGTATTTAACGCTTTGATATGGGCTTCATTGAGTTTGCTGTTGGGAAAAATACTTTGCCAATCTAGTTCAGGAAGTAAAGCATTGGCACTGTATTGACGATAAAACTGTTGAGATGATAGTTGGTTTTGTGGGCTGTTATCAGAAATATTCATGGCAATTGTCCTTTGCATTAATTCGTGAGCAGGGGTGCTTAATATAGAAATCGGTTAAAAAATAGTTATACATTTATCAAATGCGTTTGGAATAGTTATGTGTCATCAAGAATGCAAGTAGAATAAGACTAAAGTCGTATATAGTAGTTTTATCTAGATAATATTTTTAAAAAACAATTATTTATTAAATTGTAACTAAGTATACAAGTGTTCACTTACAAAAAAGATGGGCTTTGCCATAGAAAAAGGGCTGTTGGAAAGTTTAGCCAATTATTTAATCAACAAAAGTAGACTTTTTGAGCAGTTCTGCCTATTGGCTTAAATTAAACCTATAACTTTTGCCAAAAAATCTCTCCCAAACTTATAAAAAGCTTGGGAGAGGAAAATATTTAATCTGCCGCGCTGGCAATTTTAAGTCCCGATAGCCATGCTCTTAGAGAGGCCGGTTTAAGCGGTTTTTTGAGTAAAACAATATTCAGTTCTTTCAATTGCTGAGGTAACTCTGGATGAGAGTCTGCTGTAATTAAAGCAACCGGAACATCATGCTGACGATTTTGCAAAATAAAATCGACACCGAGTTGGTTGTTATTTAAATGCTGATCGATAAGCCAGACCTGAATATTCTCTTTTTGAATAATTTCTAGTGCTTGTTCTGGTTCAGTGGCTTTAAAAACCTCATAACCCCATCGACCTAATAAGCTACTCATTCCTTCTAAAATAGTTTCATCATTGTCTAAACATAAAATCCGGTAGGCCTTAGTTTTTAAAGGGACTGCCTGTACGGTTGGGGTTATCACTTTTGGCGCTTCTACGACTGGAACCTCAATCATAAAGCAGGAGCCTTTATTGAGTTGAGAGTAGACATGAACAGGATAATTCAACAAACCTGTCATACGCTGCACAATTGCAAGACCTAAGCCTAGGCCTTGCTCACCCCACGGTGATAAATGCCCACAGCGTTCGAATTCTTGAAACAGTTTAATACGTTGTTCTTCGGCAATTCCGGGACCTGTATCCCAAACACCAATACGAATATGATCAGGTTTTTGAGCCGAACGTAATACACCGACAATCACTCGGCCTTTGGCAGTATAACGCAGTGCATTACTCACAAAGTTTTGAATAATACGTCGTATCCACTGTGGATCTGTGTCAATCCAGAATGATACATCATGAACTTTGAGTGAAATATTTCGCTGTGCAGCAATCGATTTAAACTGTAGTTCAAGATCACTGAGTAAATCATGCAACGGGTAAGGTTGTCTTTTTGGCTGTATGCTACCGCCTTCCAAACGCGCAATATCGAGTAGGGCAGAGAGCATACTTTCTGCGCCATACAGAGCACGGTCAAGTTGCTGCAAAGTTTGACGGTCTTCTTCAGTTGCGATGCTTTGTTCAAGAACGGTACTAAAGAGACGAGCCGCATGCATGGGTTGTAATAAGTCATGACTTGCCGCTGCTATAAATCGGCTTTTTGACATATTTGCCATATCGGCTTGTTCACGTGCGAGCTGCTGTTCGGTTAAAGCACCAGCAAGTTGTTGGGTTCGGTCTTTTACGCGCGCTTCAAGTATTGCCTCATTTGCACGGAAAGCAGTAATGTCGGCGAACGTTGTAACAAAGCCTCCACCTGAAATAGGATTACCACGCATTTGAATAACGCGTCCGTCTTTACGGATTCGTTCAAATTCATGCGCGCTTCCGACTTTCATCCAGTGTAAGCGTTTGCGAACATGTTCTTCAACTGAACCAGGGCCGCATTCGCCACGTTCAGCGTTATAACGAATCAAATCGGCAATTGGACAACCCACATAAACTAAGTCTTTCGGGTAGCCAAATAGTTTTAAATATTGGTTATTCCAAGCCACCAAACACATATTTTTATCAACCACACTTACCCCTTGAGTCATGTGGTCAATCATGGTCATGAGCAAGTTTTGATTGAAACGTTGCCATTGTGAGGCTTGGTCTAAAATATTAGCAACTTGCCCTAATGCAAGACCATTATTGATCATTGCTGTAGTGAGCAAAGTACGGGCAGAGGCTGCGCCGATAATGCCAGCTAGATATTGTTCGGTAAAACGCCACCACATGCCATTGGCGATACTATTGGGGTTGAGCGTGAGATGATTTTGCTCACAAAAGTTCTCGAATGCTTGTGTTGTTGGTTGCTCACCCGTAATTCTTTTAGCAAGAGCGAATAGGTCACCTACTTTTAAACGTGCAGCATCGTGCGGTAAATAAGTTAAATCAGTAGATGTATGCGGTGATGGCAATGGTTTGGTTTCATAGTAGAAAAAGCTTTCTGCCTGAATTTGTTCTGCCACACTTGGGCGGTAAAGTTTAGAAATCCAAATATATAAAACAATATTTAAACCAAGAGACCAGATTACACCGTGTGTAAGTGGCGCAAATGATTCAAAACCAAAAAGTGACTCTGGTCTTAAGGCATTAATTCCAAAAGGGCCAAAAAGCAAAATACTTTGGGCAGTTTCCTGATAGGCCTCTGGCAAGCTACGTAAAATCGTTGGAAATAGTAATGTGTAACTCCACATCAAAAATCCAATAATGAGGCCAGCATAGACACCTTGGCGGCTTCCGCCTCGCCAATACAAGCCTCCAATAAGCGCAGGTGCAAACTGGGCAACAGCACTAAACGCCAATAAACCAAATACTGAAAGCTGGTTAATATCATTAAAGAAATGGAAGAATAAAAAGCCAAGTAGCATCACCGCGACAATACTAATACGACGGCTGAATTTAAGAACTTTAGGTAAGTGTTTATCGTGACGTGATAGCAACTTAAAACGCCAGAGTGCAGGCATAATCAAGTCGTTACTGAGCATGATAGATAGGGCAACAGATGAAACCAGTAACATGCCGGTTGATGCAGAGAACCCACCTAAAAAGGCCAGTAAAGCTAACCATTCTTGGTTATAACTCAGGGGTAATGAGAGTACTGCAACATCAGGCACAGTTAAGAACTTCGGTGCAGCATGTAATGCCCAGCTTGCAATCGGAATAATGGCTAAAATCGTTAAAATCAGATAAACCGCAAACCATTTGCGTGCACCGCGAATATGTTTTTCATCTCGTAATTCGACAACCGCGACATGAAACTGGCGAGGTAAGCAGATAATTGCTAAACCTGCCAATAAGGTCTGAATCCAGAAAGTTTCAGGCACGCCAAACAACTGAACTTCTTGAAAGGTTTGGTTCACATCTGATGTGACTTGGACAAGGTTCGCTGGTGTTTCAAAAATAAAAAATAAAGCAACGCAAATCAGCGCGAATAATTTTACAAAAGATTCAAAGGCCACAGCTAACATGAGGCCGCCATGTTGCTCGGTATTGGCAATTTGCCTTGTACCAAAAATCATGGCCAAAATAGCCAGTACACTGGTTAAAAGCAAAACACTATTGGTGGTTGTATGGATATGAGCATTCTGTTCCATAATGACAGAAGTACTTAAAGCAATCGCACGTAACTGTAGAGCGAGATAGGGAATAATTGCGATTACAGCCAAAATGGTGACCAGTGAAGCCAATACCCCACTTTTCCCATAACGTGCCGCAACAAAGTCAGCAATTGAGGAAATCGCATGGTGCTGGCGTACCCGACCTAAACGTCGCCAAATGTCATAACCAAACCAGACAAATAAGAGAGGGCCTAAGTAAATAGGCAAGAAAATGACGCCTTCTCGAACAGCTGCTCCAGTCGCGCCGTAAAATGTCCATGATGAACAGTAAACGCCTAGCGTTAAGCTGAACAAGAACATGCGGCCACGTGTACTCAGACGGCTGGCATGCTTTTCACCAAAAAAAGCACAAATAAATAAGAGTGCTATATAAAGGGTGAGTACCCCAATAATCAGCCAGCTGTTCATATGACTCACATGATTAAAACCTTGTGCCTATCATACCCCAAGCAGAAACAAAGCTATAAATTGATTAAATTTTAACGACCAAAGTCTAAGTTACGAATTACACGTAATTTTGCTAACTTTAATCCTGAGAAACTACTATTAAAAAGTGGCCAAGGCTGGGCACAGGGCAAGGAGTTTGGTTATGGATCAGAACCAAGTAGAACAGATTCTACGCAATCCAAAGTTTCAAAAGATGGTCAAGAAAAAAAGTACATTAAGTTGGACGCTCACAATCATCATGTTAGTTCTTTATGTGGGTTTTATGCTGCTTGTTGGCTACAACAAAGAATTTTTGATGAGTTCATTTAGTGGTGGTGTAACGACATGGGGAATCCCACTAGGTTTAGGAATTATCGTTTTATCTTTCCTATTGTGTGGTGTGTATTCTTTTATCGCAAATAATACCCTTGACCAGTTGAGTGAAGAAGCGTTGAAGGAAGTTGAAGCCATCACGCATGAGAAAGGACTACACTAATATGAAATGGAATTCATTAAAAGCGAAAGCCTTATTGGCAGCAGCATCGCTATATTCAACAGTGGCTATAGCAAGTCCAGACTTAGGTGAAGCAGAGCAACAAGCCACTAACTGGCATGCCATTATTATGTTTGTCATCTTCGTTGGTTTCACTTTGTTTATTACTAAGTGGGCTGCGAAGCAAACTCAATCAACACAAGATTTCTATACAGCAGGTGGTGGTATCAGCGGTTTCCAGAATGGTCTGGCAATTGCGGGTGACTATATGTCTGCTGCATCTTTCCTTGGTATTTCTGCACTTGTGTTTAGTTCAGGCTTTGATGGCTTGCTTTACTCGCTTGGGTTCATGGTAGGTTGGCCAATCGTTTTATTCTTGGTTGCAGAACGTTTGCGTAACCTAGGTAAATATAACCTTTCAGATGTGGTTTCATTCCGTCTTGAAGAGAAACCAGTACGTACTTTAGCTGCAGTCAGTTCACTTGTTGTAGTGGCATTCTATTTGATTGCTCAAATGGTAGGTGCGGGTCAGCTCATCAAATTACTATTTGGTTTGAACTACAACATTGCTGTTGTCATCGTTGGTCTATTGATGATGGCATACGTAATCTTTGGTGGCATGTTGGCAACAACATGGGTACAGATCATTAAAGCGGTTATGTTACTCAGTGGTGCAACCTTCATGGCATTCATGGTGATGAAAGCAGTTGGTTTCAGCTTCAGCAACATGTTTAGCCAATCAATTGAAGTTTTCAGTAAAGTACACGACATCAGTTTGGCCGATGCTTCAAAAATTATGGGGCCGGGTAAACTTGCCGCAAATCCAATTGATGCCTTGTCTCTAGGTTTGGCGTTGATGTTTGGTACAGCAGGTCTTCCACACATTCTTATGCGTTTCTTTACTGTAAAAGATGCGAAAGAAGCGCGTAAATCGGTTGTAGTTGCAACAGGTTTCATTGGTTACTTCTATCTTTTAACTTTCATTATTGGTTTCGGTGCGATCCTTTTCGTATCAAACAATCCGCAATTCCTTGATGTTGCAAAAATGGCAGTAACAGGCAAACTTGAGCTTGTTGGTGGTAACAATATGGCAGCCGTGCATTTAAGTGACGCTTTAGGCGGTGACTTATTCATGGGCTTCATTTCAGCAGTAGCGTTCGCAACGATTCTTGCTGTTGTTGCTGGTTTAACACTTTCAGGTGCATCTGCAATCTCTCATGACTTATACGCTAACGTATTCAAGAAAGGTCAAACGACACCTGCTTCTGAACTTCGTATGTCAAAAATTGCGACATTGGGCTTAGCAATCTTCGCAATGGTTTTGGGTATCTTGTTTGAGAAGCAAAACGTAGCATTCATGGTTGGTTTGGCGTTCTCTGTAGCGTGTTGTGCAAACTTCCCGATTCTTGTTCTTTCAATGTTCTGGAAAGGCTTAACGACTCGTGGAGCGGTTATTGGTGGTGTTGTTGGCCTTGTAACAGCAGTAGTACTTATTGTTCTTTCTAAAGCAGTTTGGGTAGATACTTTAAAAATCTCTGATACACCAATCAACCCGTTCAATGGTCCAGCGTTATTCGCTATGCCATTGTCATTCCTTTGCTGTTGGTTCTTCTCGGTAACTGACAACTCTGCACGTGCTAAAAAAGAGCGTGCTGCTTTCGATGCTCAATATGTTCGTTCAATGACAGGTATTGGCGCATCTGGTGCATCGGATCACTAAGACGAATATTGTTAGCTCATTCTTTAAAAAGCCCTACGGGGCTTTTTTTATACTTATTTTATTTCCAATCCAGAGTTTAGATATTAATAAAGAACAACTTGTTTGCCTGATTTTGTGTACAGTATTATTTGTTAAATCTCAAAAAAGCATAATGAAACAAGGAAAATAATAATGCGATCTATTATTGAGTTTTGGGCAAGTTTTCGCTTACTGCCTTCTGCATGGCTGTTACTGGTTCAGTTTATTTTATTGATTTTAGCCATGCTGACATTTGATAGTTTGCCTTACCGGACTTTAACCTGGTCATTAGGCGTCCTTGCTTTATTATTGATTGCCAAAGTTATTCGCCAGACCCCGATGTTTACTTTTTTGGGCTTAACATTTGTGAGCGGTGCAATTCTGTCATCAGTACTGATTGTGTTGGGATATAGCAATTTATATATTCAACTATTTGCCCATAGCTGTGAAGCTCTGGCCTATTTTTCGGCAGCTTATGGTTTATTTCGTTATATGTTTGCTGACCGATATTTAACAAGAGATGAACTATTTGCGGCAGCAGCAGTCTTTACACTGATTGCATGGGGTTTTGCATTTTTATATAACATTTGCCAGCTTATTTTCCCTTACAGCTTTCAAAATCCAAATAACCCCCATGCTTTCCAAACTTGGCTGGATCTACTCTTTCTCAGCTTTAGCTTGCAGTCGGCTACAGGCTTATCCGACCTCATGCCAATCACTCCACCAGCGCGCGTTTTAGCCATGCTGCAAATGTTTTGTGGGGTCATGTATTTAGCTTTAATCGTCACCCGTCTAATTGCTTTACAATATATTACCCACCTCCCTAAAAAAAATTCAGATAAATAATGGAGGAGGTGTTTTAATTTATTTACACCTTTGTAACTGCAATATTCTTTAAGTTTATTTAGAGTGTTATCGACTTTCTCTATTGAAAGCCCTAGCTTTGTTCATTCTGTGAATATCTTATTGGCATTTAAGCCTGTCACTCGTCATTAAAATAACATGGAGGATTTATGCCTTCCAAACAGTCCGGTTGGTTCGCAAACGTTAATCCTAACGTATTTTTGGGTACGGTCATTATTATTGCTTTGTTTTTAGCAGTGGTTGTGATCGCCCCGAGTTCTTTTGAGCTTCTAACACAGCAATTAAAACAGTGGATCACTGATTCATTTAGTTGGTTCTATGTTTTATCTGTTGCTTTCTTTCTCATCTTATTGATTTACATTGCCTGCTCTTCGATTGGACGCATTAAATTAGGACCAGATCATAGTCAGCCTGATTATAACAATGGGTCTTGGTTCGCCATGCTGTTTACCGCAGGGATGGGGATTGGGTTGATGTTCTTCGGCGTTGCCGAACCTGTCATGCACTATGTTAATCCACCAAGTGGTGAGGCTCAAACGATTGATGCAGCACAGCAAGCATTAAGAGTTACCTTTTTCCATTGGGGACTACATGCTTGGGCAATCTATGCTGTAGTTGGGTTAGCTTTGGCTTATTTTGCTTATCGGCATAATTTACCCTTAAAGACCCGTTCAGCACTCTATCCACTTATTGGTAAGAGAATTTATGGGCCATGGGGCGATAGCATCGATATATTCGCGACCATTGGTACGGTATTTGGTGTAGCGACCTCTCTTGGCTTTGGTGTTACACAAATCAATTCTGGTTTGCATTATTTATTTGGAATAGAGCAAAGCACCAATATTCAAGTGTTACTCATTATTTTCGTGAGTATGTTAGCTTCCTTATCTGTGTTTCTAGGTCTTGATAAGGGTGTAAAACGTTTGTCGGAGTTAAACTTAGTTTTAGCTTTAATATTATTGGTATTTGTTTTTATTGCTGGTCCAAGTATTTATTTACTTCAAACGACGATTCAAAACACTGGGCAATATATCTCTAACCTATTTACTATGACATTCAACTTATATGCCTATCAGCCGAATGGCTGGATTGGTGGTTGGACAATTTTGTACTGGGCTTGGTGGATTTCTTGGTCGCCATTTGTGGGAATGTTTATTGCCAGAGTTTCTCGTGGTCGTACCATTCGAGAATTTATTGTTGGGGTTTTACTCATTCCAACAGGCTTTACCATTATCTGGATGGGTTTCTTAGGTAATGCCGCCTTATTTAGCATTATCCATGAACACCAAACAACATTAATTCAGGCTGTTCAGCAAGATTCGTCAGTTGCATTATTTGAATTCTTAGGTCACTTACCGTGGTCTGGCGTGATGAATGTCTTGGCAACTATTTTGGTGGTTTTATTTTTTGTGACATCTGCTGACTCAGGGGCATTAGTCACTGACTATTTAACTGCTAAATCTGAAAATTCACCAACTTGGCAGCGTCTGTTCTGGACGGTACTCATGGCTGTGCTCGCAATTATTTTATTGCTAGTCGGTGGCTTGGCTGCACTTCAGGCTTCCATCATTATGAGTGCGTTACCTTTTACTGTCGTCATGCTCTTAATGAGTTGGGGGTTAATAAAGGCCTTACATCTTGATGTCACAAAAATGACAGCCATTCAGGAAGCACGCATTACACCACGTGCAATTCATAATCCAAGGAGTTGGCAACAGCGTCTAGGGTTAATCATGCACTATCCTCATAATGAAGAAGAAGTGCGTGAATACATTGAGAAGCAAGTGGCTGGCGCATTTGAAAATATTCAACATGAATTTAGACGCCGTCATCTTGAGGTTTCAATTAGCCAACTTGAAGATGGTATGCAACTTCGAGTAGACCATCACAATGAAATTAATTTTATTTATAAAGTTGTTCCACGTGAAACAGTACCACCAAGTTTTTTAATTGGACGTACTGAAGCCGAAGACGGACAATATTTCCAAGCAGAAGTTTTCTTAAGAGAGGGGGGGCAGAACTATGATGTAATGGATTGGACGCAAGAGGATTTAATTCAAGACATTATTGATCAATATGAACGTCATCTGTATTTCTTAAATATTGTGCGAAGCTAATCTTTAGGTATAAAAAAAGGACTCAATTGAGTCCTTTTTTAATTCGATTTCTAAATTAAATTAGAAACGGAATTTAGTATTTAAGCCGATAGTTTGTGTATCGTAGCTAGTAGACGCATTTTTAACGTCAGCTTTCATGTACGATGCACCAACTGCTAAAGCAGGAGTAATGAAGTAGTTTACGTTACCACCCCAAGCTTGACGGAATTCACCAAGGTCATTACCTTTGATGTCAGCTACACCATCATTACCAATGAAAGATGCGCCAACACTTAACTTAGGAGTTAAGTAAAGGTCAGTTTTCAAACCGTATTGGTTTTCTTGACCGAAAGCACCAGCAGCTTCAAAACCAATTGCCATGTTAGTTCCATCGATTGGACCTACATATTTAGCACGTGCTGTAACAGCATCTTGGTCGTCTTGAATCGCAGCAGTTTGGTTTACAGCAGAGTAGATACCGTTGCTGATGATGCCAAAGTTGTCTAAAGCGAATTGGTTAGCAACACTTGTATAACCAACAGTCATCAAGAAGTTAGGTAACAACATAGCACCAACTTCTAATGCATAACGGTCACCGTTGTCATCTTTAGAGAAGTTGTTTTTACCATCAACATCAGTGTGGTTGTAAGTTGCGCTAGCATATACAGGAAGGTAAGGAGTAGGAACGTAAGCCTCACCTTTAACACCGTAAGTACCAACGTGGTAGTTTACGTTGCCTTGGTCATACTGTTGGTAGCTGTAACCTACAGATACGTTAGAAGCTTGGTTCAAGAAAGCTGCTTCAGCTAAAGGACCTTTAGTGGTATCAACATTTTTTAAATAGTATGTACCAGCAACGTCACCAGTGAAGTTTTTATCGTTTGCAGTTGTGTCAACATATTCAGATTGACCTTGAACTTCAAATTGATAAGCATGAGCACCGGTCATGGCTAATAGTACAGCAGTGGCTAAACCAAGTTTTTTCATAATCATTTCCAGCAATAACAAGAGATAAAGCTGGGGTCATTGTATTGTAACAATTTATGAAGTCAACAATGAAAAAAAGGAATGTTAAAGATATTTGACACTTATGTTAAAATTGGTGAAAAACTAATCAAATGAAAAGTAAATTGTCAACCTGATAAAAAAATGAACATTTACAAGAGGCTAATAATTATATTTCATAACGAATTTAGAAATAAATGTTTAAAAGTTATTACAATTACGATTGGAAAAAATGATTAATATGATCGGTTTTAACATTAAATAAATTGTAGAGTTGCTTACATGTTGAGTAAAAATTCACCAATTTATTATCGTATTCATACTATTTTGAGGAGTAGTTAACAATATTTAGATTAGTTTAACTAAAAAATTTAACTATTTTTAATTATTATATAAGTGAATAAAATAAAAGAAATCTCTATTTTAAGTTGAAAAATCGATTAAATTTTTAATTCTGATTAATTTAATCGACTTTACAAAAGTAGAGATAAGTCACATAATTCAATCGCAAAGTTCACTGCCTAACGTTTTTAGGATTTAAAGTGCTTTCCCAGATACGATGTGTGTATCACATCAGACTTTACGAGCTCAGCTTTCCCCAAGGTTGAGCTTTTTTTTATCTATAAGAAAATCTTAAAATTATAAGAAAATTTATATGAACTTTATTGGAAAATAATAGAACAAAAAGAACCCAGCTTAAAGCTGGGCAGTGGATGCTGGGAGAAGCGCATCCAAGAGGATAACTAGATATGTTTATTATCATTGCTAAAAATTTTTAATCTGTAAAATAGAGTTTTTTTATAAAAATCATTTAATTTTTCGATACTATTTATTTAAGCTTACTAAAATCTTGAAGCCGTATAATTATTAAAAGAGAAATGAAGGTTTTATTGATGAAATTCTAGTTATTAAAATGCTAGGATGGATTTAAGCCTAATTTATATCGTATTAAAAATGGCAGGACATTTACGGAGTATCAGCTAGAAATGTCAGGATTACGTTCAGAGCATATTAGTAATCGACTGTTCTTTTTTATGCTGGTTATTATTTTGTCCTTATTATTCATGGCTGTACCGCTTATTGTGGGAAGCTATCAAGATTATATAAAAACTAGACAAGCCTTAGCCGAAATAAAAAGTTTAAGAGCAGTAGCAGATATTGCCTATAAAATTTCTAAGGAGCGTGCTCCTGCCAATAAGATGATGTCGAGCAGTCCTAGTGATTTATTAAAGAATCAGCAAGAATTAAAAAAGTTTCGTTTAATTGTTGATGCGCAGATTGATACAAGCATTCTTATCTTAAAACAAGCAGGCTATGTTTCATTAGCAAATGAGCTGCAAACCAATTTCAAAGAAAATCTTAGGCAAGCCCGACGTGTCGTTGATTATTACGGTGAAACTCCCTATGGAGCCAGAACTTCCGTTCAAATGGATAATGCTATTTTAGGAATGTTTGGAGTATGGGATCATTGCAGGGAAATACTGCAAAAACTGATGTTGCAGCTAAAAAGTAAAGATAGCCGTATTTCTAATTACTTTACGCTCATTATAGTTCTAACCGATATGCGCGATCAGGCGGGACGGATGGCGTCTAATATTATTGCTCCTGTGAGCTTTAATGAAGAAATTCCAAGTAATAATCGCGCACGTTCTCTGCAAACTCAGCATCAATCTAGATATTTATGGATTTTGGTCGATACCTTGCAGCCTGAACAGGCAAAGACTCCTGAATACCGTCGGTTATATGCCCGAGTGAAATCAGAATTTATAGATAAGGGTATTCCGATTGTACAAAACCTATTAGATGAAAGCCAAAAAGGGGAGCCATATGATTTAAATGGCACCCAATTGACAGAAGCAATCGTAGGTAAATTTACTACAGTGGTTGATTTACAAAGTTATATTCTTGATGAAAGTGTAGCAATTGCAACTCAAGAAAATATAAGTGCCCGAAAAGGTTTTCTTTTAACTTTATTAATATCTTTAATTTCTTTAGCTACAGCTTTACTTACGCTCAATTATGCACAAAGAAGGGTTTTTTCTCCTTTAATAAAAGCAAGGACTTTAATTTTAGATTTATCGCGTAGTTCTAATCATTGGACAGATGAGATGAATATGACAACAAAAGGTGAATTTCTTTCCCTCTTTGAAGCGATTGATCGATTACAGCGGATGTTGCAACAGCGCGATGCTTTTGAATTTCAATTAAAGAATATTGCCAATACAGATCCATTAACTGGTGTGTCCAACCGTCTAGCTTTATCTGAATATTTAAAAATTGTTGAAAGTTACCCTCAAAAATTTACGCAAACCTGTTTAATGATTATAGATATTGATCGTTTTAAACAGGTGAATGATCAATATGGGCATATTGTAGGTGACCATGTCATTGTCAGTATTGCCGAGCAATTAAAGCAAAATATTAGAAGTTCGGATTTAATTATTCGTTATGGTGGAGATGAGTTTTTAATATTATTAGAACAGATGCAATTTGTAGATGCTCGTCTTTTAGCAGAGAAAATTCGGATTGCGATTTCTTTAGAAGAGATTTGTTTATCTGGTTCAGATGAAAAATTGCATGTGTCTGTCAGTATTGGTTTTGCAATAGGCGCAGCAAGTTGGATCGAGCTTTTAGAGAAAGCTGATCGTTCACTATTAAGAGCTAAGGCCCGAGGTCGGAATGCAGTTGAGGGGTAAAAAAGCCGGAAATGAGTTCCGGCTTTTTTATTCAATAAATTACTTCAACATCGGTTTTAAGAAACGACCCGTGTGGGAAATCTCAACCTCAGCCACTTGTTCAGGTGTACCTTCGGCAATGATCATGCCACCGCCCGAACCACCTTCTGGACCTAAGTCGACAACCCAGTCAGCTGTTTTAATCACATCAAGGTTATGTTCAATCACCACAATGGTATTACCTTTGTTGCGTAGCTCATGCAAAATGTCGAGTAACTTAGCAATATCGTGGAAATGTAGACCTGTTGTTGGTTCATCCAAGATATATAAAGTTTTACCCGTATCTCGTTTTGCTAACTCACGCGCTAGTTTTACACGCTGTGCTTCACCACCAGAGAGAGTGGTCGCAGCTTGACCTAAACGAATATAGCCTAAGCCCACCTGAGTTAAGGTTTCTAAGCGGCGGTGGATGACTGGAATTGCACTAAAGAATTCAGCAGCATCTTCAACAGTCATTTCTAAAACATCAGAAATGTTTTTGCCTTTATAGCCCACTTCAAGTGTTTCACGGTTATAACGTTTGCCCTGACACGCATCGCAAGGCACATACATGTCTGGTAAGAAGTGCATTGCGACTTTGATCATGCCATCACCTTCGCAGGCTTCACAGCGTCCGCCTTTCACGTTAAACGAGAAACGGCCTGCACTATAACCACGCGCTTTTGCCTCTGGCGTTTGCGCAAATAATTCACGGATTGGCGTAAATAGCCCTGTATACGTTGCAGGGTTAGAGCGTGGTGTACGTCCAATCGGGCTTTGGTCAATATCAACGACTTTATCTAGATGTTGAAGCCCATCAATTGAATCAAACTTTTCAGCTGTTAATGTCGTTGCACCGTTAAGTTGTGTCGCTGCCAATGGAAGTAACGTACGGTTAATCAGTGTCGATTTACCTGAACCTGAAACGCCAGTCACGCAAGTCATAATGCCGAGCGGAATTTTCAAATCGACATTTTTAAGGTTATGACCACTTGCCCCAGAAAGTTTAATGAACTCATCTGGACGTGGTGATTGAGTCCGTTGTTTTGGTATTTCAATTTTGAGTTTGCCAGAAAGGTATTGCCCTGTGAGTGAGTCAGCATGGTTAGCCAATTCATCATAAGTTCCTTCAGCAATAATCACGCCACCATGTATCCCGGCTCCCGGACCGATATCAATAATATGGTCGGCTGCACGAATTGCATCTTCATCGTGTTCAACGACTAATACCGTATTACCTAAATCACGTAAGCGAATCAGTGTTTGTAATAGACGATCATTATCACGTTGATGCAAGCCAATCGATGGTTCATCAAGGACATACATGACGCCCATCAAGCCTGCACCAATTTGTGAGGCTAAACGGATACGCTGTGCTTCACCACCCGATAACGTTTCGGCAGAACGAGCTAAACTTAAATAGTTCAGACCAACACTCACCAAGAAATGTAAACGCTCTCGAATCTCTTTAAAGATTTTATCGGCGATTTCACCTTTAGCACCTTCAAGATTTAAATCTTGATAATAACTTTCAGCATCACCAATCGACATGCGAGTAATGTCGGCAATCGTTTTATCTTTTACACGAACATGACGTGAAATTTCATTTAAACGTGAGCCATCACATGCATCACACGCTGCATTAGATAAATACTGCGCTAAATCATCACGTACATAGTTACTTTCAGTTTCACGGTAACGACGTTCAAGATGCGGCAAAATCCCTTCAAACGGCTGTACGCGTGTATGTTTACGACCACGCTCATCGATATAGCTTAAATCAACTTTTTCTTTGCCAGTACCTTGTAAGAATTTCTTTTGAGTGTCTTTATCTAGCTGGTTCCAAGGCGTATCAAGTTGAAAACCAAAATGATCGGCAACTTTTTGTAGCATCGAATAGTAATATGGACGTTGACGATCCCAGCCACGAATAGCCCCTTCACTAATTGCAAGATCCGGATTTGGAATGAGCTTTTCAGAGCTAAAGTGGCTACGTGTACCTAAGCCATCACAAACAGGGCAGGCACCGAACGGGTTATTAAATGAAAATAAGCGAGGCTCAAGCTCTGCGACTGCACGATCACACTCAGGACATGAATGTTTCGCAGAAAAAACACGATCAGGATGTTCGCCATTCATCCATGACAAAACAGCAATATCGCCACCTAAACGCAGTGCAGTTTCAAATGATTCGGCAATACGGTTACCTAAGTCTTCACGCACTTTAAAGCGGTCAACGACAACTTCGATGGTGTGCTTTTTCTTTTTGTCGAGTTCAGGTGGCGTATCAATATCGATGATTTCACCATCAACACGGGCACGAACAAAACCTTGGCCTTGTAGTTGCTCGAACAGGTTGCTGTATTCACCTTTACGTTCACGAACGACAGGGGCAAGCAACATGAGTGCTGTGCCTTCTTCAAGTGTTTTTACCGCATCGACCATTTCAGAAATAGTTTGCGCAACCATCGGCAAGTCGTGTTCAGGGCAATATGGCGTACCGACACGTGCATAAAGCAAACGCAAATAGTCATAAATTTCGGTAATCGTACCTACCGTTGAACGTGGGTTATGACTCGTAGATTTTTGCTCAATGGCAATCGCTGGAGATAAACCTTCAATCGAATCGACTTCAGGCTTTTCCATTTGCGATAAAAATTGGCGAGCATAGGCCGAAAGCGATTCGACGTAACGGCGTTGTCCTTCGGCGTACAGGGTATCGAAGGCAAGAGAAGATTTTCCTGAACCTGATAACCCCGTAATTACCACAAACTTATCGCGTGGAATATCGAGAGACACATTTTTTAAATTATGGGTACGTGCGCCTCGAATACGGATATGACTTTGGCTCATAAAACATCTCAATTATGTATTAATGAAAATTTAGGTGTTGTTTTGATTAGCACAGGGAGATGTGGCTATTTATAAACAACAGACCCTATATATGATAACGATTTAAAATTGTTCAAGTGGTACAAAATGATTTAAAGCGACAAATTGTGACGGTTAAACGACAATCGACAAAATTTGTTTAAATAAGCAGGTTGTATTTTTAACATTCCTTTCTTTTGATTTCTACTTCTTAGCAAATTTTATTGAGCAACATAATTTTACTAGACGACTGGTCTAATAGTGGAGTATGGTGTTTACATGAAACGATTAAATAAAAGCGAAACTACGCGACAACATATTTTGGATACGAGCTTTGAGCTGGTATTACACAAAGGATTTGTCGGTGTTGGTTTGCAAGAAATTTTAAAGACTTGTGACGTACCCAAAGGTTCGTTCTATCACTACTTTGCTTCGAAAGAGGCATTTGGTTGTGCTTTGCTAGAGCAATACCTGGCCAATTATAAGGTTCGTATGGAACAACTTTGGCAGCACAGTGAACAAAGTGCTCATGCCCGTTTAATGGCGTTGTGGCAAGCGTGGATTGATGATCCAGTACATGGCAGCTGGGCTGAAAATTGCCTGATTGTGAAGCTGGCAGCAGAGGTTTCTGACTTGTCGGAAGATATGCGCCAAATTCTCAATGACGGTGTGTACAAATTAACGCAGCGTCTGGCTTTGCTACTCAAAGAAGGACAACAAGAAGGGTCAATTCCAAAACATATTGATCCTTTGAAAACTGCCCAAGTCATGTATCAGTTATGGTTGGGTGCCGCTTTACTCACAAAATTGTCGCAAGACAAAGCACATCTACATCTAGCTTTAGAAACGACCCAACAACTCTTAAAACCGATAGAGGAATAAAGAATGCGAAGTATTATCCATGGTAATTTTGGCGAACCTGTAGACGTTTTAGAGCAGGCGGATATGCCAAAGCCAGAACCAAAAGCAGGCGAAGTGCGTATTAAAACCATCATGTCTCCAATTCATAATCATGATGTATGGACAGTACGGGGAAGCTATGGCTACAAGCCAACTTTACCTGCGATTGGTGGTAGTGAAGCTGTTGGTATTGTTGATGCATTAGGTGAGGGCGTTACTCATGTACAGGTAGGACAACGTATTGCAGTTGCATCTGTTCATGGCAGTTGGGCTGAATACTTTATTGCACCAGCGCAAGGGCTTATTCCACTCAATAATGAAATTGATGATGAAACAGCAGCGCAGTTGATTGGTATGCCCATTAGTGCCCTCATGCTTTTAGACTTTGTAAATGTTCAACCAGGTCAATGGCTCATTCAAAACACAGCGAACGGTGCAGTAGGTAAAACAGTTGCGATGATTGCGCAGGCACGTGGCTTACCAGTGATTAATTTAGTTCGTCGTACTGATGCAATTGCCGAGATGCAAGCATTAGGTATTCAACATGTTGTTGCAACCGATCAGCCTAATTGGAAAGAGCAAGTTAAGCAGATTCACGGTGAACAACCGCTGATTGCTGGCGTGGACTCGATTGGTGGACGCGCAAGTGGTGAAATGCTGAATTTACTCAGTGAAAATAGCCTATTGGTTTCGTTTGGCAGTATGACTGGTGAAACCATGCAGATTTCATCGGGCGATTTAATTTTCAAACAAGCGACAGTAAAAGGTTTCTGGGCGAGTGTAGTCAACAAAGAAATGCCAGCAGCTCGTAAAAAGGAACTGATTGTTGAGTTATTAACTTTAGCAACTCAGAAAAAATTAATCCTTCCTGTGGAAGGTGTGTTTAGTTTTGATGAGATTAAAACAGCTGCTCAAAGAGCAACACAAGGTGCTCGTCAAGGCAAAGTATTGTTAAAGCCGTAAAATACTAAAAGATCAGTCGAGAGACTGATCTTTTTTCATATTTTTAAAATAAAAAGGAAAACTATATGATCGGACAAATATTCATTGCGCTTATCGCGATCTTACATGTCTACATTTTAGTGCTAGAGATGTTTTTGTGGGACAAGCCTTATGGCATGAAAGCATTTGGAAATAATGCAGAGAAAGCAAAACTCACCAAAGTCATGGCACAAAACCAAGGTCTTTATAATGGCTTTTTAGCGGCGGGGTTATTCTGGTCTTTATTGGCTGATGCACCATTTGCAACATCAATCGCCAACTTCTTTTTAGGCTGTGTACTCATTGCAGGTATCTATGGTGGTCTGACTGCCAGTAAAAAGATTATTTATATTCAGGCAGTTCCAGCATTGATTGCTTTAGTCGCTGTTAATTTTCTTTAAAAAGCGCAGAATACAGCGTTTTGAAGTGGAAATGATCAGGTAGGATCAGTGTATGTGGGCGTTATTTTTAAAATGTATGTTGGGGGCTGGGGTTGTCCTCATTATTTCGATTTTATCGAAAAGTAAGGTATTTTATATTGCTGGTTTAGTCCCGCTTTTTCCTACCTTTGCCTTGATTGCTCATGTGATTGTCTATCAGCAAAAAGGAGCTGAAGCATTACAGAAAACGGCTCTGTTTGGTCTATGGTCACTTATTCCTTATGCCATTTATTTAGTTGCTGTTTATGTGCTGGCAACACGGGTGTCGATGTGGTCTTGTCTAGGATTGGCAACCTTATGTTGGGTGGTTGCTGCGGCAGGCTTAATTTATGGCTGGCAGCTGTTTCAGCATTAAAAGATTAAGAGAAATCCCTTAATCTTTTAAATTGAAGCATTTTTATGAGTGCTCAATAACACGGGTTTTGAGCATACCTTCAACTAAATTAATCATCTTTTGGCGAGAAAGAATTCGAGGCAATTGAGATGTCAAATAGTTGCTATATCCCACCACAACTGTTGCTTTATTCTTATCTAATGCTCTAACTGTTGCAGACACAACGTCCTCAACTGTAGAGCTTTTCATACCACTCGTATCGGCATTTGCCACCTGAGTAAAATTGGTTTCGGTATTGCCCGGACAAACTGCCAGAAATTTAATACCTGAAGAGCTATATTCTCCTGCAAGCGCTTCAGTAAACTGCAATACAAAAGATTTACTTGCACCATAAACGGCAATATAGGGTAACGGCTGGAACGCGCCTGTCGATGAAATATTAATCATGATGCCTTTTTTGTTCGCAAGCATATGGGGCAAAAATAAATAACATAAAGACGTTACGCTGCTGATATTAAGCGTGATCATTTCTTGATAGGTAGATACAGATTGATCTAAAAATTTAGTCCATTTTCCAAATCCTGCGTTATTAATTAAAATATCTACCGTTAATTTTCTAGCTTGTACTTCATCAAATAAGCTTTGAGCTGAATTGGGTTGAGCTAAATCTAAAACGATCACCTCAACATTCACGTTATATTTTTTTCTGAGTTCATCGGCTAAATCATTTAGTTTCTGTTCAGAGCGTGCTGTTAAAATTAAATAAATTCCTAAAGATGCAAATTCTTGAGCATAGGCTTTGCCTATTCCTGAAGATGCGCCTGTAATTAATGCTGTTGAATTTTTAAATATTGAAAGATGAGCACTCATTTTATTGGTCCGTAATAAAAGAAGTCATTACGATAAACCTTATCCCTAAGGGCAGAGTCAAGCACTCATTTTGAAAGCTATTTGCAGATTTTAACCAGCTGTTTTAGGCAGAAATCTTATTGGTAATATAAGTCTGAATAATCTCATCTTCCAGTTCTTTTAAATCTTCTTGTAAACGGTTTAACGCTTTTTTTTGCTCAATAATTTGTTGATTCTTTTTTTGAATAAGCTGCTGTGCAATTTCTACAGGAAAGCGATTATTTTTATATTTTAAAGCGGACAAGTCATAAAGCTCGGCAAGGCTAAATCCAACAGCTTGTGCAAGGCGGATCATCTTAACGGATTTAACATCAATCTCTTCATAAATACGATAATTGCCTTTTCTTTTTGCGACTGGTAGCAAGCCTAATTTCTCATAATGCCGAATGGCTTTAGGAGTGGCTCCAGTTAAAGATGCTAATTCACCGATATACATATTTATCTCGCATTTTATTAAAAACGGTCAGCGTATTGAACGATCTGACCGGTTCTTTTGAAGTTTTAAATATGGTCTAAACCTAGCCATTGTCTTTGGTGGTAGGCGCTATCCCAAAATAACCATTCAAGTTTTGCACCCATGGTGTACGCGGCATGCATTTTCTCTAAAGTGTCTGCATCACAACGTGCGGCAACCTTGTCTACCGTCGCAATCACATTCCGAACGGCTATATGAAACTCTTCACCTGCATAGGTATCAATCCATGCTTGGTAAGGGTTATTAGGAATTGATTTATCTACAATATCTTTACCGACTTCGGCATAAATCCAGAAGCAAGGTAAAAGTGCAGCGAGTACAACAGGGTAGCTTTCAGACCAAGCAGTTGCTGTTAAAAATGAAGTGTAATGATGGCCTGCTAAAGTTAATGGCGTATTTTTAAATTCTTCTTTGGTCACCCCAAAGTTTTTCATGAAGTCATCATGCAAGCTGCGTTCAACTACAATTGCAATTTTAGCAGCATCTGAAAATTGCATAATATCATCAGCCTCGAACGCCTTTGCTGCCGCAACAGCAAGTACGCGACCATACGCCACTAAATATTGAGCATCTTGAATGACATAATGACAAAAAGCTTCTTTATCTAAAGTACCGTTAGCAAGTTCCTGATTAAAAGGCAGGTCGAGAATTTTCTGATATAAATTTAAATTACGTTGCCAGAGTTCTTGAGAAAAAAGCATAAAATCATTCCATTTAAAATAAGACAGCTGAACCTGATTTTAAATCAATTTTAAAATACAAAAATAATAATGATAGATATATCGCAAGAAAATATTTAATACGATTAACAAGTTAATTAAAAATTATAAATTTCTTTATTAAACAGAGAGATAAAGTAACGGGAATAACGGCACAAAACAACATCGTTTTGTGGTTAATTATCGATATAATAGCCGCGGTTTTAAGAAAGATTAAATTTAGTTCTTGGTATAGGTCTGATCCATGAAGCATTTCCGATTTTCGATATTTTTTACGGTGGTGTGTTTAGCACTATCCGCGTATTGGGGTTTTACCCATGGACCTGAAGCTGGCGTGTCTACCATGCTTAAAGCTTTAACAATTACAGCGATTTTAGCGGTAATGGAGGTCTCTTTATCTTTTGACAATGCTGTCGTAAATGCATCGGTTCTACGTAATTGGGATCCGTTCTGGAAAATGATCTTTTTAACGGTAGGTATTTTAATCGCCGTTTTTGGTATGCGTTTGATTTTCCCTGTCGTGATTGTTGCTGTAACCGCTGATATGGGTGTTATTGAAGTAGCAAAATTGGCACTCAATGATCCGAAAACTTATTCTGAGCGCTTAATGGCACACCACGCTGAAATTTCAGCTTTTGGTGGAACATTCTTATTATTGGTTTTCTTAAACTTCTTCTTTGATGATGAAAAAGAAACGCATTGGTTTAGATGGCTTGAATCTAAACTTTCAAGTTTAGCTAGCGTACCTGCCATGTCTGTTTTTATTGCTTTGATCGCGTTAATTGTGATGGCTGGTTATGTAGATGACCACCAACGTTTAGCAGTGACCATGGCTGGTATTTGGGGCATTGTGGTTTACATTGGCGTTGAAGTATTAAGTCATTTGTTAGGTGGTGAGCCTGAAATTGATGAAAATGGTAATGCTGTATTACAAGATGGTTCGGGTGCTGCGTCTGGTGTGGTTAAAGCTGGTTTAGGCGGTTTCTTATATCTTGAAGTATTAGACGCATCATTTAGTTTTGACGGTGTGATCGGTGCTTTTGCTATTACCAGCGACGTTGTTGTGATTATGTTGGGTCTTGCAATCGGTGCTATTTTTGTCCGTTCAATGACAGTTTACCTTGTTGAAAAAGGTACGCTAGATGCTTACGTGTTCTTGGAACATGGTGCGCATTACGCAATTGGTGCTTTAGCATTCATTATGATTGCAAGTGGTACAGGCGTACATGTACCTGAAGTTGTAACAGGTTTAATTGGTGTAGCGTTTATTGTGTGGGCCGTTATTGCTTCAATTCAATATTCGAAGCGCGAGCAACAGTCGCCTTAAGCTAATTTTCAGTAAAGTTGTTTAGAATTAAGAGGCTTAATGCCTCTTTATTTTTTTAAGCTGAAATCGTTAATTTAAATAAGGTGTCCCGTATTTTTAGAAACGAATCGGCTTATAATTTGCCTAGTTTGATAAACGTGTATTGATATGATGAATGCTTTGGAACGTCGCTCAACTTTTGCCTTAAGTAGTATTTTTGCGCTACGCATGTTGGGTTTGTTCATGATTATTCCTGTCTTTTCTGTAGTCGGGCAGTCATATCAATATGCAACTCCAGCACTCATTGGTTTGGCTGTGGGCGTTTATGGTTTAAGTCAGGCTATTTTACAAATTCCTTTTAGCTTACTGGCTGACCGTTTTAGTCGTAAACCTCTTGTGGTACTTGGCTTATTGCTGTTTGCAATTGGCGGTGCAATTGCGGGGTTATCTGACACGATTTATGGTGTGATTATTGGCCGCGCCATAGCAGGTGCGGGTGCAGTTTCAGCAGTCGTGATGGCGCTTTTAGCTGATGTGACGCGTGAAGAGCAGCGTACTAAAGCCATGGCCGCCATGGGCATGAGTATTGGTCTATCTTTTGTGGTGGCGTTTAGTCTGGGGCCTTGGCTCACAAGTCTTGTCGGCATTTCTGGTTTGTTCTTTGTCACGACCATTATGGGTTTAATCGCGATTTTGATGTTATTGCTTGTACCTAAAGTAACTCGTCATCATCGTAATTATCAGCAAGGCTACATAGCGCAGCTTAAGCAAGTTATTCAAATGGGTGATTTAAACCGTTTACACGTTTCGGTTTTTGCATTGCATTTATTGCTTACCGCCATGTTTATTTATGTGCCTTCACAGCTTATCGAGTTTGCCCATATTCCTTTAGCCAGTCATGGTTTGGTGTATCTGCCACTACTAGTAATTAGTCTGTTTTTTGCATTTCCAAGCATTATTGTGGCTGAAAAATATCGCAAAATGCGAGGCATTTTCTTAACAGCAATTACAGGCATTATTGCAGGTTTATTGCTGCTTATATTTGGTTATCAATCAAAATATGTATTACTCGCAGGCCTAGGTATTTTCTTCATTGCATTTAATGTGATGGAAGCTTTATTACCATCGTGGTTATCAAAATGTGCCCCAATTCAGTCAAAGGCAACTGCTATGGGTGTAAATGCCAGTAGCCAGTTTTTAGGTGCTTTTTTCGGCGGCACACTAGGTGGTCAATTATTGATGTTACATAATACTGCGATTGGATGGAGTGTCTTAACAGGGATTGCTATAATATGGTTGCTAATTAGTTTTGGTTTAGCTCAGCCGCGGTATTTGTCATCGATTGTGTTGCCATTACCGCAAGTGCAACAGGTGAATGAGTGGACCACACAGCTATTGGCAATTCGTGGTATAGAAGAAGTTGTGGTGATGCCTGACCAGCAAGTTGCTTATATTAAAGTCGATAAACAGACTCTTGATGAGGCTGCGCGACGTGATTTAACGCAGTTGTTCGGTAAAGAGGTAGCCATTTAAGCATAACTCTTATAAAGTAAAACATAGAAATGAATAGGATGAAGACAGCTAATGCGTGGTGTAAATAAGGTTATTTTGGTTGGTACTTTGGGTCGTGATCCTGAAACAAAAACTTTTCCAAATGGGGGCTCGCTGACTCAATTTTCAATCGCAACAAGTGAAGCTTGGACCGATAAAACTTCAGGTGAGCGTAAAGAACAAACTGAATGGCACCGTATTGTTTTGCATAACCGTTTAGGTGAAATTGCTCAGCAGTTCCTACGTAAAGGTTCTAAGGTTTATATTGAAGGTTCATTACGCACGCGTCAGTGGACTGATCAAAATGGCCAAGAGCGCTATACAACAGAAATTCGTGGCGAACAGATGCAAATGTTAGATGGTCGTCAACAAGGTGAACAAGGTTTCGCTGGCGGTAATGATTTTAACCAACCACGTTTTAACGCACCTCAACAAGGTGGTAATGGTTATCAAAATAATAACAACCAAGGTGGCGGCTATGGCCAAAACAATGGCGGTGGTTATGGTGGCCAAGGTGGTTTCGGTAATGGTGGCAACAGCCCACAAGGTGGTGGTTTCGCTCCTAAAGCACCACAACAACCAGCGTCTGCACCAGCTGATTTAGACGACGATTTACCGTTCTAAGCAAAAATTTAAAAAAGGCGAGTTTATCTCGCCTTTTTTATTACTCAATTCCAAGCAAACGTAACAGTGCTGTACCAGCGGCTGCCAAGCAAATTACCAATAACAGCGGTACTTTTTTCCAAACTAATAAAAGCGCAAATCCAACACCGAATATACGCGCGAATCCTGCAAAATCTTGGCCTTCAAAAAATGTCGTCGTGACCGCAATCGCACAGAGCAAAACAGTTGCGCCGTTTGAGAGTAAAACTTGGTATTTTTCGGAAAAAGTAAACTTTGCACCTAAGTGAAAACCAGCAAAACGAATCCCATATGTTCCAAGTGCTAGCAAGCCTATGCCCAAAATAATCAGTAATTGTTGACTCATTTTTTTCTACCAAATATCAAGCCAAAAAGTGAAATCAGAATGGGAAGTCCTGAGGCCAAAAAAGGTGTGGTAATCAGTGCTAAAGTTGATCCAGCAAATGCAGCTTTTCGAGTAGATTTATTCTTTAAAGCATTAAAAGTAAGTGCAATTAAAATGGCAGGGAAAATGGCATCTAGACCAAATGTTTTTGGGTCTGGAATAGCAGTTCCTATAAAATAACCCGCAGTGACACCGAGTGGCCAACTCAGCATAATGCTGATACCACACAACCAATAAGCAGCCTTTTTCGTTTCGAAATCGGGCTGTGCCATGCCAAACAAAACGCTTTCATCGTTCATGATATGGGCCCCGAAATATCGAGAGAATTTACCTCTGATTAGTTCATTGACCGCAATACCAAAAGGTAAATGTCGTAAATTGACGAGTAGTCCTGCAATTGCAGCAGCAATCGGGCTACCACCTACTGCTAAAAAACCAATAAAGATAAATTCAGCAGTTCCTGCGAGCACAAATACGGATAGGCAAAGTGGAATCCAGAGTGCTAAGCCATAACTTGCAGCGAGTGAACCTAAAGACATACCAACGACACTGGTCGCTAGACACACAAAGAAAATCGAGCGGGTGGTGTCTTTACTAAGTTTCTTAATGAGAGAGTATGTAGTCATGGGATGATATAACGAACGATTTTCCATTATAATGAATAAGTCTGATTGTTTTGTCAAAACGAACGATCGTTTTTTTTATAGAACGGATGTGGTGAATGTCTCAGCCAATTGAAATTATTGCTAAAGGTTTAAACCGTGAACGCCAAAGAGCGGGGCTTTCTTTGGCAGAGGTTGCTCGTCGTGCAGGCGTTGCAAAATCTACTCTTTCACAATTAGAGGCAGGGCAAGGTAACCCAAGCATTGAAACCTTATGGGCACTTTGTGTTGCACTAAATATTCCTTTTGCGCGTTTGATGGAAGAGCCAAGCAATCAGGTGCAAGTGATTCGTTGTGGAGATGGCCCAACCGTTAGCTCTGAAATTGCCAATTACAAAGCGATTTTGTTGGCGACTTGTCCACCACATGCACGTCGAGATGTTTATTTACTGATTGTTGAACCGGGTGAAGACCGTCTTTCAGAACCTCATCCAGTTGGTTCTGTGGAGCACATCATTGTGGTGGAAGGTAAAGCTTTGGTTGGCTTAATTGATGAGGCCGTTGAACTCAATGTTGGAGACTATATTTGTTACCCTGCCGACCAGAAACATATATTCAGAGCTTTAGAAAAAGGTACGAAAGCTTTATTAATTTCTGAGCAAAACTAAATAATTCCAATCTAATTAAAGTAAAACCTATTCATTTTTAAAATAAAAACTAAAAACCATTTACCTACATGCAATCTAAAAAGAGCCAATTTTGCGTATAAATTTTGCAATTGGCTCTCTCTTTTATTCCAAAAATGGCTCTCGTTTCTTCAGGGCCGAAACGACAAATTAAAGCCATTGGAAGTATGCATACGGAAGCGCCGGATAAGCTCAGTGAATTTTCTGTTTTAGGAATTGGGCAAAACGGCTAAATTTTTAGGGGATATAGTTGGCTTCGGAGGATTTCCGAGATTGGCCGATATCCTCCATATATTAAGGAAAATGATATGGCAGCTCATCAAAATGGTTCTGAAGCCAATCACTCCCAAAGTTTAAAACATGGACTTAAATCACGCCACCTAACGATGATCTCAATTGCAGGGGTTATTGGTGGTTCTCTATTCGTGGGCTCAGGTAGCATTATTTACAATACGGGCCCTGTTGTTTTTCTAACTTACGCTTTGGGTGGTCTGCTCGTTTGGTTCATCATGCGGATGTTAGGCGAGATGGCCGTTTTAAACCCTGACAGTGGCTCTTTTTCAACTTACGCAGACCGTGCGATTGGTCGTTGGGCAGGTTTTTCAATTGGCTGGTTGTACTGGTGTACGCTCGCAATGCTCATGGGATGGGAAGCTTATGTGGCGGGTAAAATTTTAAATAATTGGTTCCCATTTATACCGATCTGGGCCTATATGGTTGTCGTGATTGGTGCCTTGGTCGCAGTCAATTTACAAAACGTGAAAAACTATGGCGAATTTGAGTTCTGGTTTGCGCTCATCAAAGTCATTGCGATTGTTATCTTCTTGGTGATTGGTAGTTTAGCCATCATGCATTTGTGGCCGTGGGGCAATCCGGCTGCTTCTGGTATTAGTAATCTAACCTCTCAAGGCTTTATGCCTAATGGTGGTTCATCCGTTATTACCGCCTTGCTTGGGGTCATGTTTGCTTATATTGGTGCTGAAATTGTTACTGTAGCGGCGGCAGAATCGGCAAATCCATCTAAAGAAATTCGTAAAGCATCAAACTCGGTGGTTTGGCGAATTATTTTATTCTATGTAGGCTCAATGTTTGTGGCGGTATGTTTGATTCCTCACAACAATGAGCTTTTGAAAGATTCAACTTGGGGTACTTATAGCGTGACTTTGTCTGCACTTGGTATTCCGGGAGCGCGCCATATCGTAAACTTTGTGGTTCTCACGTCGGTATGTAGTTGCTTTAACTCAGCACTTTATACGTGTTCACGTATGTTGTTCTCTTTAGCTAAACGTGGCGATGCACCGAAAAGTTTTGGGTCTGTAAACAGTAAAAGCAGTCCGTGGGTGGGTGTGATTGTGTCATGCTTCTTCTCTGTGATTGCGGTGGTTTTAACTGCAACTAAGAGTATGGATGTTTACGACTTTTTCATGCTAACGACGGGTGCAGCAACACTGTATGTGTACCTGACCATTGCTTACTCTCAACTTCGCATGCGTAAAAAATTAGAAGCTGAAGGGGTGAAAATTGACTTTAAAATGTGGATGTTCCCTTATCTGACTTATGTCGTGATCTTTGCAATTATTGGGGCAATTCTCACCATGCTCATTGAAGGCACATATTTCAAAGAAGTGATTTACACCACAGCATTGTTCGGCATTATTGTGTTCTTTGGAATATTGTCGGAAAAACTGGGTTGGGGTAAAGACCGTAGAACGACCCATTTAACTCATACTCAAGAAGAAAAGTTAGTTTAATATTTTAGAAACTAAAAGAGCCTCTTTATGAGGCTCTTTTTTATTCAGTATGATGAGATTAAAGAATTAATTCAGGGTTGATACACCTGCTTCACGTAAGCACTGGAGTAGCACACCAAAAGCCATCACCATGTCTTTTTCATTGACGCAGGCAAAGCCCATGAGCAAACCACGTTGCGCGTGGGCATGTGATTGCATGTAATACTGTGAAAGTGGGCGAACTTTGACACCACGTTCAAGTGCAGTGGCTGCAATCGCGACATCATCGCAAGAGTTTGGTAGTTTTAAAACCAGATGTAACCCTGCTGCTTCATCGTATTCGTGGATGAATTCAGGCCCTAGATAGCGTTTAATCAGGCTCACCAAGTAATCACGCCGTTTGCCATAGAGCAGACGCATACGACGAATATGCGCTTCATAATGGCCTTCACGAATAAATTCAGCTAAAGCTTTTTGTTCGAGCAAATGCCCACCACGATAGAGTTCAGCTGCCACAATCCGTAAGGGTGAAAAGAGTGGCTTAGGCACTACCAAATAGCCAATTCTTAAAGATGGATAAATGGTTTTGCTGAACGTGCCCATGTACAGCACAGGAGCATCATTTTCTAAACCTTGTAAAGATGGATACGGCTGGCCTGAGAAACGGAATTCACTGTCGTAATCATCTTCTACAATCCAGCTATTGTGCTGGCGGGCAATCTCAATCAATTTGCGTCGGCGATCTAGACTTAAATGTGAACCGAGTGGATATTGATGTGAGGGAGTGACAAAAATGAGTTTAGGTGGTTTAACCGGATTTTCTTCGGGGATAATGCCTTCGGCATCGACTGGCATGGGTTGAATATCTACGCCATTAATACGTAAAGTGTTACGCATTCCCCAATAGCCCGGATCTTCAATCCAGACGCGATCACCAATATCACTCAGTGCACGCGAAACTAAGTCAATCGCTTGGTGAATACCTTCGGTAATAATAATCTGGTCAGCATCGCACTGGACTGAACGTGCAACGCCTAAGTAATCTGCCAACGCACTTCGAAGTTCGATGCAGCCACCAGCATTGCTGTAAATTAAACGGTTAATGTCAGGCTCTCGGCTTAAACGCGCCTGAATACGACTAAAAATATGATGTGGAAACTCTGTTACATCGGGTGCTCCCGGCACGAAAGCTCCCCATTGGTGTGGCGAGGCTGCGGCATAGCCTAATAAGTTTGAACCACGATTTGAGAGCGCATAAGAGTTTTGAAATTTCGGACTTGAAACTACTTTTTTCTTATTTTGTGTATTTAAAAAACTCTCTGGTAGTTTCTCGGCAACCCATGTGCCGTGTCCCGTACGAGCCTCTAAATAGCCTTCAGCTTGTAGCTGTTCATAGGCAGTAAGAACAGTATTTCTCGAAACATGAATTTCACTGGCTAAGTCACGTGAAGCGGGCAAGCGTGTTTTAGGCTGAATGACGCCATCAATAATGGCACCACGCAGACAACGGAAAAGGCGTTGATGTAGTTTACCTTCGGTGTCCTGTTGGAGCCGTTGTAATAAATGATCTCCAAGTAAACTACGCAATTGGCTCTCTCCTACAGTTAAAAAATGGCTCTCGTCAGTTGCCGCCAGACGAGCGAAATTACATGCATAGGCAGTCGTTGTAAAGCACCCTGAAAATTAAGCACAGGATGCAAAAAACCAAAGCTGCAACTGATGATGAAAATATGAGGGAATCAAATGGATAATCAACATTCTGCACTTAACGCACGTAAACAGCAAGCAACTCCACGTGGTGTAGGCGTGATGTGCCAGTGGTACGCAGAAAAAGCTGAAAATGCCACGCTTTGGGACAAGGAAGGCAACCAATTTATCGACTTTGCTGGTGGTATCGCTGTTTTAAATACAGGCCATCGCCACCCTAAAGTCATTGCAGCGGTGACTGAACAACTTACTAAATTTACTCACACTGCCTATCAAGTAACACCTTATGAAAGCTATGTGGCTTTAGCTGAGCGTATTAATGAGCGTGCCCCAATTGCTGGTCCTGCGAAGTCAGCTTTTTTCACTACAGGTGCAGAAGCAGTTGAAAACGCGGTGAAGATTGCTCGTTGTTACACAGGTCGTCACGGCATTATCACTTTTGGTAACGGTTTCCACGGTCGTTCATTCATGACCATGGCAATGACAGGTAAAACTGCGCCTTACAAACGTGATTTCGGTGTGATGCCAGCGGGTGTGTTCCACGCACGTTACCCAGTGCCTGCTAAAGGTATTTCAGTAGACGCAGCAATTGAGAGCGTTGAAGATATTTTCAGTGAAGATATTGCTCCACATGACGTTGCAGCAATTGTACTTGAGCCAGTACAAGGTGAAGGCGGTTTCAATGTTGTGCCAGCTGAGTTCTTAAAACGTTTACGTTCAATTTGCGACAAGCACGGCATTTTACTTGTTGCTGACGAAGTGCAATCAGGTTTTGCCCGTACTGGTAAATTGTTCGCAATGAACTATTACGAGACTAAAGCAGACCTCATCACCATGGCGAAAAGCTTGGGCGGCGGTTTCCCTATTTCAGGTGTTGTTGGCCGTGCAGAAGTGATGGATGCGCCAAACCCAGGTGGACTAGGCGGTACTTACGCAGGTAGCCCAATTGCAGTTGCTGCTGCGCATGCTGTGATTGATGCGATTGAAGAAGAAAACCTATGCGACCGTGCAAATGAATTAGGTGCAGAGTTGGTTGTTGCACTTAAAGATATTCAACAAGCAACAGGCGACGTCGTAACTGAAATTCGTGCATTAGGTTCAATGGTTGCAGTAGAGCTTGAAACGGCTGAACAAGCAAAAGTTGTACAAAACTATGCAATGGAAAACGGGTTGTTACTTCTTACTTGTGGTAAATACGGTAATGTAATTCGTTTCTTATATCCATTAACCATTCCTGCTGAGCAATTCCGTCAAGGTCTTGATATCTTGAAACAAGGTTTTGCGACCCTAAAAGCAGGTAGTGCAAAAGCGATGGAGCAATCTGCATGATTCAAAATAATTTGCAGTATTTATTAAAACATCCTGATATTTCATTAGACGCACCTGCATCAAATGATTATATCGAAGTTAATGATGCTGCTACAGGTGAAACTTTGGCATGGGTAAAAACCTATGACCGTGCAGGGGTTGAAGCCGCAATTAATCGTTCAGCAAAAGCGCAGGCTGCTTGGAAAAAGCAAACTGCCTTGGCCCGTGCTGATGTGTTATTGGCATGGTACAACCTCATGCTTGAGCACAAAGAAAATCTGGCTCAAATCTTAACTGCTGAGCAAGGTAAGCCATTAGCAGAAGCACGTGGTGAAATTGGTTATGCAGCATCATTCATTCGCTGGTTTGCCGAGCAAGCACGCCGTGTTGATGGTGAAGTATTAACACCGACCTTGCCAAACCAACGTTTGCTCGTGATTAAACAAGCGATTGGTGTTACAGCTGCAATTACGCCGTGGAACTTCCCAGCTGCCATGATTACGCGTAAAGCAGGTCCAGCTATTGCTGCGGGTTGTTCAATGTTGGTTAAACCAGCAGAGCAAACGCCGTTAACCGCTTATGCACTTGAAGTATTGGCGTTACAGGCAGGTTTACCAGCTGATGTTTTAATTAACATTAGTGGTGATGCGGTTGAAGTGGGTAAAACACTATGTGAAAGCGATATTGTTCGTAAGTTAAGCTTCACAGGTTCAACTCAAGTTGGCCGTATCTTGATGCAACAATGTGCGCCAACCATTAAAAAGCTTTCACTTGAACTCGGTGGTAATGCACCAGTTGTGGTATTTGACGACGCTAATCTTGAACAAGCTGTTCAGGGCATCATGGCAAGTAAATATCGTAACAGCGGTCAGACTTGTGTTTGTGCTAACCGTATTTATGTTCAAGACGGTATTTACGATGCGCTGGCAGACCGTTTGGTTGAAGCTGTGTCTAAGCTGAAAGTTGGTGATGGCCGTCAAGAAGGTTCAACTCAAGGACCTTTAATTGATGAAGATGCGATTGCAAAAGTTCAGTCTCATATTGCAGATGCAACTGAGAAAGGTGCGACAGTTCGTATTGGTGGTCAGCGTTCGGCACTTGGCGGTACATTCTTTGAACCGACTGTGTTAACTGGCGTAACGCAAGACATGAAAGTGTCTAAAGAAGAAACTTTTGGTCCACTTGCACCACTGTTCCGCTTTAAAACTGAAGATGATGCAGTGGCAATGGCGAACGATACCGAGTTTGGTTTAGCTGCTTATTTGTTTACTCAAAGCACAGCTCGTCAATGGCGAGTGGGTGAAGCACTTGAGTACGGTATGGTCGGCATTAACACGGGCGCAATTTCAAACGAAGTTGCTCCGTTTGGTGGAGTAAAACAATCAGGTCTAGGCCGTGAAGGTTCAAAATTCGGCATCGAAGAATATATCGAAATGAAATACCTCTGCGTAGACTTATCTGAGTAAGGAGCAAAGCGAGTTCGTTTTGTTCTGAACGAAAACATGCAGTTATGCTGTATGTGATGTTTCACAAAAACCGGTCATGCCCATTCATGACCGGTTTTTTTATTTAAGTCGGCAAATATCCTTCATGGCTTTCGGGTAAACGACGAAGCTCATCAATCAGGGTTTCAATGAGTTTTTCGACCACCAGACGTTGGCCTTTTCTAGACACATAAACCAGTTGTAGCATGCCAATATTCGACTTCCAATCAGGAAGTATATGGACCAGTGTTCCTTTACGAATTTCCGATTCAACGGTTAAAAAAGGAAGGTCGGCAATGCCTAAACCATCCATTACGGCATAGTAAACACCTGCTAAGTCATTACTCTTGATTCGTGGTTGGTAAGGTACATCAACCGATTCGCCGTTACGAATATTGCATAAATGCCAAATAGGGTTTTGTTTTTGAGTGCCTAAGCTGATACTTGGAAAGTCTTGTAATTCGGAATAATGCTCAATAATACGGCCTTGCAGTAATTCAGGCGAAGCCACCAGACAGTGGTCGGTTTTAATCACATCCCGAACAATTAAATTTGAATCTTCATTCGGTTCAAAGTTGGTCCGAATCGCGAGATCGATATCATCATGCAAGATATCTACCCGACGGCTCGTTAGCTCAAGAGCAATCTCAACTTTTGGATAGGTTTTTAAAAACTGATTTAAAATTTTTCTAATTTGAAAATGCATCATTAAAGGTGGGCAGCTTACTTTCACTAACCCTTGAGGTTCACTTTTTTGCTTTAACAAAACGTTTTCTGCGCATTCAACTTGGGCAATAACTTTGCAGCATTCTTCGTAGAACTCTTGACCTAAATCGGTCACTTTAAAATGGCGAGTTGTCCGTTGAATCAGGCTAACGTTAAATTTATTTTCAAGGTCAATAATACGTCGGCTGAGCTTAGATTTACTAATATTTTCGGCTTCACTGGCCGCACTAAAGCCGCCGTGTTTTACGACTAAATAGAAATAATAAAAATCATCAAAAGAGCTTATCAATGTCAGATCAATCCATTTAAATTCAAGATTAGAGCGCTTAAGCACTCTAATCTTGGCAATAGAATTTATTTTTGCGATGTATTAAAGCTATAGCTGGTCATCAGGTTGCGGTAATCAGGAATATGATTTGAGAAGAGTGCTCCAAGACCTTCCACATCATTACGCCAGTCACGGTGTAACTCACAAGCCATACCGAACCAAGTCATAAGCTGAGCACCTGCTTTTGACATACGGTCCCAAGCAGCATCACGTGTTAATTCATTGAAAGTACCGGAAGCATCGGTAATCACAAACACTTCAAAGCCTTCAGCGAGTGCAGATAAAGCTGGGAACGCCACGCAAACCTCAGTGACTACACCAGCAATAATCAGTTGTTTTTTACCTGTCGCTTTGACCGCTTTTACAAAATCTTCATTGTCCCAAGCGTTGATTTGACCAGGACGTGGAATAAATGGCGCATCTGGAAAAAGCTCTTTTAATTCTGGAACTAAAGGACCATTTGGACCGTTTTCAAAACTCGTGGTAAGAATAGTCGGTAAATTAAAATATTTCGCAGCATCTGCAAGTGCTAATACATTATTTTTAAATTTATCTGGATCGATATCTCGAACTAAAGAAAGTAAACCTGCTTGGTGGTCAACTAAAAGAACCGCAGCATTATCCTTGTCTAAACGTACGTAATCTTGAGCCATTTTTTATGTCCTCGTGTTATCAAAATAAATAATCAAAAATTATTAAGTAGGTCATCAGTGCCTAAAATTATGCTAGATGAGTTTGTTGTCGTGATTAAGTCTAAAAAATAGGATTAAGAATTTTAAAAATAGGACGATCTTAAAAAGAGTACCTCAAACTTTATGATTGTCTCATAGATGAAATAATGTGTTGCTAATCCTGATCTATAAACTGCAATTATTGAGGCGTAAAATCAATCTCAGTTCAAGAAAATCCTACATATATAGGAGAGATCAGATGAAGAAATTTCTTGGTGCATATCAAAATAACCACATGCATTGGGTGGGTGATGGTTTCCCTGTATATAACCTATTCTCTTATGACCGTTTAGGCCAAACCTTAAGCCCATTTTTGCTACTCGATTATGCAGCGCCTTATACCTTCTCGCCAACGACTGAACAGCAAGGTGTAGGCTCGCATCCACACCGTGGCTTTGAAACAGTGACAATCGCCTATCAAGGTGAAGTGACTCATAAAGACTCAAGCGGTGGCGGCGGAACCATTAAAACTGGTGATGTGCAATGGATGACTGCGGGTGCAGGCGTGTTGCATGAAGAGTTCCATTCTCCTGAATTTGCAGAGCATGGTGGTCTTTTTGAAATGGTGCAATTATGGGTAAATTTACCTGCTCATTCAAAAATGACGCCTGGAAAATATCAAGCAATTGAAGCGAAAGAGATTCCAGACATTGCGTTAGACGAGCATGGCAGTCATTTACGTGTGATTGCTGGTGAATATGCAGATGCAAAAGGTGCAGCAACGACATTTAGTCCATTAAATGTATGGGATGGTAAATTGGCTAAAGGCCAAAAACATACCCTCTATGTACCTGAAGGGCACACCACGCTTGTTGTGATATTAGATGGCGCGGTTGTGGTCAATGATGCTAATCGTCTTGAAGGTAAAACCGTTGCGATTTTGTCTCGTGAGGGTGTTGAGTTTAGCTTAAATGCAGAAGAAGACACTAAATTCTTAGTGTTGACTGGGCAACCACTTAACGAACCAATCGAAGGTTATGGTCCATTCGTAATGAATACCAAAGCTGAGATTATGGAAGCGATTAATGATTTTAATCGTGGAAAATTCGGTTCAATCATGCAAGAAGGATAAATTGTTTAATTGCGCTTAATCGGCTATTAAAACAAAGTAATAAAAAGCCCGCTATCAAGTGTGAATAGCGGGCTTTTTCGCTGTAAAGATTCTGTTTTTATGATGGTTTTCATTGTTGTTGCGGCATTGTTTTATGTGATTTGGTTCTCATTATTGTGGATCTATGATATCTCAAAAAAAGATAGTTGTAAAACATATGATATAAATATAGTTAAATTATCTTATTTTATTTAAAAGATTTTTTTTAAATTTATAAAAAATATCAGTTTTTATATGACTGTATATTTTTGTAAAAAAATATAAAAAGCTAGCCTGTCCTTTAGTTAAATATTTTCTATATAAATTGATGCAAAAAATAAAAATCTGGTAGTTTTTAATACGGTGTTTTTTTAGGGTATGAGTGATAATCAAAAAAATTCTCGAAAAATGGGACATCATTTTGAATATCGCAATTATTGGCAGTGGAATGGCAGGTCTTGCGGCAGCAAGAATTCTGAAAGATGCAGGGCATACGATCACGATATTTGAAGCACTTCCTGGCCGGGGAATGGATAGCCATAGCATTGAATTCGATGGTGGAATTATTGATGCACCGCTACGTGTGATGAATCCACATCTGTGGAAAAACACGCTCAGCCTTGCTGCTCATTTAGGCATTAAAACCTTCCCAGTTCGTACTTATATGTCATGTAGCTGGTTATTCGAAGATCGTACGGAAACATGGTTAACGACATCTCGTAGTCGTATTGGTAATTTCCCGATTATCAATAACCGTAAGGGCATCCAGCAATATGGCTGGCGTCTTGTGAAAGGAATGTTGCAATTAAAAACTGCAATTCACCAGTTTTTCAAATCTAAAAATCAAGATATTACCCTCGCTGAATTTATTAATCAGAACGATATAGAAGAAGTATTCTGGCATGGCGTTGTAATGCCGGTGCTCTATACCATTTGTACGTGTAATCCAAAAACAATTGGCGACTGGCCTGCAAAAAACTTACTTGAGTTTTTACGTCACTTAACTGATGGCGATATGCTTTTACGTATGAAAGGTGGTACACCTGCATTTGTAGACAGCTTAATTAAAGATATCGACATTCATAGCGGATCAGCGATTAAAAACGTTGAATTACAAGGCGAAAAAGTACTGGTTGAAAACAGCCAAGGTGAAAAGAACTTATTTGATCGAGTGATTGTTGCAACGCCAACGTCTAAAATTGATGAGTTTTTGAACCCTGAACAATTTGCTGAAGATATGAATTTGCTTAAGCAATTCCGTTTTGAGCAAGGTGATCTTGTTATTCATACAGATGCAACAGTAATGCCACCACGTCGTAAAGACTGGTCAGTGCTGAGCTATATGATGGATCGTAAGTTTACCCGTCAGCAATTCACAGTTTGGATGAATGCGGTTGAACCATCACTTGTGGGTAAAAATCCAGTGTTCCAAACTTGGCGCCCAGTGACTGATATTGACCCTAAAAAAATCATTTCGAAAGTCACTTTAACGCGTGCAGTTGTAGACTCGCAAACAATTGCTCTAAATAAAGAATTGCAACAACGCCATTTAGACTTAAACCGTAAAGTATTTTACTGTGGTTCATGGTCATGTGATGGCTTACCAATTTTAGAGTCGGCAGTTACTTCTGCGATGCATATTGCTGAAATTTTAGGTGCACCTTTACCATTTGTAGGTTTAAAACCTCAGGTTGAAGTTGCCCCTGAACTCGGTTACTAAAATTGTGAAAATAAAAGTTCGAGCGGCTCTTTCTAGGCTTATCCCTCATAAATATGCAATTGATGCATCAAGTTTGGGAGATGATGAAGAGCTTGCTTGGACAAATTTGGGTTTTTGGAAAAATACCCAAAACTACCGTGAAGCTTGTTGCCAATTGGCAGATCATTTGGCACAAGCTGTCAATTTAAATTCAAAAGATCATCTCTTAGATTTAGGCTGCGGACAGGGTGCAAGTTTATTGCACTGGCTACAGCACTATCAGCCCAAAAGCCTCAGTGCAGTTGACTTACAAGCCCAGTGTGTTAATAAAATTCAAAAGCTTATTCCTGAAATAAGCCAGATTTTTTGTGGTTCATTTTTAAATTTAAAACAATTTGAATTTAAACAACACTTCGATGCGGTGTTATGTATTGATGCGGCTTATCACAGCAATTTAAATTCATTTCTAGATTCAGTCACTCCAGTTTTAAATTCAAAAGGCCGATTAGGTTTTCATTACCTAATGCGTGCTGACTCATGTCAAAACATGACCGCTCTGCAAGAACAAAAGCATCGTTATTTACTTAAAGCAGCAAATGTCGCTTGGGATGCTGTACCGACTGAAAAAATATTAAGAACAACCTTGGAACAACAAGGTTTTGCCGATATTCAAATTGAAGATTTATCCGAGCCTGTATTACTCGGTTTTTCGCGGTATATTCAAAATCAGCAAAGACAAAATCAAAGCCGAGGATTGGCAAATTTTAAAATTCAAATGACTGCAAAGTTATGCCAACAACTCTACCAAAATGGATATGTACGTTATATTCAAATCACAGCAATAAAAAAATAGGATGAGCCATGTCAGCTAAATATCAAGGATCGTGTTTATGTGGAGCTGTGAGCTATCAAAGCGAAACGGAGCCACGTTATAGCTTTAATTGCCATTGTCGAGATTGTCAGAAGGCAACAGGTTCAGCATATGCACCAATCGCTTTTTTTCACCAATCTGAATTGAAAGTAAGTGGTGAACTTAAATATTTTGAGACTTTAGGATCTTCTGGCCGACCTATTAAAAGAGCATTTTGCCCAACTTGTGGTTCTCAGCTTTTTGGCTTACCTGAAATTGCCCCTGAAATGATTTCAATACGTGCAGGTACTTTGGATGACCCGAGTCTCTATCAGCCTAGAGCAGAGGTGTTTGTGAGCCAAGCCTACCCTTGGGATACGTTGAACCCAAACCTTAAACACTTTGAAAAAATGATAGAGAAGAAGAAAGAGGGATAGAGGCAATCTGACAATCTCGTACGCTTTTTCTTACATACATTCGGGAAAATGACTTCTTTTTAGAACTCTATAAATTACCTATGATGAACTCATCAGGAACAGGAAGTTCCGAAACGTAAAACAACAATAATAAGTTTAAGCATCAGGACGTGAGGTATTACAGGAAGTGTACCTAGTAACGAAATACGAAAAAAGCCCAACAGGATGTTGGGCTTTTTTCATTTCTTATTAACGAATTTCTTTACCGCCTAAGGCAGCACAGTTAAAAGGTGTATTCCATTTCACGGCAGTTCCTGTAAGTACTGGACGTACAATACGCCACGGCCAGAAACCAAATCTTTGGCTTTGATGATAATTAATCACCACATCTGCACCGTATTTACGAGCAACGATTGCTAATTTAGGTTTTACTTCTTCAAAACCACCATAGGTTCCTTTCGCGGCTTTAATGCGTTTAATGGATTTATAGTGCTCTGCTGAAGGAGTCCCCTCAATTAAGCAAATGGGTGGGTTTGCGGTAGTTTGTATTTGAGCTTGAGATGTAGTGTCTTGAGCATATGTTGTTAAAGGCAATGTTAGAAATAAAGCAGGTAAAATAAAACGAAGTTTCATACTTTTCCGTATTGGTATCTTAATGAATTAAAGTTTATAAAATAGGTCTTATTCATATGACCTTATTTGGGGGCGCATTATAATCATATCTTTTTAATATTTCTTATTTTAATCTTATATTTTTTAATAAATTAGCAGCATCATGTTTCGCTTTTAAAAGAATAAATGTGTTTTATAAATTTATTTTGAAGCTTAAGTTTATAATAAGTATTTATCAAATTTAAAAGAGCATAGTTTTAGGCAACAGCTTTTTATCGAAAAGATATTCTTTAAAAATATTATTAATATGTTTTGCTATAAAACTATAGCCGCAGCAAATGAAATGGTTATTGAATTAGAGAAATATGAAAAATAATTTGAAGGGTGTAGATCAATAGGTCTGCACTTAATTTTTTGGTAATAATTATAAATCTTTAAGTATTTCAAAACCTACAGGCAACAAAAAACCCCATAAATCAAATATTCATGAGGTTTAATGATGGTGCCGACACACGGATTCGAACTGTGGACCTACTGATTACAAGTCAGTTGCTCTACCAACTGAGCTATGTCGGCGACGTGGAATGAATTCTACAGTTTCTTTAAAAAAATACAAGCCAAAAAATGATCACTTAAATTTTTTCTATCAATTTTTAAATGTTTATGGGCTTGAGCTTTAGAAATAGCTTAAGACTTCAACACATAAATAAAAGAATCAACATGTTCGCCACTATTTAAAGTAACTTGAACAGGTACTCTTTCGTATTCTTCGCCTTCAAAATCATCCAGTAATTTCCAGTTTGTATTTAAATGTTCTGAGCTAAAAACAAAACCTTGAACTTTATTGGTACTTTCATCCAGTACAATTCCCGGATAGCCTAGATCAGCTCCCCAACCTTGATTATGTAAGGTTCCGTTGACCCAACCTTCTGCCCATTGTCCGCCAATATTTTCAAGTATATGTGCATTAGGACGACCTGGGCCTAAAGTGCCATAAACAAATAAACTCGACATGTGATTTTCCTTTAACTTAAAAATTAATGAGCTTTTGCGTGTGATGTATAAATGACTAAAAATATTCCAAGTAACGACAGTACAACGGTTAAGCCTACGATCGCACTCCAGCCGCCGTGTAACCAGAACCAGCCACCTGCTGAGCCAACAATACTCGAACCCATGTAGTAAAACAGCAAGTACAAGGAACTGGCATGGGCTTTGGCTTGTTTGCTTTCAGCACCCACTGAACTACTGGTGAGCGAGTGGGTAATAAAAAAACCTGTGGTAATAAATGCAATACCAATAATAATGCCGAAAAGAGAGCTGAGCAGGGTCATGAGGCTACCCACAATCATTAACGTAAAGCCGCTCATCATCATGGTTTTTTTACCGAAGCGGTCGGCTAATGTACCTGCCAATGATGAAGACACCATACCGAAGCTATACGACAAGAAAATAAGGCTAATTTGAGTCTGACTCAGCGAATAAGGTGCTCCACTTAAACGGAAAGTGGCATAGTTAAACAAGGTAACAAACACACTCGTGAGCAAGAAACCAATGGCAAACAGGCGTAGTAATTTTAAATTACTTAAATGGTTCCGCCACATTTGCAGATGAAAATTTAAATTCAAACCTTTTTTCTGTACGAAATTACGCGAAGCAGGAAGTAAATTCAAAAAGGCAATTGAGCAAATAAAACAGATTGCGCCAAGTAAGCCTAAAGCAGTTCGCCAAGAAAAATATTCAATCAAAATGCCCATGCCGACGCGGCCCATCATTCCACCAAAGGCCGTACCTGCAATATACAAACCCATAGTTTTACCCAAGTGTTCAGGTGCGATTTCTTCGGCAATCCAAGCCATAGTTACGGCTGGTACACCGCCAAGCAATAGACCTTCTAGTGCTCGTGCTATGAGTAAGCTGTGCCAGTTAGGTGTAAACATAGCCACAATATTAAGAATAGCTGCACACAGCATTGAGCTGAAGATGACACCGCGACGACCAATTGCCTGTGAAAAAGCACTAGATAGAACAATTGAAATTGCTAAAAAGGCAGTCGTTAATGACAGCGCCAAAGAGCTACTCGCAGGACTAATCTGGAAGCTTTGGCTAAATGCAGGCAGGAGCGGTTGTACGCAATAAATCAGAGAGAAACTAGCGAAACCTACGAGGAATAAAGCAAATCCTGCGTGTTTATAGGCTTTAGTCCCTTTGTGAATCCATTCGCGGGAAAGAACAGAAGTTGCCTCAGTACTTAAGGTACTGGGTGTAGATGAAGAGTTCATATCATGACCATGACAGAAAGAAAGTGCAGTGCGTTGGAACATGCTGCATCGAGAAAATTCGATAAATTAAAATTAGCAATTTAGAGGGTATTTTTCTAATATATTTAACAATAGGTCATGATATGTTTTATATATAGCGATGGAACTCAGACATATACGCTACTTTCTAGCAGTAGCAGAAGAAAAAAACTTTACTAGAGCTGCGCATCGTTTAAACATGAGTCAGCCGCCTTTAAGCATGCAAATAAGGGACTTAGAGGAAGAGCTAGGTGCAGATTTATTTATTCGTTCTCCGCATGGGGTGGAGCTGACCGAAGCTGGGCTTGCCTTTTTAAATGCGATTCAGCCTGTACAACAACGTGTAGAAGATGCAGCGAACTTGGTTAAACAGGTAGCAAATGGTGAAGTGGGCCAATTACGATTGGGTTTTACAGGCACCTCAATGTTGAATCCTCTCATTCCTAAATGCGTTCGTTATTTCCAGCAGCAATATCCTAAAGTTGATTTAAAACTTGAAGAAGCGAACACCTTGCTGCTCATCGATTTATTACTCGAAGACCGCTTAGATGTTGCGATTATAAGGTCACCACGCAATATTCCAGACAGTTTAATTATTCAAGAGTTATTAGCAGAGCCACTCATTGCTGCTTTGCCTTCGGAGTCTTTTAATTTAGATGATTCAACGCAAGAAATTGATTTAACGGCACTGCGAGAGCTTGATTTTATTGTCTCACCACCTTCGATTAGCGCAGGGCTTTTCGATGCGATTAAACAAGCCTGTCATGAGCGTGGTTTTGAACCAAAAATTGGACAAAATGCACCGCAAATTGTGTCAATTTTATCGTTAGTATCTGCAAATTTAGGCGTATCTTTGGTGCCGGAGTCGACCAAACAATTGCAAATACAGGGCGTGGCCTATCGCTCTTTGAAGGCGCCAGTACCTACGGTGGGTTTAGGGCTTGCTTATAAAAAACATGCCCCTTCACAAATGGCAATTAATTTTGCCAGTGTGGTGCAAGTGGCTTGTCACCATGCAAACGAATATCAGTGAGGTTGGTTTATGCTTTAGGCGCTTTGTTAATTAAAACAATGCCTGAAATAATAAAAATTGCGCCATATAAAAATGATAAGGTTGGCTGTTCATGAATAAAAACCCAAGCCATCAGTGCTGCAAAAATGGGTTCGGAAAGTTCGGTCACTTGTACTTTTGCTGCGGGTAGATAGGTTAACGCTTTGGTTGTGCAATAAAATCCAAGAATGGTAGGCAGAACTGCCAAGCCAATTAAACCTAAAATAATATTGGAATTAAAACTAATGCTATGAAAATTAATTAAAAAGGGAACAGCAAGATAAACACTACCAAAAAGTAATAAATACTTCGTTAGGAATAAGCCACCATTTAATCTAAATTTTTTAATTAATACTGAAAATAGCCCATAGCCAGTGCCTGCAATAGAGGCATTGATCAGCATTAATAAACTATTTTCACCTTTCCATGAAATTAAACTAATACCTGCTACAGCTAATAATGTTCCAGCAATAGAATGAATATAAATACTTTCTTTTAAAACTAATCTACCAAAAAATAAAGCTGAAATAGCGGCTGAAGCCATGAGTACCACAACTACATTGGCCGCAGCACCATGGTTGTAGGCAATAGTTTCGAAAAAGAATAGTGAAAAAATTCCTAAAAAAGCACATATCGCAATTTGGACAAAGACACTCAGTTTACTTGGCGTGTTGCTAATAAATGCAATCTTTTGGCTAACAGGAACTTTAAATAAAAACACACTTAAAAAGAAGAACGCGATGACTGTTTTTAAAAAAGCAATGTCTTGTGGGCTTAAGCCGCTGTGCATAAGCAGTTTACTGATCACACCAATAGAGGCATTGAGTGCAGCAGCACAGAGCGCAAATAGAGTCCCAATAATCAGATTATTCACTTTTCTAATACTTCCATATATTTATCCATAAGGAGTCTACATTGTTTTTCGCAATATAGCCCTGTCAAATTCCTTCTTTTCCATGAAGTATAAATTATTTAAATTTTGTTGGTGATGGATATTAATTTGAATTAATCCATTTATTAAAAATTATTTGTTGTTTGATTGTTAATTGAAATATTTTATTTAATTTTAATTAGAAATTCTTAAAAATAATATTTTGTTGACATTTTTAAAAATATATTTAAACATAATATTTGATTGTTTTAAGTTTAATTAATAACAGTCTTAATTCTAGCTAAATAAGTATTTAATACTTAGATAATAATTTAAATATAATGGAGATAATTCGTGTTTTTTTCACAGGAAAGTTTGAAAAAATTAGAAAGTGCGGTTGATCATGCTATGCATAGCGAGTTTAAAAAAGATGAGATTATGCATAAATTTCATAATGAAGACTGGTTCGATGAAAATTATTATAAACGTCATATTTTAGAGTGTGTTATCCGCATTCATATGAATAATGAATTAGATGCAAATGCAGTGCGTGTTGCAGCCATCAATAATATCTCTGCCGCAAAACAGCTTTCATATTATTTATATGATGAATTTGGTCACGATGAAATGTTCGGTCAGGATTTGACTAAATATGGCTATTCTTCAGATCAGATCGTTTCAAAAAATGCATTTCCTGAAACATGGAAACTGATGGGGTATTTAAACTTTTGTGTAGAGAAATTTGGGGCATTACCAGCAGTCGTTTGGGACTGGTTCCTTGAATATTATGGCGACAAATTTAATAATTTTATTACCCAAAAAGCGGGTGTTCATATGGGGAATCAGGCTGTATCGGGTGCAGCTTCGCATGTTGCATTTGATGAAGCTGAAGACCATAGCGGCATGATGACAGAGATGCTTTCTTCTGTAATTAAGACACAAGAAGACTTTGATTTAGCCATTAAGCATATCAATAGCTTTGTTCCAATGGTGGGTGAGTATTTTCAGGCTGTACGTGCTGAAACGCTTTCATAGCAATGGAATTAGAATATGCCAATGGTAAATATCCGCATTCAAGAGCATATTTACATTGCTGATTCTGAACAGCCTCTCATCGATGCGGTGCCAGATAGCGCCGTGATGAAAGGCTGTTTAAAAGGTGTGTGCCGGGTTTGTCGATGTAAGCTCAAAGGTGGAGTCGTATATGAATCAGGAAATCAGGTTGCCGTAGGACAAGAGTTCTTACCTTGTATTAGCTATGCTCATAGCGATGTCGAAATCGCACCATTGGTTAATAATTTTAGTGTGGCTCAACTTGTTGGTAGAAGTTTTCTTGCTGAAAATATTGTTGAGCTCACATTTAAAATTAAAAGGACGTTCTTTAGCTCTAAAGCAATTGTGAATATCAAACACCCATCAGAGCCTTTAATTCGAAGTTACTCTGTGGTTTCACTGGGTGTGAAAAATTATGATTTTTTTGTTTTGCACATAAAATTAAGACCAAATGGAATATTTTCTAACTTATTTGAAAAGCTAGCGATTGGTGATCAATTAGAATACAACCTGAATAATCATATAGAACCTGAATACGATAAAGATATTTCTACGCTCAATATTGTAAGCGGTGGAAGCGGCATGGGAGCTGCACTTACTCGTGGATTAGATCTCATCCGGAAAAATCCTATTTCTAAAGTAAATATCTATGCGATTAATCGGTCTGTTTTAAGTATTTATCATCAACATTGCTTCAATGTTTTTCGAGAACAAGTTGATGCTGAGGTCAATATTATAAATATCCCGTTTTGTACGTGGACGAATAATGGATTTGATTTTTCAAATTATTTGGACTCTCACGAGTTAACAGTGGGTGTCGGTTCTACCCCAATAATTAATAAAATTTTAAATCAGCCTCTGTGTGAGTTAGAAAGTTTTGGTCCCTAACGGAGACTGTAACAATGACAGTAGTAGTTATAGAACCTATTTCTTCAGGCGTCACTTATTTAAATGCCGCTCAAGAATTAGGGATAGATTTATATGTTTTTTCTACTGATGAAGGAGAGTGCAGCATTGATGGAACAATGCGCCAAAAAGCAAAAGAAATAATAAAAATCGATACCAGTGATTTTCATAGTCAACTCTCTAAAATTGTTGAGTTAAAGACCATAAAAGCCATATTACCCGGTGTTGAATATGCAGTACCTATGGCAGCACAACTCGGTAACTCATTTGCCAAAAACTCACTTGAATATGTGGCAGCTCAAACAGTTCGAAATAAATTTAAATTTCGTGACAAGCTAACCAAGTCGGGTTTAAGCGATATTAAATATGCTTTGATTTCACAGGGTAAAGAAATTGACTTACCTCACGGCTTTAAATTTCCTGCTGTAGTAAAGCCAGTTGATATGGCGGGCAGTATGTCTGTTAAAAAAGTTGCAGATTTTGAGGAACTTTTGAGAACAGTTGAAGCGATCTGGAAAGCTAAGCCCAACGATATTGGTTTCTATGCCAGTGGGGATTTAATTGTTGAAGAATACATTATAGGTAAAGAATACAGTGTTGAAGGAATTATCCATACAGATGGAAAAATAACCTTTGCTTCGCTAACAGAAAAACTATTAGGGCCAGAACCTTACTTTGTCGAAATTGGGCATATTGTGGGTAATCAATATGACCGCCAATTTTCTGCACATGTTTTTGACTATGCCGAAAAAGTAATTCGAACCTTAGAGTTAAATATAGGGCCTTTTCACTTAGAACTGCGAGTTACACCTCAAGGAAAAGCAGTCGCAATTGAGTTAGCAGCACGTTTACCGGGCGACAATATTGTTGAGTTAATTAAATTGGCGACTAATTTTGACCTTGCTCAAGCGGTACTGAGTGAATACCTAGACCTGCCATATGCACCTTCAATAGAGAAAAATCTGGTTTCTGCAATTGCCTTTATGCCCCAAGGTAATCACCGTCTGTTCAAAGGTTTTAGTGGTTTAGATCAACTGTTAGAAGCACCTGAATGTGTACATCATCACTTCTACTATGAAACAAACGATGAACTGGCGTGCAACCATGATTGGACCTCACGATTAGGCTACTTCATTTTCCGTTCCGAAAGCGAAGATAAGATCCGTAGTTTAGTCAAACATATACATGAGCAGGTGAAAGTCATATGAAACATGTATTAATCATCAATAGATATGACGATGAACTATCTGATTATAATAAATATATAGATCACGATGCCGTGCATGTGTCTTATATTTCACTAACAGAAACGATGCGTTATATCACTTCTTCAAACTGTTATTGCATAGCTGGGTTAGAGCAGTTAAATGAAGAAGAGGTTCTCGATCAGGCTAAAAAAATCTATAAGAAAAAACCTATAGATTACGTTATTGCCATCTCAGAATATGACCTCGACGCTGCTGCTCGCATACGAACTGAATTGAATATTGTGGGTGCAACTGTCGAAGATAATTTGTTGTGCCGTAACAAGAAAAAAATGAAAGATGCTTTAGCTCACTCGACTGTACGTTACCCTAAATATGCGGAAGTATCTTCGTATCAAGATATTGAAAAGTTTTTGCTGGAAAGTGACTCAGCAATTATTTTAAAACCTCAAGTAGGTGCAGCTTCTGAAGGCGTAATAAAAATCAGTGAATTGGCTGATATACCACGATTGTCTTCCTATGAAGGCTATGAAGTAGAGGAATTTATTGAGGGAGATATCTATCACGTAGATGCGATTATTTCTGACAATAAAATGCCTTACTTTAAAGTCTCAAAATATATTAATACCTGTTTAGACTTCAGAAACGGTGCGCCATTAGGATCGGTAACGATTGATAATTCTGAATTTATTAAAAAAGTAGAGCGATTTACTTTAGACGTATGTAAATTCTTAAAATTAAAAGATCAGGCGATTCATCTCGAATTTATTGAGTCTAAAGGTGAGCTGGTCTTTTTAGAGGTTGGCGGGCGAGTCGGTGGAGGGGAAATTCCGTTCATTACATTACGCAATGAGTCAGTCGATTTATATGAAATGTGGATTAAGGCGGCAATGAATATTCCGCTAGAGCCAGTAAATACGAAAATCACTGGTTTTCTGATGATGCCGAATCCCTATAGTTCTGGTTTTTTATTTAATGGCATTAAAGAATTAGAGAATGAAACGATTACCTATCAGTTAATTCAAGAAAGCGGCGACCATAACAATTTTAGTTATGAAAATATTCCTGCAAAAATTCATTTCATGGGAGAGAGCCAAATACAGGTCGAAGATGCGATTAAAAATAGTATGAAAATTTTGCAAAGCGCAATTTGTCAAAATCATCATTCTAGTTTGAGTCTAAGTGAGTCTTCTTAGTTGAGATATGGCTAAACTCTAAAAATCAAAAAGGCTTGAGCTTAAATGTTCAGGCCTTTTTATATGTGTTGATAAATGGATCATGGACATACATTTTAATAAGCCATTCTAATGGACTTTTGTTGCAGAGAATTGTGATTTATCGAACTAGCTCATATTATATAATTAGTTAATTATTAAAGAATTTTAAAAATGATTAAATCTGTTATTTCAGGTTGCGCGGTTCTCACACTTTCGGCTTTGTCGGTTACCCATGCAGAGTTTTCTTTTGCACAAGAGCTACAGCAAAGCTGTAATAAAGTGAAGCAATACGCGAGTTTAGGTAAGAAAAGCTACGACCAAAAACAATATAAAAAAGCCCTAGAAAATTTCCAGAATCAAGCCTCTTGGACTGCATTTTGTAAAGCCAATTCAGATGAAACCACCGTTAAATTTACTGACCGAGATATTGAAGTTGCTAACAATAACGTGGGTTTAGCCTATGCCAAACTGGGTCAGCCACTTTGGGCAAGATCGTGGTTTATGCTCGATGACAAATCAAAATCGAGCCAATTTAACCTTAAGCAATTACCTGCACCTAAAGCATCAAATGATTTGTCGGGTGAATATGTGCGTTACTCAGGTTTTGGTGAGTGGGACCACATCACGGTAAGCCGTGAGAAGGGCCAATATGCAATCAGCTATGCTGGTTTATATATGGGACTTAGAAGCTTAATTTACGGCCCAAACATGGGTGAGTTTGGCACTACAATGCCGAGTAGTAAAAAGCAAACAGTTTATAAAAATGAAGACTGCCGTATTCAACTCGACTTTAAAACCAACGCGAAATTAGGAAATTATATTCAAGTCAAACAAAATGAAGGTGAGTCAGGTTGTGGCTTTGGACATAACGTTTATGCAGACGGCACTTATTTAAAAGTTGAGTCTGGAAAATAAAACTAAAAAATAGGGAATTGAATGATGAATAAATTTGCACGGTTGCTACTCGTTTCTACGATTGCCATTTCATCTCAAATTTACGCCGAGCCAACCAGCACATGCAAAGAGGTGAAATTCCAAAAATCCGATGAAGCGTGGAGTGGGCACTATTATTTAAATGGCGTGATGGAAGTGGGTTCAGAGCTTTTACTTCAGCCAGATGGCAAGTTTAAATGGATGCTCGCTGTTGGCGCTTTAGACCAATATGCCGAAGGCACATGGTGGAAAAACGGTGACTGTATTGGCTTAAAACCAGACTCTAAATTTAAAAAGGATTTAAGTATTTTCCCTGAAAGTTTAACGATTTCAGATAAATCTTTAGACGCGATCTGGGAAGGTGGACGCCAGCAAGGCATATACAGCAAAGACTAAATTAAAAAAGTCCGACACTGAGTCGGACTTTTTTATGGCTTATATTTTAGTGATTGACCGCAGCAAGTTGCTGAGCGTTATAGCGTGCGCCCATGTTTGGGTATCTCGCGATAATCGCTTCAATTTGTGCCAAGTCTGCTGTTGTTAAATGAAGGTCTACAGCACCCGCATTTTCTACAAGGCGTTCGATTTTACGTGTACCCGGAATTGGAATAATGTCGTCACCTTGCGCCAAAATCCAAGCCAAAGCCAGTTGAGCCGCTGTCGCATTTTTGCTTTGAGCAAAGTCGCTAAATGCTTGCGCCAAGCTTTGGTTATTTTTCCAGTTATCGCCTTGATAACGTGGTAACTGACGACGGAAATCACTTTCGTCTAGGCTACCCACATCAAGCGTATTGGTGATTAAACCACGCGATAGCGGTGAATACGGCACAAGGCTAATGCCTAACTCGCGAATGGTTTGAAAGTGAGTATCTTCCAGTTCACGAGTAAGCAATGAATATTCGTGTTGAACCGCTGCAATCGGGTGAATCGCATGCGCTTTACGAATGGTTTCAGCCGATGCTTCACTGAGTCCTAAATAACGAACTTTACCTTGTTTGACCAAGTCAGCCATTGCACCAATGGTGTCTTCAACTGGAATATTCGGGTCAATGCGGTGTGCATAATACAAATCAATCACGTCAGTATTTAAGCGTTTTAAACTGTTTTCGACCGCAACTTTAATCCACTCTGGAGAGCCGTCGATATAAGACTCTAAAGAATTTTGTGGGTTAAGGTTGTCTTCTTTATAGCGAAAGCCAAATTTGGTCGCCAAGAATACTTTGTCGCGGTGTTTTTCTAAAACTTTTGAGAGTAAAACTTCGTTTGCGCCGTTGCCGTACATGTCGGCGGTGTCCCAAAAGTTAATGCCGAGGTCTAATGCCTTTTCTAGAGTGGCAATGCTTTGTGTGTCGTCTGAGGCACCATAGGCAAAGCTCATTCCCATGCAACCTAAACCAAGTGCTGATACTTTTTCGCCTGTTTGTCCTAAAGTTCTATATTTCATTTTTCACACTCTTTTTGCAAAATCACTTGAGTAGAAAAACTATAAAATGCTTTGGCTCAAACTGACGTATAACATTCAAACCAATAATTATAAAATTCAAACAATCTGTTTTTAGGCCACACAGTCTTCACGGAACTTTTTAGGTGAAAAGCCCGTATTTTTCTTAAAGAAGTTGGTGAAATACGCTGAATATTCAAAGCCTAAGCTATAAGCAATTTCGGAAATATTCCAACTGGTGTGCTGTAACAGTGCTTTGGCTTCTTGAGTAATACGAGAGCTAATATGTTCAGAGGTGGTTTTACCTGTCGCTTCTTTTACGGCTCGGTTTAAATGGTTCACATGCACCGACAGGCCATAGGCATAGTCATTTGCAGTTTTGAGTTTAAGCTGAAAATGGGGCGAATCGATAGGAAACTGACGCTCTAATAATTCAAAGAACAAATGGCAAATGCGAACCGCAGCATTACTATGTTTTTCAAACTGTTGGGTCGGTTGCATTTTCATGGCTTCATGCACAATCAGGTGTAAATAGTTTCTTAAAACGTTGTATTTGTGAATATAGTCTGAATTTATTTCACTCATCATCTTTTTGAAAATAAATGAAATTTCTTCAACTTGTTGATCGTTTAAAAAATACAAAGGGTCGCCGTCGACCTTAAAGAGTGGTGAGTCTTTTAAAAAGCTTTGTCTTGATTCTTGGTTTACAAACTCTTCGGTAAATAGACAAAACCAGCCTGCCTGTTCAGGCGAATTAATTTCCCATGCATAGGGCACCATCGGGTTTGAAAACAGTAAAGCAGGACGGTCGACTCGTATCCAGCGGTTGGCGTAGTGTAGTTCGCCTGTGCCTAAAACCAGTGAAATTTTATAATAATCGCGGCGGCTATAAGGCGTGAGAAACGAGCAGGCATCGCGTTGGAACACGTTAAAATGTCCAAACGAAGTTGATGGAACCGAGTAATCGCTATCTCTGGTTAAAGAAAAGCGGCGATAAAAATCATGTATGGTTTCCATGTCTTTGCCTGCATGCGTTATCAATTTATTTAAAGTTATAAAATTCAAACTTTATTTACTGTAGCTTTTATTTATAGCGCGATCAATCTGTTCATTTAAACAGGTTTGAAAATGAACGGTAAATTAATAATGAAATAAGCAGATAAACTAAACTTTAAGAAAATATATTCTTAAATCACTAGGCCAATGAAAAATAAAAATAATCTTTATAAATGAATAGCCAATATCATATTGACACTCAAAAACACGCGGATTATCCTTTGCCTGCTGGCCTACATTGCCAGTCGATTTTGACAGATCGATATAACACACAAGACATCAAAAGGTTCTCTTTTTGGTGGCGAACTCGTTCGTCCCCCTTCGTAGCGGTAGGGCGAGGGAGGGACGCCTTGTGCGTGCTGATTCTTGTGTGTCAGTCTGTCAACCTTCTCTCGTTCTACCACCATCATTTGACAGTGATCGGGTAGAACTCCTTTACACACAAGGAGTCCGCACATGCGTACTATTTCATCTCTCTCATTGGCAACCTTTGCCAAAATCTTTACGTCTATATCGCACTGGTCTTTAAAACGGTTTAACCGACTTAGGTTTTAAGCCATAAGTCATTACGACTAAAAAATCATAGCAACAATAAAACCCGAGATAGGCGAGCACACCATTTTTGTGCGGCTTTTGCATGCCTGTTTTTAGCGCTCAATTTAAGAGCGACGGCATTTCTATCTCTTTTACATACAACAAAAAATTATTTTAAACGGTATAAAAATGCCAAATTTAGAAGCTTCATTTAGAGCATTAAGCGTGCTCCACGCGGCAAAAGATTTATTTAATCAAAATGGGTTTTACATCGGGATAGATCGAATTATTGAGGAAGCCAAAATCCCCAAAGCCACTTTTTATAACTATTTTCACTCAAAAGAAAGGCTCATTCAGATGAGCTTAACCTTTCAAATAGATGCCTTAAAACATGAGGTATTTTCAATTATTCATTCGTACCGTGAACTCATGGCATTCGATAAACTCAAGAAAATTTATCTCTTACATGCAAACTTAGAGGGCTTTTATCGATTGCCATTTAAAGCTATTTTTGAAATTGAAAAGATCTATCCAGCAGCATATAAACTCGTTATTGACTATCGAAACTGGTTCATTAAAGAAATTCATAAATTCCTTTTAACTGTAAAAGCGACTGCTACAGTTGAAGATGCGCACATGTTTTTATTTGTGATTGATGGCGCGATGGTTCAGCTTTTAGGGACTAATAGCACTGATGAAAGGGATGCATTACTTGAGTACTTTTTAAGTCGGGTTTGATGGGGGAAGGCTCAACGGGAGTTGGGTCTGCTTTTAAAGATTATTTATTCTATTACTCTGTGTACTAGAGTTATGATTTAAATATTCTCCAAAAAAATATTCATCTTTAGCTTGGAAAAAGAAGTTAAATTCTTTACTCATCATAGGATCACGTTGCGCTTGTTTATGAAAGATAGGAGATATTTGGTTTAAATAGTAATAGATACAGTCAGCCGTATTAGTAAATACATTTAATGGTTTTAAGCTGGAATATAACTCTGTTAGTGCATTAATAATAGGTCGAATGTCTGGATTAAATGTCCAGAGTAAAATTTCATTTTTCTCACATCTAATTACTTCATATTCTTCTAGTTTATTGGGCTGAATTGAGTAAAGTTGTGCTCCATTTTCGCTATAAGTTGAATATAGCAATTTTGTGATTTCTAACTGTGAATGTGTGATTTCTTGTTCACGCTTTAATTTAGATTTCTTCAATAAATTTGGTAGCTCATGGATATTCTGTTTCTTAAATTTATCGAAAGAATGCATAACATTTTGAATAAGGTTTAATTCGCCAGTTCCTGTAATAATACCGTTTTCCCATGGAAAGAGCTTTTGAATACCATCTTGATATAAATATGAGCCATTATCCTGATGAGGCACGGCACTACGAGTATCGGCTGCTATCACAATACTGTCCTCAAGTTGAATAGCAAGAATAAAGGTCATAATATTAAGATAGTTAAGTTAATTTTCATGGAATCTATTTTAGGAAGACAAATAAATTTTTACCAGATAAGGTTTTGTATATGGCTGGCGGTTCTCAGATCATTATTAATAAAAATGGTATTACATTAATTACTCCAGCAAAGTTTGAAGTAAAAGCTGGGCAACATTTATTTAAAGGTGGGGCTGAAGTAGGAGTAAATATTCAAGGATTACCTGCTTTTGAGTCATATAACGAAAAGTTCCAAATGTTATTACCTTCTGGTGAACCCATGAAAAAAGTAGACTATAAAATTTCTACCGATGGAAATGAGTACATCTCTCAAGCAGATGACAAGGGTAGGTCTAAGCGTATTCATTCTTCTAAGGAAGAAAATTTGAAGTTGGATTTAAATTGGATAAGTTTCGAGGCTGATTCTGCTGACAATGATGGTGATGCTAAATGAGTGGAAGTCTTGATTGGGATAGTAATACCAATACTACGGAAAATAGCTGTAAAACCGTTCAATGTGATTGCTTAACTTTCTGGGAAATTTATCAGCAAGAGGCCATAAAAAGAGTTTCTAATCTCAAAAGTGCAAATCATTACAAACTTGAACCTGGGTATGAGGCTAGAGCAAGGCGTATTGCTTCTGTCTATGCCAGAATTTATTTAGAACAAGAAATTTCAGGAACTAAACTATTTAGAGGTCGTTACTATTGGATGGGACTTGGAGCATTTGCCTCAAAAACTGTAGCTGCTATTTTTAAACATGGATTAACTGCATGGGGGTATAAGTGGGCACCCGTGATTTCTGGTGCCATAGGCGGTGTTTTAACAGCCCCTGTTATTAATTCTATGATTCGAGACCCAGTACATTCTTTTGCTAAGGGCAATTTATGGTTATTTATGGATATTGCACCATGGCATTATGCATGGAGTGCTTCATCAGCCTCCTTTAAAAATTGTATGAAAGCCCGAAAAGTATCTGGTTTTAAACATATTAAAAAAGAAGTCGAGAATTTGCCTTGGTCTAATTCCTTATCCGTTATTAAACAATTAGGATGGACTGACCAGATAGAAGAGGGTTTTGGGTATTTACCAGATATTGAAAATACTTTTAAGCGAGCAGGGAAGACTCGAAACGATAATTTTAAAACGGCTTCTAAAAATCTTTTTGACCATTTGATGGCGATTGCAGTTCAGGAACAATATAATATTTTACAAGAACTTGTGTGGAAGGAATGGAAAGTCCAGAAACAGGCTTCTTTGCAACGTATTACAGGTTTACCAGATAGTACTCTTGTTTTAACTAGTGATTATGGTGTCGATGCAGTTAAACCTAATAAACAAGGACAGTATAAAGGACGTCATGCAGGTGTTCTATCCCAACTACCTGAAACGGTTTATAGCGAACCATTAGAGGGTACTCAGGTTGAAGTTTATGATAGCCGTATAAAATGGATTAAAGTTGCGGCTTCTAAATATCATCGATTAATGCAAAGCGATAAAGGACGAGACTTTTTAGAAAAAGAATTAGGAGTTATTTCAGGATGGGGAGATAGCAAAGCAGAGTTTAAAGTAGGGAAAGATAGTAATGATGGCAAAATTTAGACAATATTTCCTAATTTTGATTTTTGGATTATTACTTTCCGCTTGTCAGCCAACATCAGAACATAATGAGAATTTGACTATGAATCAGCAGGCCTACACTTTGCATATGGGTGAAAAAGGTATTCAAGATTTTTCAAAGTATAGTGATGGAAATGTCGATAATCATCCAGCTGGCGTTAGCTTTAGAGAACTTCAATTTTCTCCTCCTAACTTAGGAAAATTAACTATAGAGAATGGCTCTAACAGTTTGTTAATTGAGCATGCTTTCTCTGTATTAGGTACTCAATATGACAAAAATGAAGGGATCCAAGTTTTAGATATTGATGCTGGCCTCACAAAAGAAGAATTTGCTACCCCAGAGCAGGTTTATCAAAGCTACGTAGCTTTAATGAAACGTATTAATCAGGCTGGCTGGAAAAACTATTTCTTCACAGATGCTCCGCGTATCGCTAAAGAAGATAATATTAAACATCTATCGAAAAGTCGTGATGTCATTGACCCAAGCTATATTTTTAGTTTTGAAGAATGGAAAAATATAATAAACAACAGCCCGACAAAATCATTGGGTTATAGGTTGTATGCTAATGGGGTTATTTTAGATATCAGTTTAAAAAGAACAGCTAAAAATGAGCGGAATGAAGAACAATATATGCTTAGATTTAGCTTTCAAAGTGTTCGATACAATGAAAGAGACTCAATTCCTGACTCTGATAAAATGACACCTAGTGAGTTTGAGCAAGCGTTTAAAAAGAGATTAATTGAAAATAAAAAATATCGTGAAAAGGAAGAGAGAAAAGCTAAGGCTGAAGGCTATCATATCGATGAAGAATATACAGATCCTGATGTTTGGTCATATGTTAAGTAATTAATTTTTAAATTTAAAAATAATGAAAAGGCTTAAATTTAAGCCTTTTCGAATAACTCTAATTACTGCTCACTCAAAACCAACTGCTTAATCTTAACAGCCTTCTCGAAGTGATCTAGCTTATGTTCCATAATCCACCAATGCGCTGCTTCCATCAGTAACTCAGGGTTATCATTCTTATTTTTAAAAAAAGCATAAAAAGATAGACCAACATTGTCTCCCTTCTTTTCAATTTTATCGTCGCATCCCTTAATAAAAATTTCTCTTAATTCATTTCTCATATTTAGTATCACTTCAAGTCTATAAAACTAAGACGATTTATTGCGCTCGCCCCAATCGCACATCATATCTAATAAAGGAATCAAAGACTGTCCTCTTTCTGAAAGACGGTACTCAACTTTAGGTGGAATTTGAGGATATTCCTTGCGAATAATAAGCTCGTCTCTTTCTAATTCTTTAAGTGTATTGCTGAGTGTTCTAAATGAAATATTGCCAATACAGCGTTGCAACTCATTAAAACGCATGACATTTTTTTCATATAGCCAATACATAATAATCATTTTATATTTGCCATTAATTAAAGAAAGGGTGTAGCCGAAACCCGTTTCTTCTAATGGCGTATGGGATGGTACGCATTCAGTCATTTTTAAAATCTACACTATCTTTTAGTATAGTATATAACACAAATTACCGTACTTATATTTAGGAAAGTACACTTCTATAATCGATTTATCAACTTTTCGATAAGAGTGTTTTTATAATGAAAAAGACATTAGTCATTGTTACTCATCCTCACATAGACCAGTCTGTTGTAAATAAAAGATGGGTAGAGGAACTAGAGAAACACCCAGACCAATTTACGGTTCATCAAATTTATCAAACCTACCCAGATGGGGTAATTGATGTTGCCAAAGAGCAAGCACTGGTAGAAGAACACGAAAATTTAGTATTTCAATTTCCAGTGTATTGGTTTAACTGCCCACCGCTTTTGAAACAATGGATTGATGAAGTTGTGACTTATGGTTGGGCGTATGGCTCAACAGGTGACAAGCTTAAAAATAAAAAGTTTATGTTGGCTTTGTCTGCTGGTGTGAAAGAAAACGTTTATTCAGAGCAGGGTGAATACAAGCTTTCTTTAGAGCAGATTTTTACTCCATTTAAGCTAACGGCTTTATATGTTGGGGCGGACTACCAACCACTTCATGCATTTTATGGCTTAGACACAAACCCTTCAGAAGATGACGATGTTCCGACTCACCAAGACATAGAGAATAATGCGATCGAGTACGTGCAGAAGTTATTAGCGTTGTCTGAGTAAGTTAAAAAAGGGAGAGGCCTGAACGTGAGGTTTGGGCTTCTTATATAGAAGATTTTTAAAAAATTATATTAAGGTTTTAAGTTAAATATACAATTTATTTATGATATAAATGTCCGCTAAATATAGATTAAATTTAAAAATTTATGACTATTCTTGATATTAAAGAAAAAGAAAATTCCCTTATAACTGACGATGCTCATGAATTAATATGCTACGCAACAATCAGTGAAATAAACTCATGGAACGATGTTGTTAACTTATATTCAGAAATTAAGCAGAACAACTTTCAAAAAAAAGTATTATTACTTTTAGAAGATATTGGACAATGCCAATACACGTCCATGCATGCTTCAATGGGAGATGGGCTTTATTTTGATACTTCAGAACTCGTTGAAGATGACAGTGAAGCAAGTTGGGATAATACTCGACCCTTAGAACTTCAATACCACATTGAACAATTATTAAAGCCAGAAAATTATATAGAATTTAATAACTTGCCTAAAAAACTTAAGTATAGCGATGAAGATCAAGCGACTCTGTTACAGATCAATGCTGAACCCGAAGAAATTTTAGATGAGGTTATTCAAGTAAAGCTAGTAAACAGTGAAACTGAAACTCAAAAATTTGCAGCATGCCTCAATGGATACTTTAGTTGTGATTTGAATCCGTTTGAATCTTTTAGCCTAATTCAGCATTTAGATCAAAACTATGACTTAGAGTATGTTGGCTTAGGGGCAAGCTTATTATTCTTCATTAAAACACCAAAATTTGATGCAAATAAAACACCTCAATTGCTTAATGATTTGAGCAACTTTTATCAATTCAATCAATCGACTCATACCCAATTAGAACAGCATTTATCTAATCATGAATATCTTATTTTGCCTTATGTAGAGTCATTAGAAGTGTTCGATTTGGATTAAGGCTGATTAGAGAAGTCTAAATTTTATTTTTAAAACTACATGAGATTCAAATTATGAAAAAACTACTCAGTTTAAGTACATTAATATTAGTAACTACATTAACAGGTTGTGCAGTTAATTTACCTTTTAATAACCGTCTAAACTATACGTCTGTTTCAGAATTATCAGCTCTTCCAAAGATGCAAGATACTGTCTATATCAAATGGAATCCAGATACTTTTCCTCAACGTATTGATATTCAAGGTTCAGATGGTTTTGTAGGGGGAGGCTCTAGAACACGTATTCCTACAGGAGTAGCTCTATCAAGTCGTATAGAAGAAGCAATCGCTCAGATAGCAAAATTATCACCAAATGGAAGTCCATTAACGATTACTGTTGAAAAAGCTAGATCTGGCTTTGAATACTCAGCTGGTATGTTCAATATTACCCCAGCAATTGATGTAGCAAATGTAACTTTAGTCGCTACATTTGAATATAAAGGCCAGAAATGGACGAATACATTTAACTCTAAGTTAAACGATCCAAAAATTGGTGGTTCATCTCAAACAGGTTTGTTAGATAAAGCATGGGATGATATTGCTATACAAGTTGCTAAAGATGTTTCAAAGCATCTAGGTAATAACTAACGTTTTAATTTTTATTTAAAATAAGAAAGGCCTAAATCAAAATGATTTAGGCCTTTCTGTAAATTAATTTTGATCAGACTATTTCTTAACACGGCATTTTAAAAATTAGAAAGGAAGCCAAATGCTAAAGTCTAGAATCTTTATAACTATCGGACTACTTCTTGTAGGATTATGTTTATTTGCAGCCTTTAAGGTATACGAGAAAAAGGTTAATTCTGAAAAAGAACAAGCGAGTCGAGTGGCTATTTCCTTTTTTAATTCACTTTCTAATGGAGACGTAGCTACAGCATATAAATATGTTTGGTCAGGTGAGAACTTAAATATTCGAAGTGCTGAAATACCCCAAATTTATAAAGATTCAAAAGTTATAGAAGTACTAAAAGTTCGTTACGACTCAGCAAAAAATAGACCTGATTACTACCAACAATTTTATAAAATGATTTCACTCGCCATAAAGATAAAAACCGTACATGCGGATCTTGCTGGTAACCCTGCGGGTACCTATATTGTATTTGTGACTGTTGTAAAAAAGGATCCAAAATCTAATTGGTTAGTCACTGAGTTAGGTAGTGGGGCCTAATAAATAATTATTTTTAAATCCTTTGCAAAAATCAATTTTATCTATAAGTTGAAAAATACAATAATACTTCTTTGGAAAAAATTATGAATATCGCACCTTTTCCATTTCAAATTACAAACTGGGAAGAAATTGAAGTCACTGAATATAGTGGTGAAACAGGAAAAGCTTATTGGAAAACTCAATTTTTTGGTGAAGAAGGAAATAAAATTAGAGTGAGACTTGTCGAGTACTCAGCAAACTATTTAGCAGACCATTGGTGTGAGAAAGGGCACATATTATTTTGCCTAGAAGGCGAGCTAGAAAGTAGATTGAAAGACGGAAGAACATTTACTTTAACATCAGGCATGAGTTATCAAGTCGGAGATAATTCAGAACCACATCAGTCTTTTAGCTTGAATGGTGCGAAGTTACTTATTGTTGATTAAATTGATTTTATTTAAGTTAAATAAAAAGACCTAAATCAAAATGATTTAGGTCTTTTTTCAATTCTGGCGGTGAGAGAGGGATTCGAACCCTCGATACGCGCAAACGTATACACACTTTCCAGGCGTGCTCCTTAAGCCACTCGGACACCTCACCAAGGCGTGCGATAGTAACTAAAAAAACGAGTCCTGCCAAGATTTAAGATGAGCATTACAGAAAAAAAATAATAGAGGTGATAAGATTGCGATAAAAATCATATTGGTTTAATTACACAATGCAAAATACGGCCAAAAAAGCAACCTTGCCTGCCACGGCTTTGGCAGCTCTTGGGGTGGTCTTTGGAGATATTGGAACAAGTCCACTCTACGCCTTAAAAGAGTCCTTCCATGCAGCGCATGGGTTGGGAATTCAGCCTGAAAACGTATTAGGAATTTTATCTATTATTTTTTGGTGCTTAATGCTGATCATCAGCATCAAGTATGTCGCCATTGTCATGCGTGCAGACAACAATGGCGAAGGCGGAATCATGGCCTTACTCGCATTGAACTTGCGTAAAGCCAAAATTGCCGACAACAAAAAAATCTATATGATTGCCATTGGCTTTATTGGTGCATCGCTGTTTTTTGGTGACGGTATTATTACCCCAGCCATTTCGGTACTGTCGGCAGTCGAAGGTTTGTCTATTGCAACCAATGTGTTTGACCCATTCATCATGCCAATCGCGATCACCATTATCATCGCGTTATTCTTGGTACAAAAACATGGTACGGCCTTTGTCGGTAAGTTTTTTGGCCCGATCACGATGGTGTGGTTCTTATCGTTAGGATTATTAGGCCTTCACAGCGTCATTCAGACTCCTGTGGTGTTGGGTATGTTTAGTCCGCATTGGGCGATTCAGTTTATCTATCACCACCCCGTAATGACTTTTTTTGTTATGGGTGCTGTCGTTTTAACAGTGACTGGTGGTGAAGCTCTTTATGCCGATATGGGACATTTTGGACCAGTTCCAATTCGTCTAGCGTGGTTCTTTGTAGTGTTGCCGTGCTTGGTTTTAAACTACGCAGGACAAGGCGCATTACTATTAAGAGACCCAGCGGCGATTCAAAACCCGTTCTATTTATTGGTTCCGCAGTGGGCACTTTACCCAATGATTATTATGGCGACCATGGCAACCGTGATTGCTTCTCAAGCCGTAATTTCTGGGGTGTTTTCACTTGCTCGCCAAGCGATTCAATTGGGTTATTTACCACGTTTAAGTATTAAACATACCTCTGAGTCTGAAGAAGGTCAGATTTATGTCCCTTTCTTAAACTGGTTACTTTTAATCGCAATTATTATCTTAATTTTGATTTTCAAAACCAGCTCAAACTTGGCAAGTGCGTATGGCCTAGCTGTAACTTTAACCATGCTGTGTGACACGATTTTGGTTGCTGTATTCATCTATTCGGCTTGGAAGTGGAGTATGCCAAAAGTGCTACTCCTGATTATTCCATTCTTTATTTTAGAGTCGGTTTTAGTCGCAGCAACTTCACTTAAAATCTTGTCGGGCGGTTGGGTGCCATTATTGATTGGTGCGATTGCAGTGACCATCTTAATGACATGGAAGCGTGGTCGTGAGCTTACTTTTGCCAAGCTTGAACACGATACGTTATCGCTAGATTTGTTTGTGAAAAGTATTGGTAATAGCGTGCACTGGGTACCAGGTGATGCTGTCTTTATGACGGGTACGCCGAATGTTGTGCCACATGCCATGTTGCATAACATCAAGCACAATAAAGTGCTGCATCAGCGCAATATCTTGGTAACGGTAGTTATTGAAGATGTACCATTTGTTGCACCAGAAGAACGTATTTCAACAGAAACTTTAGCTGAGCATTTCTTCCGTATTAAAATCTTCTACGGCTTTAAAGATGAAATGAATGTACCAAAAGCGCTTATGCAAGCTTATGAGCAGTTAGGTCTTGAATATGACTTGATGCACATCAGCTTCTTTATTTCTCGCGACCGTATTGTTCATTCGGTGGGCGATGGCATGTCTCCATGGAGAGAAAAACTATTTATCTCTATGCAGCGTAACACCAGTCCAGTGAGTGACTTCTACCAAATCCCAACTAACCGTGTGGTTGAGTTAGGTAGCCAAATCGAAATCTAAAAATTTGATGTAATAAAAAAACCAAGACAGATGTCTTGGTTTTTTTATGGCTCTGATTACTGAGCTTGCATAGGTGCATCTGCTGGCAAACCACCATCTTTTGCCATCGGGTCTGCCGACTGAGTTGGATCTGCCGGAGGCGGTGGAGTGTTCGGATCTTGTGGCGCTGGAGGCGCTTGGTTTGGTGCAGGTGGTACTGCATCAGTTGGTGCTGCTGGTGGAGCCAATTCACCGCCTGCTGGAGGTGCTGGTGGAACATCTGCCGGAATAGGAGCACCAGTAGGCGCTGCATTTGTCGGTGCAGCAGAAACTTGCTGTACTTGTCCGCTATTGACTAAATCGCTAATAGAACCAGGTTGGCCATTTACCGTTGTCGTAACTTTCACTTTAGACAAACTTTCTAAAGTATCTCCTGGCTGGACTGCTGGCTCAGCCAAAGCGGCCATACTACATAATCCCGTGATTACGCCAATACCAATAATCTTTGAATGGATCATTAAGTGGACTCCGATTATATTTTTATCCAAATTTGTGGAGCTAACCATGTCATAAGCAATCAGTGTTTTTCAACGAAAGATACGCAATTGGCGTAATTCAATAGCCAAAGCATCTCATAATTCCAACAGATTGTTACGTAAGGGGAAATGGAGTTACAAAAAAGATGACCATGTTTTAACCATTTGAAAGATAAGAGATATACTTAAAAAAGCAGGATTGTTAAGCTGCGTGTGGACAGTGGTATTGATAGAAACATGGCAAGTAAAAAACGTAGTAAAGGTACAAACTCATTCTCTCTAAGTGAGCATTTTGGCAAGATTATTCTTGCTTGTATTGCTGCTGGAAGTTTTGCGATTGCATTTGGTAGTGAAAAGATTTCGCAGTGGTTTTCACCTTTAAGTACTAACTCGGCTTGCCTTAATCAGTTTTATCGAGAAGTTCCCCCTGCTTTAAATAAAGAAAGCTTAAAAAAAGACAGTTATCCGCTGTGCTTTAATGGTTTTAATGTTTTGTATTCAGGCATTTCTAAAACGCCGTTATGGTCGGCTGAGCATTTAAATGCAGAACGTTTGAGTGTCAAAATTAAGCGTGAAGACAACTTCCATGAAGAAACCCGTATCGATCAAAAGCATCGAGCACTATTAAGTGATTATCGTGGTTCAGGCTATGACCGTGGTCATATGGCACCGAATGGCGATATGCCAAATAAAAGCTCACAGTCCGATAGCTTCTCGTTAAGTAATATGGTGCCGCAAGCACCTAAAAATAATCAGGAAGTTTGGCGTAAACTTGAAGAAGCTACGCGTGCTATCGCGACTAAGCAAAAACAAGATGTTTATGTGGTTACAGGTCCTGTTTTTGAGGGTAAACGCCTTAAAACGATTGGGAAGGGTGTCATTGTTCCTACCGCAGTTTATAAAGCGGTCTATATGCCAAAAACTGGCGCTATTGGGGCCTACTACGCACCAAACAATAACTCTCTGCAAGTGAAAGTGGTGAGTGTTTGCTACCTTGAAGAACGCTTAGGCGTTAACCTGTTCCCTCAGTTAACTGAGCAACAAAAGCGTAATGTCTATCGCCTACCTTTAACGGCAAGCCAAGTTAAGCCAAATCAGAAGCTAGATTATTTACATTGGGATGGCGAGAGCCAATGCGAGCAGGACTTAAACGCCGAACAAATTAAAGCGCTACAAGACCAATTTAAAAAGCAAAAAAGTGGTTCATCAGAACCAATGGAAGCAAAAGTTCCAACGATTGACGAAGAAACACGCCAAGCGATTGTGAAGCAACTGGTCGAAGCATTGGTGAACTATTTCTTGCAAATAATGAAATAAGCAGCTTTTTTGATTGTTATTGCAAAACCGTAAATGTTTAAAATAGAATCCATAGACAGATCTGTCTATGGATTCTATTTTAATAAGGACAATAACAATGTTTGCCTCGATGTTTCTTTTTTCATTTGCAATGTCTATTACCCCTGGTCCAGTAAATACCGTCATTTTATCGACCAGTTTAAATCATGGTTTAAAAAGATCGCTTCCCTATATTTCAGGTGCAACCATTGGTTTTACCTTGCTTTTAATTTTTATGGCATTTGGTCTTCAGAGTTTATTAACTCAGTTTCCTGTTGTATTAAAGATTCTTGCGATTTGTGGAACGCTATTTGTCTGTTATATCGGCATAAAAATTATTCTTTCTGCTGCCAATATTTCTATTTCCAGTGTTCCTGTAGAACAGATGATTATTCCCAATTTTAAAGATGGGTTCTTATTACAATGGTTGAATCCCAAAGCGTGGTTGGCTTGTGTATCGGGTATTACCATGTTTACAAGCATTGAAAATCCGCAGTCGTTGCCGATCTTTATCGTTATTTATTTCTTCACTTGCTATGTGTGTTTGTTCTTTTGGGGGTTTTGTGGTGATAAATTTTCAGTGGTGCTGAATCAGGGCAACCGCTTGAAATATTTTAATATCTTGATGGGAGCATTCTTAATTTTATCGGCTCTTTTAATTTTGATTGATTTTTTTTAAATTGGTCGTATTACACTGTGAAGATATAACAACGAGACAAGACCTATGTTTAAGCCATTTGAAAAGGGTACAGAGTCTTCATCAATTGAAGATTTAACATTAGAAAATGATGTCGATTGCGTCAGCATTTATGGCAACTTGCAAATCACCAAAGACAAAGTCGGATTAGAACAAGCGAAGGCTTTACAGAGCTTTTTAAACGAAGTGGTTGCGGCTTTAGAAAAAGAAGAATTGCCTGAGAAAATTGAACGTCCGGCTGAACAAGAAATTAATAATCCGTTTTTGTAATAAATATTACTTTACTCAATTTGCTATCGCGACGGCGGCACGGATGCCGCCTGTTTCACTGCGTTACATGGAAGTAACGTCAGTGAAACGAATGAGTTTTGTCACTTTTGCTCACTCAAAAGTGAGGCATTACATACACAATTACTACTTGAGTGAACATGGTACTTGCGGTCGTGCAGTTAATCCTTCTCCCCAGCAACTACCTTATAAATAATCGCACCAATCACAGCACCTAAAATCGGAGCTACCCAGAACAACCACAACTGACTTAAAGCAGCAGTTTCAGCAAAGAACGCAACACCTGTACTACGTGCAGGGTTCACCGAAGTGTTGGTTACTGGAATACTGATTAAGTGAATAAGCGTTAAGCCTAAACCAATCGCAATAGGAGCGAAGCCAGCAGGTGCGCGGCGGTCAGTTGCACCTAAAATAATAATTAAGAAGAAAGCTGTAAGAACGACTTCAATAATGAAAGCTGAACCTAAGCCAAACTTGTTTGGTGATAAATCACCGAAACCATTCGAAGCAAAACCACCAACACCACTAAAGCCCGCTTGGCCTTGAGCAATAATGTAGAGAACAAATGCAGCAGCAGTCGCACCGACCACTTGAGCAACGATATAGGGAATTAAATCTTTAACATCGAAGCGGCCGCCGACCCAAAGGCCAACACTTACCGCGGGATTAAAATGTCCACCTGAGATATGCCCTAGAGCATAGGCGCCTGTCAGTACGGTTAAACCAAAGGCAAGGGCTACACCTGCAAAGCCAATACCAAGTTCAGGGAAAGCTGCGGCTAAAACTGCGCTACCACAACCACCAAAGACTAGCCAAAACGTACCTAGAAATTCAGCAAAATATTTATTCATTCTGATTACTCATTTATTTAATCTATTTTAATTAATGTGAATTACGTCACATAAATTTGAAGCATGTGACTATATGAAATTTTTGTTTTCAGTGTTGTTTTAATCAAGAAAAGATTTGTAAGTTTTGGTTGGTTATTCTTTGTCTAAAAAATGATCCCTCCATTGCTGTGGTGTTTGATTGGTCCAATGCTTAAACGCTCTTTGGAAAGCACTTTGTTCCGAGTAACAAAGCAGAAGAGCAATCTCTTGCAAGCTTAAATGCGGGTCTTTTAAATACTCGGTTGCCAGCATAAAGCGCACTTGCTGAACACGTTCCTGAAAGGTGGTGTTTTGCTGTTGTAAGTGTCTTTGCAGTTGCCGCACCGACAGACCTAATTGAGCAGCAATATATTCAATTTGATATTGATTTTTTTGCAGTCCAGTCAAAATTGAATGCTGTAAACGCTGATCAAGTTGGGTCGAATTTGGTAATTGTTCTAACAGTGCTTGTGCTTGCTGAACCAATAGCTGCTGTAGGGTATGGTCTGCGCTGCTAAGCGGCTTATGAATTTCCGTAATTGGAATAAGCAACTCTGTACGCGGCTGGCTAAAACGAACGGGACATTGGAAGTATTGTTCATAAACCCTAATATTTTTAGGAGCAGCATTTAAGAAATGTACTTCATGTAAATGCACATCTTCATGAGACATAAAAAGACGTAAGAACTGAATGACCAGTGCAATCGCGATTTCATCGGTAAGTTGAGTAGGGTGTAACTCAGTCGCTTCCCAGCGAATAGAGCCATATCTTCCTTGTAACTCAACGACTAAAGGGCTGCCGTCATAAATCAGACGGTGAAAATCATGATAGCGAATTAAAGCTTCACCTAAGTTATCGCAAGAGAGAGCAAGGTAGGCAATAATCCCTAAGTGTTTGGGTTGCACGTATTTGGCAATTTCTAGGCCTAATCCCGGCTTCGGGTCTAGTTTATAAATGACTTCTAATAGGTCGCGCCAAATCACATAGTCAAAGCGCTCTAGATTTTGAACTTGTTCTAATTGTTCAGGAATAGCTAACTGATTGGCTTCACAATAAGCTTTTAATAGATGTCCCAGTCCTCCATATACTGAGCCTGTATAATTTTTTAGTTGTGGCATCCCTGACCACCTCTTTCTTGTCGTGATTTGTCAATGAAACCATAAATTCTGGTCAATACCTAGCATAACGAATTTTATATGCTGAATAAAAAGAAAAAGGAGTTAGGTGATGTTAAAAGGGTTTATTGCCGGAATTGCGGTTGCAAATGCATTTGAATGGGTGGCGCATAAATATATATTGCATGGTGTACACCGTGCCGGAAAACCACGCTATAGCCCCGTGCCAAAAAGCATGGAGTCTCATTGGGCGCATCATCGTGAAGTTCGTAAACAACAATTTCATGATGATTGCTATGTGGAAGGTGTTGGTAACTGGCGAACTAAAAATGAGTTAATTTCGCTTGCTGTGGTGGCAACCGTTTCAAGCGCAATTTTCTATCCATTTTCAAAAGGCATGGCTCTCGCAGCTTGGTACAGTGCTGGTAATTATTATTATATTCATCGCCGTGCGCATTTAGAGCCTGATTGGGCAAAGCGTAAAATTCCGTGGCATTACGATCACCACATGAACTCTAATCAAGACGCCAATTGGTGTGTGACCAAACCTTGGTTTGACTATGTGATGGGAACACGGGTGGTGTCTTCGGCAGATTTAAAAGAACAAAATCCTTTGGGTATACGGTTACCTACTACGCTTGCTAGACCGCTGTCTCAAGCTGTAGAAAAAATCTTTCCTGCCAAATGGGTCGAGAAAAAAGAAAAGCCTCAACTCGTTAGCGACATTAATTCGGTCGATGGTGCTGCATAAAAAAATAAAGGGGCATATCGCCCCTTTAAATATCAATAAGCTTACAAGCGCATTTCGATACCTTGTTCAGCTAAATATTGTTTAGCTTCTGGAATGGTATATTGGCCAAAGTGGAAAATGCTTGCCGCCAATACTGCATCAGCACCACCTTGTAGAATACCGTCTGCAAGATGTTGTAAGTTTCCTACACCGCCTGATGCAATTGTTGGAATGGTCACGCGATCATTAATAGCACGCATTAAAGCAATGTCGTAGCCTGCTTTCGTACCATCGGCATCCATACTGGTAATGAGTAACTCACCCGCACCGTAGTCCGCCATCTGTACTGCCCACTCAATCGCATCAATACCTGTTGGTTTACGACCACCGTGAGTAAAGATTTCCCATTTGTTGTCGCCAGTTTTTTTGGCATCAATCGCAACGACAATACATTGCGCGCCAAAGTGCTGTGAAGCTTCTTGAACAAATTCAGGGTTAAATACGGCAGCTGAGTTAATACTCACTTTGTCTGCACCTGCATTTAATAACGCACGAATATCTTCAACCTTACGTACACCACCACCGACAGTTAATGGCACAAATACAGTCTCAGCCATACGTTCAACAGTACGGTAAGTGGTATCTCGTCCATGATGTGTAGCGGTAATGTCTAAGAAAGTAATTTCGTCTGCACCTTGTTCGTTATAGCGACGTGCCACTTCAACAGGGTCGCCAGCATCACGAATATCGAGGAATTGAACGCCTTTAACTACGCGTCCGTTATCAACGTCTAGGCAAGGAATAATACGTTTAGCAAGCATAGCTTTTTCCAAAAATAATCGCCGTTGGTGAAAGTTCCTACACAGGCGCTACACCTTCATGGAGGGAAGAGGTATTCTATCAAACTTCACAGATGTTTTTTGCAGGTTTTCCATGTCGGTTTATACCCCGTTGAGTTTAGATGAAGTTCGCACCTTTGCTGCACCTTATGGATTAGAGGTGTTGGAGCTGAACCCAATTCAGGGAGGTATTCAAAACACCAATTATTTTTTGGTTGATGTAAACCGTAAACAATATGTATTGACTGTATTTGAAGAGTTAGATGCACAAGGAGCAGGCGAACTTATTCCTGTTCTTGAACAATTAGGGACTCATGATGTACCTGTTGCTGTGCCGTTAAAGCATAGCGGACAAGCGGTTCATGTGATTGCAGATAAGCCCGCACAGATTGCACCACGTCTCATGGGTGACCATCCCATGCAAACGACAGTAGCGCAAGTTGCCGCAGTTGCAGATGCACAGGCGAAACTGCATGTAGCTTTAAAAGATTTTCCACTTGAACGTGAATATCAACGTGATCATCAATACTGGACAGGTGTTGCAGAACAGCTTAAACCAAATATGACTCAAGAAGACCAAACGTTACTTGAGCAGGTCTATCAAGCTTTTAATGCGAAAACAGCGCAGTATTCAAACCGACCAACAGGTTTTATTCACTCAGATTTGTTCCGTGACAATACTTTGTTTGAAGGTGAGCAATTACAAGGTATTTTAGATTTTTACGAATTAAATCAAGATGAATTGCTATTTGATATTGCGATTACCATCAATGATTTTTGTACCGAATATCCAGCAGCACATTTAAACTCAGACAAAGTGGCGGCTTACTTAGCGGCATACCAAAAAGTTCGTGTACTTACTTCAGATGAACTTGAGTGTTTAGATGTATTCTTGGCAATGGCAGCATGCCGTTTTTGGTCAATGCGCTTGCAAGTTGCTCAAAAAAATAAAGAAGAAGGACGTACCGGCGATGACATTTTGCAAAAAGACCCGCAGGAAATGCGAGCAATGATGCAAGACCGTTTAAGTCATGTAAAAGCATAAAAGGGAATAAAGATGCGAGATCAGGGGCGATTAGTCGAATGGTTCGACGAAAAAGGTTATGGCTTTATTCAGCCAGATGATGCTGAAAAAGAGCGAGTCTTTTTGCATATTAAAGATTTTGCACGCCCCGGTCCTCGGCCAATTATTGGCTGTGCACTGGAATATCTGATTATTCTCGATGAGCAAGGTCGCTTTCGTGCTCAGCAGGTCACTTATTTAAAAGCATCTCAAACTCGTAAAACGTCAAAACCAGTAAAAACACAATCTTCTTTTCAGGCCAGTCCATGGTCTGCTATGCAAATGGGGATCGTGTTTTATTTCGTTTTAATGGGAATTATGAGTTTTATCCATATTTTACCCGCCTATACCTTATTGTTTATTTTAATGATGAATGTGCTGAGTTACTGGCTTTATTCACAAGATAAAGAAGCAGCACAATTGGGTAATCGCCGTGTACCTGAGCAAACATTGCACATTGTCAGCTTTTTAGGAGGCTGGCCTGCTGCATGGTGGGCACAACAAAAACTGAGACATAAAACACAAAAACAACCATTCCGTAAGATTTATTTTTGTACCATATTCCTTCATTTACTTTTGATTTTGTGGCTAATTTCTCCCTTAAATGTGTTGCGGGGCTCATAAAAGTAAATCGTTTTATTAAACTTGAGAGGTATAAAAATGAATAGTTCTATCGACCAAGATCCAAATCGTACTTTAACGCTTATTTTATATGTACTTTATATTGTCGCTATTTTTACAGGCGGCTTACTTGCGGTTATTGCTTTAATTATTAACTATGTAAAACGTTCTGATGTGCAAGGTTCAATTTTTGCGAGCCACTTTACATGGCAAATCCGAACATTCTGGTGGTATCTCGCTTGGAATATTATTGCCTTTCTGCCGTTTATTTTCTTGTTCTTTACAGGTGAAAATACTGACCTGTTTGCAGGCGTTGCAATCTCATCGACCGTATTTTGTGTGGGTGTAATTGGTGCTGCATGGATCTGGATTGTATATCGTGCAATTCGCGGCTTGATTGCGCTAAATGATAACCGTCCGATGTATCAATAAATCATGATTATTGAACATGTGCATTTGAATATAAAGTCTGGGCAAAGTGAAGCATTTCTTGAGGCTTTTGAGCAGGCGAAACATATTGTTTATCCAATGGAGGGCTTCAATGCTGTCCAGCTCATTAGACATGCAACTGACCCACATCATTATATTTTAATGATCTCTTGGGATGAGATTGAAAATCATACAGAAGGGTTTAGAAAGTCTGATGCTTATCAGGAATGGAAAGCATTGCTCCATCCCTTTTATGATCCAATGCCAACGGTTGAGTACTACCAGCCTTGTATTTCATTAAAGAAAAAATAATAGATAAAAAAGAGAGCATTAAGCTCTCTTTTTTTATTCTCGAATTCTTTTAGTTTTTTTAATTGGTAACTTAAGTTTTAACTCACTGACTAAAACACCTAATACCACTAAAGCACCACCCAAAAGAGCAATAATTGGTAAACGCTCACCCGCAATTCGACCAATAATTCCTGCCCAAACAGGTTCTCCTGCATAGATAATTGCAGCACGGGAAGGATCAACCATACGTTGAGCCCAGTTCATCACAAATTGAATAAGTGCACTGGCTAAACCTAATGCAACAGCAAGGAGTACAAGTGGCCATGAAAATGCAGGAATTGTATGTTCACCCACCATAGGCATAATGGCAAAAGAAACCAGAGAGGCTACACCGAGTTGAATGACGGTGACGCGACGTAAATTTACTTTTCCAGCAAAGTAACTAATAAAAATAATTTCTAAAGCAATCGCAAGTGATCCGAGTACTGTTACAAGCTGTCCAAAATTTAAGGAGATTTGTTCAAAACCATTACCTGTCAATAAAATAAGGCCAGCGAAAGCAAGGACTGCTCCCACCCAAGTCATAATGTGTGGAACTTTTCTAAAGATGAGCCACATTAAAATAGGTACAAGCGGAACATAGAGCGCTGTTAAAAAAGCCGACTCACTACTTGGAATGGTTTGAAGACCAATCGTCTGTGTGCCATAACCTGCCGCAATTACAAGACCAATCGTGCTGCCAGCACCTAAATCTTTTAAAGTAATGCCCTTCATACTCTTGAAAGAAATAATCAGCAAGGTAAGCGCCGCGACAGCAAAGCGGCAGCCCACAAAAAACATAGGCGATGAAAAATTCAGTGCATATTGCACAGTAAGGAATGTTCCACCCCAAATGATCGTAATCAAAACGAGTGCTAACTGTGGGGCTTTGCTTGAACTCAAAGAAATTGGTGACATACTCAAATTAGAAAGAATTGTGCAATATACTGCACATATTGCGCTATTCTTCTATTTTGTGCAATATATTGCTCATATTTTATTTGCTGCGTTAATTTATGAGCCAGTCCAGTACCGTTTTACAGCATGTCGGCACAAACATTCGTTCCTTAAGAGATGAACGAGATTTAAGCCAACAGGACTTGGCCGATCAGGCAGGGGTGAGCAGAAGGACAATTGCAGCTTTGGAAACAGGGCAAGTTAATATTAGCCTAGCTAAACTTGATGCAATTGCAGCAGTGTTGGGCGTAGACTTTAGAACGATTGTGAGTGCACCTGAGCATAAAGAACAAGCTTTGGTCAATGCACTTGCTTGGCAAGGTGAAAAAGAAGAAAGCAAAGCGACTTTTTTGGCTTCAGTTCCATCGCGTTCGCAAGTTGAGCTTTGGACATGGTCATTAGCAGTGGGGGAGTCGTATGTTGCTGAAGCAGACCCGGAAGGATGGCAAGAGCTTATTTATGTATTAGAAGGTGAGTTGACCATACAATTTGCAGATAGCTCAAAAACTATCGTTGCTGGCTCTTCATTTATATATGCTAGTTCAGTGATTTATACCTATATCAATAGTGGTAACCAAGTACTTAAGTTTATTCGTAATGTGGTGTATTGATTTTAAAGTCTTTATGAAATCACATGAGTTATTAAATTTTATATAAAGAATTTCTCTTATTTAAAAATTTGTAAGCTTAATTCTAAACAAAAAAATAAGAAGAACAATAAATAAGGCAAGTTATAATATTTCTTGTGTAAAGAAATTATTTTTAACTCGTTTTAATAGAAAAAAGATACAGAAATGAAATTTTTATTAAGTTCGCAAGATATTCAGAACTATAAATTTATATGGCAGGTTTCTAAAGAAAATTATAAGAAACAGAACAGTAGTATGTTTCTCATGTTTTTATTAGTGATGTTTTCAGCATTCTTTACAACATTGTTGCCATACCTGCTGAAAATTATTATCGACTATTCTGCACACGAATATAACTTTTTCCTCAATATTCAACTCCCATTTAATTTTTTATATCTACTCGTACTTGCCTACGCGACTGCATGGTTGGTGAATGAGTTATGCCATTGGACACAAAATATTTTTAGTGCTTATTTGATGGTTGATTTCAAAGGAGCATTAATTTTTGCAGGCTTAAAAAATTATTTAAATCTTAAAAAAGATGAACAAGATCAAATTGAAGCTGGAACAGTAATCAGTGATCTCGCAAGAGGAAGTTCTGCTTTTGGTGAGATTAATTTAACGTTACTTCTTCATTTGGGGCCAATTATTTTTCAATTGGCGATGATTTTTGCAGTTCTATTTACGACCATTAGCCTAGTCTTTAGTATTAGCTTTTTATTAATAGCTATCATTATTTTCCTAGTTTCCTTTCATATAAATAAAACAAGTAGTTCACTATTCGATGCGATGTACCAAAAAGATAATCAGGTGAATAGTCATTTGATACATCAGATATCTAACTCCTATGAAATTAAAGTGAAAAATGCAGTACCGTTTCAATTATCAAAATTTAATGAAACGCTCAATTTATCCATTACAACAGCTAAAGATAGGAATAAGAAAATAGGATTGTTGATGATTTCTCAATTGTTCATGATTTTTCTATTCTTACTTATTTTTATGTTATTTACCGTATTTCTTTCAACTGAAAAGCAATTGACTCCGGGTGCTTTCGTATTGATAAGTACTTATATTATTCAACTCACTAATCCATTTTTGGCTGTTTCTCAAAGCTTGATGCGCTTAAATGGAAACTTTGTGGCCTTAGCAAAATACCGACAGTATTTTAATCTTAAGAAAGAACAATATACGTCTTCTGCTATTCAACATTCTGAAGTCCTCTTCCAATTTATAAATGCTCAATTTTTATTAGGAAAAAGAGCAGTAAATCATTTTGATTTAACAATCTTAGCCAATAAAACATATGTCGTGATTGGCCCAACAGGTCTAGGTAAGACCTCTCTGATGAATTATTTAATGGGGGTATATCAGATTCAATCAGGACAGCTTTTGTATAAAAATATCGATATTAGCCATAATTTTTCCAAGCCTATTTTTGATGAGGTCATTTATGTTGCACAGCAGCCAGTTATTTTTCCTTATTCTTTAAGAGAGAATTTGGTCTATAACTCTCAGCATATATATGAAGATTCTTACTTACTTCAGATGCTTGAGCAGTTTAATTTATTGCATATTTTGAAAAAACATCAATTAACGCTCGATGATTATCTAACTGAAATTTATAAGAATTTTTCAGGAGGAGAAAAGCAAAGAATTTGTATTCTTCGAGGTCTTTTGGCTCGTCCTCAACTCATAATCTTAGATGAACCGACTGCAGCTTTAGATGTAGGTACTGCAAAAAATATACTTAAATATATTCAGCAGGTCGTTCCATCAGTGATTATGATTACGCATTCACCTTATGCAATGGAGCTTGCAGATGAGGTGATTGATTTAGAAAAGTTATTAAATTAAAGATTATTAAGAAATAAAAAAGAGCCTAAACAGGCTCTTTTTTTACATCTTAAAAATTAAAGACGGTTTTCATCTAACAAAAGCTGAGCTTCACGAAGGTTTAGAGTGCCTTCATAAATTGCACGACCTGTGATTGCACCTAAAATGCCGGGTTTGCCTTTTAAGTTACGAACGTCATCAAGGTTAGTTACGCCACCTGAAGCAATCACTGGTAAACCTGAGTATTGAGCCAAGTTTACAGTCTGCTCAACGTTTACACCTTGCATCATACCGTCACGCGCAATGTCAGTATAAACAATGCTAGAAACGCCTGCATCTGCAAAACGTTTTGCTAAATCTGTTGCTTTAACGTCAGTAACGTTTGCCCAGCCGTCAGTTGCAACCATACCATTCATGGCATCAATACCAACAATGATGTGGCCAGCAAAGCGCTTACAAGCTTCTTCTACAAATTCAGGCTCTTGAACTGCTTTAGTACCAATAATGACAAAAGTCACGCCAGCTTCTAAGTAGTGTTCGATAGTCTCTAGTGAGCGAATACCACCACCAATTTGAATTGGTAATTCTGGCTGAGCTTTAGCAATTGCTTCAACAACAGGCTTATGAATTGGGGTACCTGCGAAAGCGCCATTCAAATCAACCAAATGCAAACGACGTGCGCCTTCATTTACCCAATGCTGGGCAGTTGCAACTGGATCGTCAGAGAAAACGGTATCGTCTTCCATACGCCCTTGTTTTAAACGCACACATTTACCATCTTTCAGGTCAATTGCTGGAATGATTAGCATGCTTCCGCTCCTTGCTTCATCATGATTATGAAATTGTGCACATCTTAGCAAAGTATTGATCAATCGCTAAGCCTTAGAAAAGACTTTTATAACTTTACGCTTGAAGTGCGGTTTGAATCGTTTGTGAAATGTGAGCTGGTAATAGTTCTTGCTTTCTGAGCTCTTCAAATACCAATAATGCAGCATACGCATCGGCGGCAGCGTAGCTTATTTGTTGTGGTGTAAGTGGCTTTCTTGCCCAATTTGAAGTTCCAATTTTTTTCGACTTTGCAAGATATTGCCCAAATAGCAGAGCAATTGCTTTTTGAACCCCCATTTGCTGTGTAAAACCAAAGTGACTAAAGCCTTTTGCTAGGTCGACACAACTTTCTAGCTCAATGCCTTTTTTATGAAAAATGTGTTTATCATTTTTAAGACCAAAGCCGACTTTAATTTGCTTTTGGTTAGACAAAATGGGCTGTAAAAATTTTAAAGTCGATGAATTTACATGAAATAAATAGGCTTTTTTTGCTGTGGCCAGCTGAATCAAATGTGGACCTGTTGACACTTCACCCACTCGAAAAGTCGGTTTAGATTCAGAATCAAATCCCAAAACTACAGCGTTTTTTAATTCTTCTTCAATAGTTTTGCATTGTTCAATATTTTCAATCACGACAATATTTTGATAGGTGAGATTTTCAAAAGGAGGGAGCTGCTGAATAGAGGCTTTATCAAGGAGGGGAGAGGCTTCTGACATATTTAACAGCATACAAATGAATTGAGCTATTAGCTTTATATATGAATAGAGCCTAGAGAACTAGGCTCTATCAATGATTTAACAATTTTTATGGTTGGGTTGTTGAGCTAATTTTAATTTGTTGACTTTTTTCAATGTAAGTTTGATAGCTTGGGACTGCTATTGCAATAATGACAACAATAAAGAGGATTGGAATAATGACAATATAAATCCAACCCAATATACGCTCCCAACTTGGCGTTGCCCGCGCTGGACCGTAGTCGTTAGTACCTTCATCACCTTTAGCTGCAAAAAGATAAATCATAAGGCCAATATTTACAAAGGGTACGAGTAGAAGTAGTGACAGCCAACCACTATGATTTCGATCATGTAAACGACGAATCATAAGTATAAAAGTAGAATAGAAATATGCGATATAAAGAACAAATAATAAAATGAACCCAACCGTGACAGGTACATTACTGCTGGGTTCAACTACCAGACCTGCGGTCATACCAATCACTGCAAAAGCACTAGTGAAAATAATACCGTAAAGCAGTAACCAAGCAGCATAAGAGAGTCGTCCAAAACGACCATTAGCTTTAAAGGGGGAATCTTGTTGAAGTGGCTGATTTTCAAAAGGGGAATTCATTTTGTTTTCCTGATCATTTGGTTTTATTTAAAAGTATAAATATTCAATATTTTGTTGAATAAAACATCATTCTATAAATGTTTAGTGGTTATTATAAATAAAAAAAAAGATCAGGCCATCTAGACCTGATCTTTTCAGTTTTTAAATCAGATTAAATATTCCATTCCACAAAGTTTTTAAGTAACTGCAAACCAGCAGTATGACTTTTCTCTGGGTGGAATTGAGTCGCGAATAAATTATCTTTGTGAATCGCTGTGCAGAAGTTCACGCCATACTCACAAGTCGCAGCCACAACGCTTTCATCTTTTGGTTCGACATAGTAGCTATGTACAAAGTAGAAGCGAGCATCTTGTTCGATGTTGTTCCACATTGGATGGCTTGGGTTCATTTGGTGAACTTGGTTCCAGCCCATGTGTGGTACTTTTAAACCTTCCATTTGAGGGAAGTGCTTTACTACACCGTCAAAAATACCGAGTGCGTCTACACCGCCATTTTCTTCAGAACTTTGTAGTAATGCTTGCATGCCTACACAAATCGCAAGGACTGGCTTATTAAAAGCAGCTTTACGTACGACTTCATCAATACCTGCTTCACGCATGCCTTGCATACAGTCACGCATTGCACCAACGCCCGGAAAAACAATTTTGTCGGCTTGTGCAATTAATTTTGGATCATTGGTCACATCGACTGTAGCGCCCACATGCTCAAGTGCTTTAGCTGCTGAGTGTAGATTGCCCATGCCATAATCAAGTAACGCGATACGTGTCATTAGAGGCTACCTTTTGTCGATGCAATCGTGTTTTCTGCACGTGGATCAACTTCACATGCCATACGTAAAGCACGAGCTAGCGCTTTGAACACACTTTCAATTTGATGGTGGCTATTTTTACCTTTCAAATTATCGATGTGTAAGGTCATGAGCGCATGGTTTACGAAACCTTGGAAAAACTCAGAAAATAAATCGACATCAAAGGTACCGATGCGTGCACGGGTAAATGGAATATCCATGAATAAACCCGGACGACCAGATAAATCTACAACAACGCGAGATAAAGCTTCGTCTAATGGTGCATAAAAATGACCGTAGCGTTTTAAACCTTTTTTATCGCCTAAAGCTTGTGCAAAAGCTTGTCCAAGCGTGATTCCACAGTCTTCTACAGTGTGGTGATCATCAATCTCGAGGTCTCCGTCACAATGAATATCGATATCAAATAAGCCATGTCGCTTGATTTGATCAATCATATGGTCTAAAAATGGAACTCCAGTGTTTAGTGTGCCTTGACCAGTACCGTCGAGATTTAATCGAACTCGAATTTTGGTTTCATTGGTATTTCTAACCACTTCACTGATACGTTGCGTCATGGACACGTTCCTCAAAAAACGTCAAAAATGATTGGATGTTAACGACAATTTCGCTGTGACGAATTCGTGACAGCATCATAGTTTGCTCAGGAGGGTTAATCAATGCCTATTACCGTACATGCTTATAGTTCTCTAGATAATTCAGAGATCCGCGATCAGCTTGAGCGTTTGTATGATACAAGTCCGGAGTTTGGTGACGGGCACGATGCGATTGAACAACTTGAACAAGATTTACAACAGTATACCACGCTATACACTGCTGAATTTAACACCAAAATTATAGGTGCAATCTGGTCTTCAGGACAAGGCGAAAGCAAGGTCCTTGAATATATTGTTGTTCACCCTGCTAACCGTGGTCGTGGGGTAGCTGAGCGCTTGGTTGAAGAAGCTTGTCGTATAGAAGAGTCAAAAGGCGTTAAAATTTTTGAGCCGGGCTGCGGCGCAATTCATCGTTGTTTGGCTCATATTGGTAAATTACATCATTAACAGCCTAGTCCGTATGTGGCGGTGATTTAAAAATAATCACTTGTTACAAAAAATACGGAAGTTGCTTGACGTGGTCATATAAACATTGTTTAATACGCCCACTTCGGCGTGATAGCTCAGTAGGTAGAGCAACGGATTGAAAATCCGTGTGTCCCCAGTTCGATCCTGGGTCTCGCCACCATTATTTGTGTTTTCAATCCCTGATCCCATCAGGGATTTTTTTTAAGTATAAAAAATACTCAGTTAAATCAAAAACTCAGGATAATTGTTGACTATTGTTCTGAGATACGGCTTAATACAGGCCAACGGCGTGATAGCTCAGTAGGTAGAGCAACGGATTGAAAATCCGTGTGTCCCCAGT
>NZ_JASCAI010000016.1:0-234162 GCF_029967875.1 Acinetobacter sp. V89_4
CGATCAATCAATCAGTAAAAATCCACACAAGTTGTTCTTCAATTCTCTTAATGATCTTCTTCCTGGTTCGTCACCAGCAAGCTAGGTCGGCTATATTACTCTTAATCTCTTAAAAGTCAACAGGTAATTTCGATATTTTTAAAACTTATTCTCAAAACTAACTTCTCATCAAATTCATCACTTAAAGCAATCAACTTAATTCCAAGTAACTGTTTTTCAACAAGTTCTTATCTGCATCACCGCCGATGGATGTGCATTATAGACCATTAAATTCCTTTAGCAACCCCTTTTTTAATTTAATATTATCACATGTTCGTTTTTTAGTCATTTTAGCATTTTATCTATATTATTTGATCAATTTTACCTTGATAATAGGTTATCAACTTTGTATTAAAACATATCTCCACCCAACTGCACATTAAGTATTAGCCTGGCTGGCGGTTAAGGAATTATATGAATTATTCTAATTTAATTTTACTAAGCGTGTTATCTGTAGGTGTTTGTACCTCTATATATGCTCAAGAAAACACGGTAAGTGAATCTACTAATGCGAGTTCATTAGAAGAAACAGGGCCAAACCATCCCCGTTCACAAATTATTAAAGATCTAAAAAATATTAAAGTTAAAGATTTAAAAATTAACGCAAATGCAGCTCAACCAGATCTTGTCAAAGATCCTTTGCAATCATTGAATCGTCCAATTTATTCTTTTAATGATATGTTGGATCGTAATTTTTTGCGTCCAGTTGCCGTTCAATATAGAGAAAAAACCCCAGAAGATGTACGTGGCTCTTATCGCCAATTCCGTAAAAATCTTGGTGAGCCATGGAATGCTGTCAATCAGCTTATTCAAGGCCGTCCTGGTCGTGCAGCAAAAACTTTAGGCCGATTTACAATTAACACCTTAACCACTCTAGGTTTGGCTGATCCTGCAAGTCGCTTAGGTTTACCAACTGAAGAAGAGAATTTTGGTGTAACTCTTGGCTACTATGGCGTTCCTTCTGGCCCATTCCTTATGTTGCCTTTTTTTGGTCCAAGCACCTTACGTGATGGTTTTGGTTTAGCAGTAGATGCTCAAGCTCGTCCACAAAAATACGTTATGGATGATCAAGAAGGTCTTTATTGGTCGAGTAATCTATTGCAAGCCGTGGATACACGTGCTCAATATCTTGACTTAGATCAAACCTTACAAGGTGATCAATACGCTATGATTCGAGATTTATACCTCCAGCGTAAAGCATTCCAAATTGCAGAGAAAAAGGGCGATTCTGCCGATGTGTCTTTCATTGATGATGACTCAGAAGATACACCAGATGAGAATCAAAACCCTTAACATGAAATAAAGGTGTTGCTTGGATTAAGAGTTCGGCAATACCTTGATTTTGATCATACATACTCTATGATGAATAAAGTGATCATATAAAAGGACTACCATATCTTCTATGTATTTTATTAAACCGACACGCTCTATTCCTTATTTAGAGCAAGCTTTGGATAAACTGCCAGGCTTACAAGTCATTAACATAGATGATTTAGATTTATATGATCCAACCATCATTGCAATTGCAGATGTACAAGATTTCCTGACTTATAAATGGAATTTGCCAACGGTCGTAATTGCTTTTGAACATGAAGGTACCGCTTTAGCGCATGCATGGGAAGCAGGTGCTCTTGCTGGCTGGGTGTGGAATCAATTACCTAGTGATTTAAATAAAGCCCTATCAAGAATTGATGCTCAATATAAGCGTAATCAAGATAGTCGTGATTTACCTTCGGCTGCTGAACTGCAAAAACGATTATTGCCTAATCCAATTGATCTATTAAATTATGAAGTCGAAACTTTCTTTCAGCCTTCAGCTTATCTTTCCGGTGATTGGTACGACTATTGGAAATTAAATGATAAAGAAGTTTTATTCTATCTTGCTGATGTTTCAGGTCATGGTGTAACCAGTAGTTTATTAACATCATGGATGGCAGCATTTCATGGTCGCTCTAAGACCCCAAGACAATTAATAAAAAAATTAAATGGGATGTTAGTTCAAGAGAATATCGAAAAGCACATTACGATTGTGGTGGGTATTTTAAACCTCGAAACACATACTCTTCGCTGGTCAAGTGCTGGGCACTATCCTCCTCCTATCATTTTTGAGCCTAATCAGGCACCGAAGATTCTAACAACGAGCAGTTTCCCACTAGGTTTAACTGATGAACTTGAAGTTGAAGAGCATACTTGTACATTAAATCGCCATGCTCGCTTCATTGTTTGCTCGGACGGAGCCCTCGAACCTTTTGATGGCGGTTTAAACGATCAGTTCCAACAATTGGTCCATCATTTGCAAAATCAATCATTTCAAGCACCCGATCATGTGGCCGACGATATTGCCATCTTCAGTCTTTGTCGAATGAATTAATTTACGAATCAATTAATTACATAATATACGACTTAAGGACTCTTGAGTCTGGGATGGCACTATGTGATAATTTTTCTATCCTTCTCTGAAAATGGCATTTATATGTCAACAGGTCATGTTGAATATGCAAGTTTAAATGGAACGCATATTTTCAAACTTATTGGTGAAGTGCGAGCCCATTCTTGTATAAGTCTAGACAAACTTTTAAACAGAATTGAACAGCAAGAGAATGTTGTAGGTGCAATCGTTGATTTAACCCAAACAACATTTATTGATAGTACTGTATTAGGCATCCTAGCTAAGCTGGGTTTAAAGCTTAAACAGACTCATCATATTCAAGCTGTGATGCTATCTACCAATCCAGATATCACAACCTTAGCCAACAGTATGGGGCTAGGGCAGGTTTTTGTCATTTTGAATTATTGTGGTGATCCTAACGTTTGCACATTAACGTTAACAGATGAACAAATCACTCATAATGCAATGCTAAGAACTGTTCTGGATGCACATAAGACATTGATGAAACTCAATGCAAACAATCAGAATATGTTTGAGCCACTTGTTAAGCAGTTACAGAAAGAACAAGATACTCTTGAACAGGTATCGGACAAGCAAAATGCCTGATTTTCAACACTAAGCCGGATTAGAATATGACCCTCGTTTCTGTTGCTCAAATGAACTCTCAAGATGATATTGAAAATAATTTTCAAGTCATTGAGTCATTGATTCAACAGAGCAAGGCACAAAATGCCAGTTTGATTGTTTTCCCCGAAAACTTTGTATGTTTTGCGGCTGGAAAACAACGTGAAACTGCTGAGCAATTTGAATCTATTCAACAAAGGCTTGAGAAACTCGCACATCAATATCAAATCTGGATTGTGGCTGGCACTTTACCCTGTCCCTTCCGTCCAGATGGATCCACTATTCAAGATGGTCGCGTCCGAACTGTTAGCCTCTGTATTAGCCCTGAGCGTACAGAAGCGCGTTATGACAAGATCCATTTATTTGATGTACAAGTGGGTGATGCTGTCGGTGGTTATCAGGAGTCTCGTTTCTTTGAACCGGGAACAGACGTAGTAGTCACATCTACCCCTTTTGGCAATATTGGCTTAATGGTATGTTATGACTTGCGTTTTCCAGAGCTTGCTCTAACGCTAAGACAACAAGGCGCTCATATTCTTACTGCCCCTGCTGCATTTACCTATACAACTGGACAAATGCACTGGGAGCTTTTGTTACAAGCTCGGGCAATGGATAGCCAATGTTATGTTTTAGGTGCAGCACAACAGGGCTGGCATGGTGAAAAACGACAGACATGGGGACACTCTGGGGCAACTGATAGTCGTGGCCAAATTTTAAGTATGATTGGATATGAAGGAAATGGTTTAATTACTGTGCCCTTTGATCTAACAGCGCAAGATCTCGTCCGCTCTTCAATGCCTCTAATGACACACCGTAAATTAATTCACTATTAAAAGTTTAATTATTCATGTGGAAATACTTATTTAGCTTTTTTTGCTTGGGGGCAAATATTCATTGTTATGCTGAGTTTGGGACAACGAATCATTTCGTTTCACCAACGGCACAGCTCAAATCAGATATTCTTCCCTCCACTCCTAAAGATATTCCTTTGCCTGCATTTGGCCAGAGAATAATTGGATGGGGAACGGGTGCAGAAGGCGCAAGACAACGTTTAGAAAATATTCAGCCAGCAGATGTTTCTATGATTAAAAAACAAGGAACAACGCTTGAAATGATTACTGCATGGCAAGATTTTTATGAACAAGAGCAACAACGCAATGCAAATAATCCTACCGCCAAATATCGTGCGCGTTTAATGAAAAAAATTGCAGATCTGTGGTAGATAATTTTATCTAAAATATTTTTATGTTATGGAATAATTGGATTAATTATTCCATTTTTTATGTCTCTTAATTTACTTTATTCATAACCTATTCTGATGAACATTTAAGAAACTGAATAGAACGCGATATACTACAAAAGCAATATGAGTTTCTTTGAGGAATATATGGACCAAGACTGTCAAAACTTAAAGCTTGAGAATCAATTATGTTTCCTCATTTATTCAACAAATTTAGCGCTTAATCAACTCTACAGAAAACTTCTCGCGCCTTTGGGGCTTACCTACCCCCAATATTTAGTGATGTTAGTTTTATGGGAACAGGATGAAGTGACTGTTTCAGAAATTGGAGCTAAACTTTTTTTAGAATCATCCACCCTCACTCCTATCTTGAAAAAGTTAGAAGCGCTGCATTTGCTTCATCGTACCCGCTCAACTCAAGACGAGAGACAAGTGATTATTACACTTAGCGATGAAGGAAAAAAATTAAAAGATCAAGCATTGGATATTCCCGCAGGCGTACTAGAAGCAAGTTCATGTGACATGACAACACTATTAGGCTTGAAAGATCAACTTACCAAACTCCGTACAAACCTAGTTAAATAAACAGCAATTTTTTCAAAAAATATACTTGTCAAAATAATTAAGTCGTGTACGATATATTTGTATTCAATTTATTTTAGGAATAAAAACGATGTCATTAGAAAAAGTTGTTTATCGTGCAAAAGCTAAAGCAACCGGTGGTCGTGATGGCCGTGTAACTTCATCTGACGGTGTATTAGATGTACAACTTGGTGTACCTAAAGAAATGGGTGGCGCTGGTGGTGCCGTAACAAACCCTGAGCAATTATTTGCAGCTGGCTATTCAGCATGCTTTTTAGGAGCTTTAAAATTTGTTGCAAACCGCGATAAATTTAACATTAGTAAAGATGCTTACGTAGAAGGTGAAGTAGGTATTGGTCCAATTCCTACAGGTTTTAGCATCGAAGTAACTTTAAATGTTTACTTAGTGGGTATGGACCGTGAAGAAGCTGAAAAATTAGTTGCAGCAGCTCATATTGTTTGCCCATATTCAAATGCAACTCGCAACAATATTGATGTAACTTTTAATATTGTGACTGAATAAGTTTCGATATAAAAAAATGCCCGAATCATATCGGGCATTTTTATTACGTGTTACAGATTAGACTTCGCTTGCCTCATTGGTTACTCGAAGCACTTCTTCAAGTGTCGTTTTACCTGCGAGTACTTTGCGCAGACCATCATCACGAATTGAACCTGAATACTCACGAGCATGATTTTCTAATTCATATTCAGCCGCATTACCATGAATGAGACGACGCATCGGTTCATCAACTGGTACGATTTCATAAATGGCTGTACGTCCATTAAAGCCTAAATGTGAGCAATGATCGCAGCCTTTGGCTTCAGGTAACTGCAACAATGGTTCATTATGAATATGTTGAAAAACCTGTTTTTCAAAAGTATCAGCTTCACGCCATGTCATACAATGTGGACATAAGGTACGAACCAAACGTTGAGCAATCACCCCAATTAAAGAGCTTGATAATAAGAAGGGTTCAATCCCCATATCTTTAAGTCGAGTAACCGCGCCAATAGCTGTATTGGTATGTAGTGTCGATAAAACCAAATGTCCAGTTAACGATGCTTGTACTGCAATTTCAGCCGTTTCCAAATCACGAATCTCACCTACCATCACCACATCTGGATCTTGACGTAACATTGCTTTTAAAGCACGAGCAAACGTCATATCCACTTTGGTATTGACTTGTGTTTGACCAATGCCTTCAAGTTGATATTCAATCGGATCTTCGGCAGTTAAGATGTTGCGCGTATTATCATTTAGATCAGATAAGGCTGCATACAAAGTCGTTGTTTTCCCCGAACCTGTAGGCCCTGTGACTAAAATAATGCCATGAGGACGATGTACTAACTGAGTTAAACGCTCATAGTCATTTGCCATTAAGCCCAAGTGGATCATATTAAGTCGTCCAGCTTGTTTATCGAGCAAACGCATTACGACCCTTTCGCCATGTGAAGATGGTAAAGTCGAAACACGAACATCTACTTCTCGGCCAGCAAGGCGTAAAGAAATACGTCCATCTTGTGGCACTCGCTTTTCTGCAATATCGAGTTTTGCCATGACTTTAATACGTGAAACTAGCAACGGTGCCAACTCACGGCGCGGCTGTACAACTTCACGTAATTGACCATCTACACGTAATCGCACAGATAATTTCTTTTCGAAAGCTTCAATGTGAATATCAGAAGCCCCTACTCGAATTGCCTCTGAAAGTAGTGCATTAATCAGACGAACAATTGGAGCATCATCTTCCTGATCCATCAAATCTTCTGTCTCAGGAACCTGATCAGCCAAACTTAATAAATCAGGATGATCTTCTAAACCTGCTGCAACTTGTTGTGATTCCCCTGTATCGCCAGCATAGCTTGTACTTAAGAGCGTATTAAATTCTTGTTCAGTACATAATTGGAAGTGAGCTGGCTTACCTAGAATTCGTCTTGCTTCCTGCAATGCAATTTTTTCAGTATTTTGACGTCTAATAATAAATACTTGATCACCGTCATAACGAAATAAAACACCATGACGCTTGGCAAAACTATATGGAACTTGTATTTGTTTCAATATTTGCATCACAATTTATAATGATGAGTAAGATGATTTTGAGTGTACTCTAAGCAGATTACAGCGTGAAGTCTGTTTAACAACTCGGTAGAGGAATTTTACGTCTTGTTTGAAAATAATGAATATCAGCCTCGCCCCCAGAATTCCTTAAAATGGTGGGGAGAACAGCGCTTTGAAATTAATCAGTCTAAAGCATGGCAATTTGGTTCAATGCTTTTTCGTCTAACGCGCGGTATAAAAGAATGGCGTATCGAATATTATCGCCCATCTCTTCAAGATGATAATGAGCAAGATTGGCATCCAATTGCCGATCCGAATTTTGCCTTTCCGCATACTGTTCAAGTAGAACGCTACATGTTTCGGAAAACTAATCCAGAATTTTTACTTATGCCCCGTCTGGCAGACCGTTCTGTGGTCATTAAACCCGTTGATCCTATCTACATTCCAGCAGGTCAACGCGGAACTCTTTATATTAGTACACCCCTATGGATTGCAGGTTTAGTTGAAAGTCAGCATGAGCCTTTGTTTGAGATTCCTGTGATTCAACCTAAAGATACGTGGTTTGGTCCAAATGCCCAGCAAGGTGAAATTTGTTATGCCACGTCTGTAGATGGGCGTACCGATTTGAACCTGTTAACACCACGTGCTTTTCGTGCGGTTACACCAATTGATTTTCACAACACCAGTAATCATCAATTGCGTTTTGACCGCATGAACGTGCCCGTTACCGCTCTGCCTCTTTTTTATAGTGAAAGTACTGGCCGTTTATGGACTTCTCAAATTAAAGTTTATTATGAAGGTTCTGATCGTCCTGCACGAATTCGTATTGAAAACCGTACGCCTCCTCTTGCTGGTGAAGTGACCTATGTTCACCCACCACGTTCACCTGGTGGAGCATTATTCAATATGTTTGATTCATTCTTTTAAGAGGTTTATATGGCTGATACAAGTATTCCTAAGGATATCGCTGATAGCCTCACAAGCATATTTACCAATATCAATACCGAACGTATTAGTGAAATTTTAGTCGGTGTTGTGCTGTGTTTTATTGGTTTTGTTCTTGCCCGTATTATTTCAAATACATTTATTAGAACCATTGGCTCACGTTTTAATGCTCATCAACGTCTGGTGTGGCGCCGCGGTATTTTTTATTTTATTTTCTTACTCTTCATTATGACGAGTTTAAAAGAAGCTGGTTTTAAACTCAGTGTATTTCTTGGCGCGGCAGGGATTTTAACCGTAGCGCTTGGTTTCGCATCGCAAACATCAGCCAGTAACTTAATCAGTGGTTTATTTTTGATTGGTGAAGGTTCATTTGAAGTCGGTGATACGATCCAGATTACGCTCATTCGTGGAAATACAATTGAAGGTGAAGTGATCTCGATTGATTTGCTTTCAGTTAAGCTACTTACATTAGACAATGTCTATATTCGTTTGCCAAACGAACAACTCATTCGTGCTCCCGTGCACAACTTATCTAAATACCCAATACGTCGTATTCCAATTACGCTCGCAATCAACTTCCATGAAGACATCATTAAAGTTCGCGAGGTTCTACTGAATGTAGCAGCTCATTATCCTCTTGTATTAGATGACCCAAAGCCTGCTGTTACAGTGACCGCATTTAGAGAATCATCAATTGAGCTTTTATTTACAATGTGGTGTCGACAAGAGAACTCTTTAAAAGTTCGAGATGAGATGCAAGAACGAATTCGAAATGGATTTTTAGATAACCGAATTGAAATTCCTGTTCCTAAAATGGGTTTGATTGATCGACCATCTAGTATTTTTGCTAAAGATGATATCGATCAATACAGTAATCAAAAAGAATTAAATCGAGAGCCTAAAGCTTAGGCTCTTCATTTTTCTGTACAGCGGATGATGGTGGTAATGGCGCAAGATAAGCAATAATCAACATTACCCCGCCCGCGCCAATAAATGAAATGACTCGAGTTAAAGTCGCACTTTGCGATAGATCAAGCAAAATCAGTTTTAATACCACAATCCCTAAAAGCGCAGCACCTACAAACCATAATTGACGAATCATTTTTCGGCTAGAGAATGTAGTTAAAATAAATGCCAAGATTACCCAAAGCAATGTCAGACTTAACTGTACTATTCCATTTGTCCAAATTGCAGCACTCCAGAGTGGTGTTGCCCAGTAATAGTGCAAGCCTCTGACCACCACACTACTGAATACCAACAACCCCACTAGAATTGTTGTAATTTTAAAAGTCCACTCCAGTGATTTATCTTGATCAAAAGTATGCTGATAAATAATAAAGAGTAGACCAGCAAATACTGAAATTGAAAGTAAGTCAGTTAAGTTAATCAAAGGAACAAAGTAAAGGTACTCAGCAGAATGCCGGTCTACACTCACTACTAGCAACCAAAGTAGACTTAAACACCACACTGGAATTTGATGTAGCAATGTGCTCTTATGAAACTTATACGCCCAAAGGAAATAAACCACAGGAACGAAAGCCAGAGCAACAAGTGGCATTTGTGGAAATATTGCCAAACCAACCGTTGCTAATGCCAACCAGCTCAAACCAGACCAGACCTTCAAAGATCCAAACTGACCTGATTGAGGTTGAGCCATAATGAATAAAGCACTAAGAAGCGTTGCTGCGATTAGGAAAGTACCCTGCTGTAATATACTCGGCCATTTAAATATGCTGAATACTTGACTAGTAAAGGCTTCACCTAGAATTAACAATAATAACAGGCCAATTAAACCTAACTGTAAACTCTGCCATTGAACCCTTAGTTTGTAGTGAACCACTACACTAAATATTGATAATAATAGTATCGCAATCATCAAATATGGGCTTAAGCCATGATGTTGCCATGTCAAAATTTCTATACCAGCGATAGCACCTGCATACATACCTAAGCATAAGAAAATGCCACTAAACATGCTGGCACTAAAATAGTGTTGCTCTTTACTGTTGTATTGCAATAAATAATAGGCTGAAATGAATTGGGCAATTGCATAAATGCTTGTACTTAGCGTCGGGAACTCTGCATTCGCCCAAAATTGATAAAACAATGCAACCGAACTGAGTAAAACTAAAATTACACCAATATATCGGCTCAAACGGTAGCGCTCAGTTACTCCCCATACAATGAGGGCCGTACCTTGAGCAACCCAACCAATCGCAGTCCAATGTGCCCCTTTTGCGAGTGGAAAGATTAAGGCGAAAAATGCAACGGCGAGGATGAAAAAGCTTTTTGCAAGAACTGAAAGTTGAGGATGGGTCTTTTTGATCCAGAAAGTTAATACCGCATAAGTACCAGCCAAAACAGCAGCACCAATCGTCAACGCTTGAGTAGACTCATGGACTAAATAGGCATGTAGCGTAAAGCCTAGTACAGGCACACTAAAAATAAGACCAACATCTAAGAGCGGAGGTAAACGAATGCCTTCTTGTTGTTCACGTGCTGAAACTCGAGATATATTTTGGCTATAACGGACACTAAGCCAAATAAACAGAGCTATATGTAGCCATAAAATCCAGTCTAATGTGTCAAATTTTGCTGGTTCTGCATAAAAACCTATCGCGCTACCACCAATAAACATCGTGGCAAAGAAAGCAATCTGATTTAAGATTTTCCAAGGCTGAATAAAATTAACCGCAGCAACTGCTAAGTTAATTACCAAATAGTAGCTGAATAGGAAGACTACATCTGGACGATATTGTGGAATAACTAAAGGGGCTGCATAGGCCATGCCGAGTGCTAAAATTGCCAAATAAATAGCTTGTTGTTTTAAACTCAGGAATACAGTAATAGCCAATAATATCGTAAACAGAATACTGGCTGTAGTGAGATTAGCAATTACACTAAAATGATGCGAGAACACGAGTGTTAGGAATACAACAGCTAGTCCCACACCCTGCAATGCTACAGCAAAAAGCTGATTTTTCTTTTGCAAGCTATATCCAAATGCCGTTAATACACCTCCAGCAATTGCAATAAAACCAAGTTTCACACCTAAACTAAGTTGCCAGTGCTCACTTGCGAAACGCAATAACAACACCACCCCAACCATCAACACAGCGACAGCAACTCTTAAAATTGGATTACCATGAACCATCCAGTCGACTGCTGGTTGCCACCATGTACTCTGTACATGGGCCGGTTGTTCTGTTTCATTTAAAATTGCCGTTTCAACAGGAATTAACGTGTCTGTAATATTGGAATCAACTTGCTCTACCGCTGGATTTATAATTTCTGTTTGTAGAGTTTCATTTACATGAGCAGTTTGTTTTACTGACTCGAGGTATAACAGTCGAGTATGAAACGCACTAATTGTTTGGACTAAGCATAACAATAAAACCAGTAATGCCCCACCAGCAATCCACATCCAGTGATTCATATAAGCAACTAATGCAACCAAGGCGGCCGCATAAATTACTATTGTTTGCGTATGAATAGAATAAAGTGGTTTTTTCTGCTGAGAAAACTGTTGTTCTAAATGAGTCAGACGCTGATGCAGATTTGATAATAACTGAACCAGTATTACCACGAGTGCAATAGATAAAGCAGCAACAGCACTCTGAAATTTAAAACCAATTGAAATGGCTAAAAACAAAGTCAAAGCGATCAAAACGATGATCATTCCCTGTTTGTCTTTTTTATACATGGGCTTAGCAATATGACACCTTCATTACATGCCATCTTACTTCAAGCCAATACAAGCGTATATTTATACATACAAAATACTGCAAAAATCATAATCCTGCATTCATAGCCGTTTTCACGTAAAATACCCGTAATTCAAATTAAGGAATTGTTCAATGCCACCATTTGTCTTGGTTGATGGGTCCTATTTTTTATTTCGTGCATATCATGCATTACCACCATTGACGACCTCTACAGGGTTACATACCAATGCAATACGTGGAGCAATTTCTGCGATTCAAAAACTTATGCGTCGTATGCAACCGACGCATATGGCCGTAATTTTTGATACGCCTGAGCCAACTTTCCGTCATAAGCTTTCACCTATTTATAAAGGTGACCGTCCAACCATGCCTGAAGAGTTATCTCAACAGATTCCATATTTACATGCATTAATTAAAGCCCAAGGCATTCCTTTATATAGTCTTCCGGGTGCTGAAGCAGATGACATTATCGGTACACTTGCTAAACGTGCCGTGCTTGAAGGCCATCATGTGCTTATCTCAACAGGAGATAAAGACATGGCTCAGCTCGTCAATGATCATGTCAAACTTGAAGATAGCTTTAAAGATCGCGTAATGGACACCGACGGTGTATTTGAAAAATTTGGTGTTTGGCCAAATCAGATTATCGACTATTTAACACTAATGGGTGATGCATCCGACGGTATTATGGGTGTTCCAGGCGTAGGGGCAAAAACAGCAGCTAAGTTACTGACTGAATATGGCACTTTAGAGAATATCATTGCCAATGCTGATCAACTTAAAGGCAAGATTAGCCAAAATATTAAAGATAATTTAGACAATATTAAGCTTGATCACCAGTTAGCTAGCATTGTCTGTGATCTTCCTTTAGAACTCGACTGGCATGAACTAAAACTCACTGATCCAAATGTTGATGCTTTACGTAACCTCTATACTGAGCTTGAGTTTAGAAATCAGTTACAGTCGCTTGATCATCCAAATAATCCGAACAGCTCTACTTATAAGCAACAAGTTTCACAAGTAGTCGTTCAAGATGAAGTTAAACCGGTTGACGCTATAGAAACCGAAGATCAGGCAAGCTTAACCAGTCAAGATGACCAGCTTGGGACTGCAAATTATCATACTGTTTTAACTCAAGAAGCATGGGATCAACTCTTGCAACGCATGCAAAATGCTGATCATTTTGCTATTGATACAGAAACTACAAGTCTCGATTATCGTATTGCCGAGATGGTTGGTTTTTCAATCGCGTTTGATGCACAAGACGCTTATTATGTGCCTTTAGCGCATAATTATGAAAATGCACCGCAGCAACTGGACCGTGAACAAATACTGGGTCAAATTAAGCCTGTATTAGAAAATGAAACGGTTAAAAAAATTGGTCATCATCTTAAATATGATGCCCATATCTTTGCCAATCACGGAATTGAGCTAAAAGGCTGGTATTTCGATAGCATGCTGGCATCTTATGTACTAAATGCAGCTGCTACTCGTCATGGCATGGACGATGTAGCTCGTGTCTACTTAAGCCACTTAACGACCACCTTTGAACAAATTGCTGGTAAGGGTGCAAAGCAGAAAACTTTTAATCAAATTGAGATTGAAGTTGCTGCTCACTATGCAGCAGAAGATGCTCATGTGACCTATCGTTTGTATGAAGTACTTTCAAACAAACTTAAGCCATTTCCTGAGTTAGAAAATATTTTATATAACATCGAAATGCCGGTTGCCCGAATTTTGTCAGGCATGGAAGAAGATGGTATTCGTTTAGATCATGCTTTCTTAGATAAATTAAGCGTTGAGTTTGCAAAAACCATGGAAGGCCTTGAAAATCAGGCTATGGAAATTGCAGATGAAACTTTTAATATTGCTTCACCTAAGCAAGTAGGCGAAATCCTATTTGATAAATTAGGAATCAAAGGTGGTAAAAAAACTGCAACTGGACAATACAGCACCAGTGAAAGTGTTTTAGAAAAAATTGAACATCCTTTAGCGGAAATTATTCTAGAGCATCGTGGTTTAGCAAAACTAAAAAGTACCTATACGGACCGTCTAGTTGAGCAATCTCATAATGACACCCATCGTGTGCATACGAGCTATCATCAAGCACTTACAGCGACAGGCCGTCTCTCCTCTTCTGATCCTAACTTACAAAATATTCCAATTCGTAGACAAATTGGCCGTCAAATTCGTAAAGCATTCATTGCACCAGAAGGCCGAGTTTTACTAGCAGCCGATTACTCGCAAATTGAACTTCGTTTAATGGCTCATTTTTCTCAGGATGATGCTTTAGTACATGCGTTCCAGCACGGCCAAGACGTTCACCGCCGTACTGCAGCAGAAGTATTGGGCATTGATATCGAAGATGTGACCAATGATCAACGTCGTCAAGCTAAGGCAGTAAACTTTGGTCTACTGTATGGTATGTCTGAGTTTGGCTTGATTCGTCAGTTAGGTTTCACACGTCAGGAATCGCAAAATTATATTAAGCAATATTTCCAACGCTATCCTGGCATCTATGAATATATGCAACGCACGCGTCAAGTTGCATCAGAGCAAGGCTTTGTTGAAACTATTTTAGGCCGTCGTCTTTATACACCAGATATTGATGCACGAAATGTGATGGTGCGTAAGGCTGCTGAACGTGCTGCCATCAATGCACCTTTACAAGGTAGTGCAGCTGATATTATTAAAATTGCAATGATTGAAGTTGATAAAATCTTGCCAAAAGATCAAGCCAAGTTACTTCTTCAAGTACACGATGAATTAGTTTTTGAAGCCGATCAAAACATTGCTGAAGAACTTTCCAAACAAATCGCAAAAGTCATGGAATCTGTTGTAGAAATTTCCGTGCCTTTAGTGGTTGAAGTAGGACAAGGACAAAACTGGGATGACGCCCATTAATTAATAGAAATAAAAAAGGGCTGTGAAATACAGCCCTTTTTTATTGAGTTAGCTTAAAGACCAGTTAAGAGAACTTTAGCAACTTCATTCATTAAAATTTCAGCAATATAGAGTGCCAAAAATGCCAAAATTGGCGATAAGTCAATCATTCCCATATTAGGCAATAAACGACGGAATGGTGCAAGTAATGGTTCGGCTAAATCTTGAATCACCTCAATATAAGGTGAACGAGATTGAGTGAACATAACTACCCAACTCAAAATGATTGTTGCAAAAATTAAATAACGGCAGAAACGAATCAAGTCCTGAATCATAGTCACAAATGTCAGAATCACTAAATGAATCGGACTATTTGGCATAGAACCAGAAAGATACATCACACCGAAAATTTTCAGTAAATATAAAATAATTAAAAGAGCTAACGCAGCTAAATTAAACCGGCCTTTTGCGACCGTCGGAAAAATTCGGCCAAAAATATCAACAATTTTAGTCGCCTTTACGGTCGATAAAACCACAGGATTATAAGGACTTACTGCCGCCAATTGCATTAAAAAACGGAAAAAGACCAATAAAATCGCGACATTAATTAAAATTCCAAAAATTAGCGCAGAATTTGCACCCATAGTTGTCTTATCCTATTTAAGCTATTTCGCACTGTCACTCAATTCTTGAGCCAATTCTTGGCTACGCTTCTGTGCAGCAGCCAATGCAGATTGAATATTTTGGGAGATTTGTGCACGGTCAAAAACTTCAAGTGCGGCTTGTGTTGTACCATTTGGCGATGTCACATTCTTACGAAGTTCAGATGGAGTATTTGAACTGGTAATTGCCATTTGAGCTGCACCTAACGCCGTTTGAAGAGTTAACGCAGTTGCAACTTTTTCATCCAGTCCTAAATTTTTACCCGCACGGATCATACTTTCCATCAGATAGAAAAAATATGCAGGGCCTGAACCAGAAACTGCTGTTACCGCATCAATTTGAGCTTCGGAGTTTACCCAAATTGTTAAGCCTGTGGCCGCTAAAATCTGACTTGTTAATTCACGATCCGAAGCACTGACTACATCATTTGCATAGATACCGTGCGCGCCAGTTTGAACCAGAGCTGGAGTATTCGGCATAACGCGAACAATTCGATTGCTATCAATTAAGTTTGATATCGTTTGAATTTCAGCACCAGCAATAATTGAAATGACCAATTTATCTGATAAAAGACCTTTCAACGGACGTAAAACAGTCGCCAAAACTTGCGGCTTTACCGCCAGTACGACAACATCAGCATTTTGAATTGCAGCCACGTTATCTTGTGTTACGTGGACTTCTTTCTCTTGTAATAATTGACGGATCTGCTCAACAGGATCTGAAACAGTAATACGTGTCGGTGGTAAACCTCTTGAAATGAGCCCGCCAATTAACGCTTGGGCCATATTACCGCCACCAATAAAACAGATATTACAATTTACTGCACTTGCCATAACCATATTCGCCATTTACCAGATTACAAGAATGAGAAATTAAATCCGGTTGCCATCCTCCTTGCTCACAATACGGAGACTGAGCCAACCAAAATCCTTTCGGTGTAAAAACCCCAAGCATAACATTATCTATGACTAATATTTGAATTGTATGACGAAGCCAAGGCAAAATATGTGCTTCTTGAATTGCTTTTTTTAATGGCCATTGCCCAACACGACCATATAAATGGACTTTTTCTCCACCTTGACGTCGAATTATTGTCAATTTTTTATTTAATAAAGATGGACTCAAACCGATATTTTTTTGTGTGATCTGAAAATTTCCTGAAGCGTAATGCACTATTTCCCTCATTTGGAAATGATGCTCTGACTCAGCTTCAACTGGGTTTAATTTTTCAGCAAGAAAAACTTGCTTACTCAATCTATAAAGATGGTGTTGATAACGGACATAGTAAAACTGATTCCAGTGTAATGCTGCTTGTGCATCGGACTTTGAATCAATCACTTCATTTTTTAAACGCTCAACCATTTCAAATGCAGGTCGATATTGCCCATCACCTTTCATCCAAACCGAAAGTAATTGACGTTGACGAGCAACTGATAAATCTAAAAGTTTAGTTAAGTCTAAACACTCAGCAGTACCGCAATGCTTTAAGTCGGCTTTCAAAACTTCTTCTAAAATTTCAGAAGCATCTTGCATGAGATAACTGGTTCGGCTCAGTGCTTGCTGCATTTTAGGAAATCTGTTTTGTAAAAATGGCCAAAGTTCCTCACGCGACCATGCCCGATCATAATGAATATCGTAATTTGTCGGGTCATTTACATACTCAATTTCAAGTTGAGTAGTCCAATCAGCAATTTGCTCACGAGATAAGTCTAAAAAAGGACGCCAAATCGTCATGTCTACACGGTAATCCACAGACTGCATTGCAGCTAATCCATCAACACCTGCACCCGATAATAAACGGAGTATGACCGTTTCAGCCTGATCTTGCTGATGATGAGCAAGTACTAAGGTTTCATTCGGTCGCAAATGCTGTCGATAAGCTTGATAACGCGCCTGACGTGCTTGAGCTTCCAAATTACCATCGGTAACCTGAACTTTTTGAATAATAAAAGGAATATCTAAACGAGTAGCCTGTTCAGTGACTAGTTTCCCCCACTCTGCACTTTGTGATTGCAGCTGATGATCGATATAGATTGCTCGGATCTTTTGAGGGAAAATTTGAGACATCAAATGTAGCAGCAGCATAGAATCCATGCCGCCACTACATCCAATAAGAAAAGAACTATTTTCTGAAAATAGTTGAGCCTGCTTTAAGACATTATGCCTAAATTTGCGCTGCCAAACTTCATTAAACGTTGATAACGTGCTTCGCATCGTTCATTTGCTTCCAGTGGTAGCAATTCATCCAAAGCTTGCTTCAGAACTACTTTTAGGTTTTGCATAACTTGCTCAGGGTCTAAATGTGCCCCCTCGCCTTCATCTACTACATATTCAACAATACCTAGAGATTGTAATTTGTCTGCTGTCAAACCTAAAGCTTCGCTCGCTTGAGCCGCTTTTTCAGCAGTTTTCCATAAAATAGATGCGCAGCCTTCTGGTGAAATCACAGAATAAATACTGTGCGATAACATAATAACTCTGTCAGCAACACCAATACCTAAAGCACCACCAGAACCACCTTCACCCAGTACTGTTGCAACAACAGGAACTTTCAAGCTTGAAAGTTGAGCAAGACTCGTTGCAATTGCTTCGGCTTGTCCACGCTCTTCAGCACCAACACCTGGGTAAGCACCCATAGTATCAATAAACGTGAAGACCGGAAGATTAAAACGCTCAGCCATATCTAATAGGCGTTGAGATTTACGGTAACCTTCAGGGTTAGCCATACCGAAGTTATGCTTTAATTTTTCACGGGTACTACGACCACGGTGTTGTCCAATGACCATCACAGGTTGACCGTCAAAACGAGCAAGACCACCTACCATCGCACCATCGTCACCAAACAAACGATCACCATGCAAGGCGTCAAACTCTGTAAAGATTTCACCGACATAATCTAGAAACTGCGGACGTTCAGGATGACGTGCAATTTGAACCGTTGTCCAAGCTTTGGACTGAGTAGATTTTTTCATAGGTCGAATATTATCCCTTTAATCGATAAATTTTTCCGACTGAATATTCAATTCAATGTCCCAATGCTTAAACTGCTCTTGCTCATCGTGCAAGTCGGCAACTAACAATGGCCATTGTTTGGCATCACCAGAAACACTAAGCTGCCATTGTTGATCATTTATGATGGTCAGTTCAATGGCAGGAAGCATCTGATCACTTCGACTATGGTTGAGTAAAACTGCTAGGCGAAGTAATAAACTTAAGTAAAGTAATTTATGACCACCAGCCTTCAAAATTTCGTTTTTTACATCATTTCGCAATTTACGACGATGGTGAGCAACTAAATGTGAAAGATGATTTTGATCAATTTGCGAGAAACCCGGAATATCTGAGTGCTGTAATAAATAAGCACCGTGGCGATGATAACCACCATGACTAATTGCTAAACCAATTTCATGCAAATAAGCAGCTCGACGCAGTAAGTCACTGTCTTCACTCGTTAAATTAAGAGATTTCGCAACGCCATCAAATAATTGTTGTGCTGTGTTTACAACTCGTTCTGCTTGCTTTGGATCGGCGTTATAACGCCCCATTAAGGCCTGTACACTACGATCACGGATATCCTCATGTTTAAATCGACCTAACAGGTCATACATTACACCTTCGCGTAATGCACCATCAGAATATGCCAAACGATCAATTTCTAAAACTTCAAAAACTGCGTACAAAATTGCCAATCCGGCTGGCAAAACTGCTCGTCGATCTTCTCTTAGTCCTTCAAAATCAATTTCAGAAACATTTTTAAACTTAAGTAATTTATCTTTAAGTTTATATAGTCCTTCTCGAGTGACATTTTCTTGTTCATCACTTAAGCCCATATTGACCATAATTTGGCGACAGGCCTTAATCGTTCCACTCGAACCAACGACCGTATCCCACCCTTCCATTTTATAAGTCGTTGCAATAGCAGAAAGTTCTTTACGAGCAGCAACTACGGCCTTATCAAATGCTTTTTGTGTGATTTCCCCATCAGAGAAATAGGCCGTTGTATAAGCCACACAACCCATTTGTAATGACTCGGTGTAAATAGGTTCAAACTCTTCACCGATAATGAATTCGGTAGAACCACCACCAATATCAACAACTAAGCGACGTCCACCATTGGCCATGGTATGCGATACCCCCAAATAGATCAGACGGGCTTCTTCTCGTCCTGCAATAATTTCAATAGGTTTAGGTAAAATTTCTGCAGCTTTTTGAATAAATTCATGACCATTTTTTGCCTGACGCAAGGCATTCGTAGCCACGATTCGTAAACGATTAGGTTGAACAGAGCTCAATCTTCCAACAAAACGGGCTAGACATGCTAAACCACGCTGTTGAGCAGCTTCTGTTAAATTTTTATTTTCATCTAAACCAGCTGCAAGCTGTACTTTTTCTGACATCGAAGCAACTTTTTTAACTTCGCCATGATCTACCCGTGCAATTGCAAGGTGAAAGCTGTTCGACCCCATATCTATGGCGGCAAGTAATTCTTCATCAATCAGAAAGTCAGACATTATTGAACTAAACCCATAACAATTCACGCCTAGAGTAATTCACAAGAATGCAATTGAAAAGCCATTTTCATCAACAATTAATAGCCATCGATATTTTTCTATTTGTTAAACGATTGTACAAGCCGATGATGAATATCGTGAGCATCCATTAGACAAATTTAGTTAAGCCTTGAATAATAGCATCAAACCCTTACATTGAACTAAGTAGCTATGTAATACTGATAGAGATAATTTCTCCTGTAGTAATAGCACTTTTTCTAAAAATTGGAGCCGTACCATGTCTGCGACTATTGTAAATACAACTGATGATAACTTCCAAGCAGATGTTCTAGACGCTGAAACACCTGTGCTTGTTGACTTCTGGGCAGGTTGGTGTGCACCTTGTAAAGCAATTGCACCTGTTCTTGAAGACCTATCAAGTGAATATGCTGGTAAAGTAAAAATTGTTAAAGTTGATGTAACTTCTTGCGAAGATATTGCGGTGAAATACAATATCCGTAATATTCCTGCTTTATTACTTTTCAAAAATGGTGAAGTTGTAGCTCAACAAATTGGTGCTGTACCTCGCTCTAAACTTGTTAGCTTTATTGATGAAAATGTTTAAGTCAAAATGCTAAGAATAAAAATACGCTATACTTTTTTATAGCGTATTTTTTTCGGCTATAAATTGACAAATTAACTAAGCTGGCTTATATTGCATGCTCAAGAGGCACTGAAGGGAATCATCTTCGTCCGGCTTCTTACAAGACACAAACATAAAGATCGCCACTCGGCAACAGAAATTGTTTTTTCACATTTTTCTTCGAAACAATCAATCAGAATTCTGAATTGTTATTGTGTAAATACAATTGCGATAATCTTTTTTGTATGCGAGCGATTTTTCTTCTTTTTAAACCACACTCTACTCTTTCCTAATTCTGACCCTTATGAATTTAACTGAACTCAAGAAAAAACCAATTGGTGAATTAATTAAAATTGCTGAATTTATGGGCCTGGAAGGTATGGCTCGTAACCGAAAGCAAGATATTATCTTTGCCATTTTGAAACGCCATGCAATGAATGGCGAAGAAATTTTTGGTGATGGCGTTCTTGAAATTCTCTCTGATGGTTTTGGTTTTTTGCGCTCTGCGGCAGGTTCGTATTTAGCAGGTCCGGATGATATTTATGTGAGTCCTTCACAAATCCGACGCTTTAACTTGCGTACAGGTGATACCATCACAGGTACTATTCGCCCTCCAAAAGAAGGTGAGCGTTATTTTGCGTTGCTCAAAGTTAACCAGATTAACTATGACACGCCAGAAAATTCTCGAAATAAAATTTTATTTGAAAACTTAACTCCCCTTTTCCCAACTGAACAATTGGTTATGGAACTCGGTAATGGTACGACAGAAGATTTAACTGCTCGTGTTGTTGACTTAGTTGCGCCAATTGGTAAAGGACAACGTTCTATTATTGTTGCACCGCCAAAAGCGGGTAAAACGATGTTACTTCAAAATATTGCTCAATCGATTGTTAGAAACAATCCAGAAGTATTCCTGATCGTTCTATTAATTGACGAGCGTCCAGAAGAAGTAACTGAAATGGAACGTACTGTTCGCGGTGAAGTCATTGCTTCAACATTCGACGAAGCTCCTGCTCGCCACGTACAAGTTGCAGAAATGGTAATTGAAAAAGCAAAACGTCTTGTTGAACATAAAAAAGACGTTGTGATTCTTCTTGACTCTATTACCCGTCTTGCTCGTGCTTACAACACTGTTATCCCGTCATCAGGTAAAGTATTAACTGGTGGTGTAGATGCTCATGCATTAGAACGTCCTAAGCGTTTCTTCGGTGCTGCACGTAATATTGAAGAAGGCGGATCTCTTACGATCATTTCAACTGCTTTGATTGAAACAGGCAGTAAAATGGATGACGTAATTTATGAAGAATTCAAAGGTACAGGTAACCAAGAGATTACACTTGATCGCCGTATTGCTGAAAAACGCGTCTTCCCTGCTATGAATATTAAGAAATCTGGCACTCGTCGTGAAGAGCGTTTAATGGATGATGATAACTTACGTAAAGTATGGATCCTCCGTAAGCTTCTTCATCCTATGGATGAGTTGGCGGCAATGGAATTCTTACTTGACCGTATGAAAGAAACCAAAACAAATGATGATTTCTTCGATCAAATGAAGCGTAAAGCTTCAACTTAATCGATTAATCTTCATAAAAAGCCACTCTTTTGAGTGGCTTTTTATTTGGTTGACAAGCTTTACACAAAAATACATTTTGCAGTTTTTTATGTAATTTTACTTATAAGCTTTTGATAATAATTATTTTTGAATTAAAAAAAATAAGTTTTTTAGTAGTTTACCTCTACCTTTTCCAATACACTCGAGCTGATTGATTGTTTTTTTCTGTTAAAAAACAGACTGTTTTTCTGTTTTTCATACATTTTTTTGACAGACGACAGTAGTATTTCAGCATTTGCAGTGATAGCATAGCGGCAGACCAGTTAGACTGCTCCATGCGTTGTTACCTAGCTACGTTTTAGGAATAATAAAAGCAAAACAGTCCAACTTAGGTTTTTTTAATCTCAAATCTTTTTTGTGAGAGTGATGCCATGTTATTCAAAAAATTTGCTGTTGCTGCTGCTGTTGCTGCTACTTTAGCTTTCGTTGGTTGTTCTAAGAAAGAAGAAGCTCCTGCTGCTGCTGCTTCTGAAGCTGTAGCTGCTGCTTCTGAAGCTACTACTGCTGCTTCTGAAGCTGCTGTAGCTGTTGACGCTGCTGCTTCTGAAACTGCTGCTGCTGCTTCTGACGTTGCTGCTGCTGCTTCTGACGCTGCTGCTTCTGCTGCACACTAATCTATATATTAGGTTAGAAAAAAGAGGACATTATGTCCTCTTTTTTTACGCCTAAATTTTATATTCCAAAAATCATTTCGCTTAAACTATCTAGATAAATTGATATAACATTTTAATTAAATAAAGCCATCTAAATATAAGTAAAAAAAAGCAGATCAATCGATCTGCTCATTTCCAACGCGTTGTCTAAACTTTTGACCTGCTCTGAAGGTCACAACCCTACGTGCAGAAATTGGAATTTCTTCACCTGTTTTAGGATTACGTCCTGGACGTTCGCGTTTATCTCTTAACTCAAAATTACCAAAACCAGAAAGCTTAACCTGCTCCCCTGCAATAAGTGCTTGGCTAATTTCGTCGAAGAACAACTCGACCATTTGTTTTGCTTCACGGCGATTTAAGCTGGTTAACTCACTTAAATGATCAGCCATGTCTGCTTTAGTTAATGCTGTCATGAGGCCCTCAATGTCGCTTGATAAGTGTTTTCTAACACTTGGATTATATTGTCCATACCAGATTTAATTTCAGCATCTTCAAGCGTACGTGAAGGATGTTGCCACAAAAGTGCAAACGCTAATGAGCGCTTACCATCTTCGACACCCTGCCCCGTATACACATCGAATAACCATGTAGAGTCTAAAAGCTCTCCACCAGTTTGTTCGATTAACTGCTGAATATCTCTAACATTTATATTATCAGAGATTAAAAGCGCAATATCACGTCTAACCGAAGGAAAACGTGATAATTCTGTAAAATTAGATACATAAGATTGCAAAACAGCTGTTTGATCAAGTTCAGCTACCCACGTCATGCTTAAATCAAGCTCATTTTCTAGAGAGGGATGCAAGCGACCTAAGTAACCAATTGATTTACCATCAACTAAAATCTCAGCTGATTGCCCTGGGTGTAACCAAGCACGCTCAGAACGTACATATTCAGCCTTAACACGACCAGCAGCTAAAACTTCCTCCACCTCACCTTTGAAATCAAAGAAATCCATTGGTTGAGGCTTAACATGCCATGATTCTGGTTCTTGTGAACCCACTGCAACCAGAGCCAACGTAGGAGTCTGTTTTAAATCTTCAATGCTCTTAGCATTTTGATAATCAAAACGCAGCCCGAATTCAAAGAAACGAACACGACTTTGCTGACGGTTGAGATTATATTGTACGCAAGGAATTAAGCTAGAAAGTAAAGTACTACGCATTGCAGCCAAATCACTTGAAATTGGATTTGCTAGCATCAGTGGCTGAACTTCTGGATTTAATTGCTTTTCAAGTTTTGCATCAGCAAAGCTAAAGCTAATTGCTTCTTGGTAACCTAAAGTCACGATCGTTTGACGCAGCTCAGCGAGTTCAAAACGATCTTGATATTTAGCAAATTTAACATCCATGCTTGGTAAGCTAATTTGGATATTGTCATAGCCATCAATACGCGCCACTTCTTCAATTAAGTCTTGATAAATAGTCATGTCATAGCGATGTGATGGCGGTACTACACTCCATTCACCTTCAGCCTTAACCGTTACCTTACACCCTAGTCGAGTTAAAGCATCTGCAATGAACTCACCCGCAACTTGATATCCCAATAATTGGTCTACCTGAGCTTGTTTCAATTCAATTGCTTCACGCTTAGGCAGTAGATCAGTTTTTTCAGCTACAGTAATTGGACCAAACTCGCCGCCTGCTAACTCTTGAATAAGTTGAGAAGCACGATTCATTGCAATTAAAGGTAATTCGAAATCTACACCGCGTTCATAACGCTGCGAAGAGTCTGTATGCAAACCAAAACGACGAGCACGTCCAGCAATCGCAAGTGGTGCAAAGAAAGCACTTTCTAGGAAAATATCAGTCGTATCATCAGTTACACTTGATGATAAACCACCCATAATTCCCGCAATTGCTAGAGCTTTTTGATCATCAGCAATCACCATTATATCTTCTTGCAACTCAACTTCTTGATCATTCAGAAGTTGTAATTTTTCTTGTTGTGTTGCTTGACGAACATGTACAGTCCCTTCGATTTTAGACAAATCGAATGCGTGCATTGGTTGACCCAATTCCATTAAGACATAGTTGGTCACATCAACCAAAATACTATGAGTACGGATACCTGAACGTGATAAAGCCTGTTCCATCCACTCAGGAGTCGCAGCTTTTACATTAACATTTTTAACTACACGCCCTAGATAACGCGGAGCACCTTCAGTACTGATAACTACTTTTTTCTCATCAGCAATAGTGGCATCAACCGAGTTAATTACAGGCTCATTCATTTGTAGCTTATTAATAACTGCAATTTCACGGGCAATACCACGAATACTAAAACAGTCACCACGGTTTGGCGTAATGCTAATATCAATGACATTATCATCAAGTTTGAGGTATTCGCGGATATTTACTCCTACTGGAGCATCAGCTGGCAATTCAAGCAAACCATCGATTTTATCTTCAAGATCAATCTCAGAAGCACCACAAAGCATGCCTTGTGACTCAACTCCACGAAGTTTACCTTTTTTGATTTTAAAATCGCCAGGTAATACAGCGCCAATGGTTGCCACAGGTGCTTTCATTCCAACACGAACGTTCGGTGCGCCACATACAATTTGTAAAGGCTCACCTGAACCAATATTCACTGTTGTAACACGTAGACGGTCTGCATCAGGGTGCTGCTCAACAGTGAGCACTTCACCAATTACAACGCCGGTAAATGGTTTAGCAACAGGTGCCAATTCATCAACTTCAAGACCAAGCATCGTCAACTGATCAGATAATGTATCACTATCAATTGCCGGATTAACCCATGTACGTAGCCAATTTTCGCTAATCTTCATCTTTATAAACCTTTTTTAATCCTGAAAAACTGTTAGGCAAATTGGCGTAAGAAACGCACATCATTTTGATAGAACATACGCAAGTCATTAATGCCATAACGCAACATAGCAAAGCGCTCTACCCCTAAACCAAAAGCAAAGCCTTTGTATTTATCAGGATCAATACCCGCAGCACTTAATACATTTGGATGTACCATGCCACAGCCTAAAACCTCTAACCAACGGCCACGTTCATCCATAATATCTACTTCTGCACTTGGCTCAGTAAACGGGAAATATGATGGACGGAAACGTACCTTTAAATCTTTTTCAAAAAACTCATTCAGCAGGTTAATGAGTAAACCTTTTAATTCAGCAAAGCTGGTGTTCTCAGCAACGTATAGACCTTCGATCTGATGGAACATTGGCGAATGCGTCTGATCAGAGTCACAACGATAAACACGGCCTGGACATACGATACGAATTGGTGGCTCACTTGTTTCCATGGTACGAATTTGCACACCAGACGTGTGCGTACGCAGTAAATGAGTGGCATCAAAATAGAAAGTATCGTGCATAGCACGCGCTGGATGGTGACCAGGAATATTTAATGCTTCAAAATTGTGATAGTCATCTTCAACTTCTGGACCAGTCGCAACTGTAAAACCAGCCTTAGTGAAGAACTGACAAATTCTTTCTTGTACTTGAGTAACAGGGTGAACTGTACCAACGCGTTGACCGCGGCCTGGCAAAGTAATATCAATTGTTTCACTTGCTAGTTTTTGCTCAAGTGCTGCCTGTTGTAATGCCGCTTGACGTTCTGTTAAAGCAGTATTAATTGTTTCTCGAACAGCATGAATCGCAGCACCTTGTACTTTGCGTTCTTCAGGGTCCATTTTCCCTAATGCTTTCGATTGTTCTGCAAGCTGGCTTTTTTTCCCTGTAAATTGCACACGCACCTGATCAAGTGCAACAAGGTCTTGAGCTGCTGCAATGGCAGCAAGCGCTTCTGTGGTCAGGGCTTCCAGTGACATATTAACTCTCAAAGCAACAAATTAAAAAATATAATAAAACACTGCATTCTAACAGTTTTTCATCAGATTGATGAAGTTTATCCATCATGAAAAATGTATTAGGCAACAAAAAGATAAAACGTATAAGATAATAGCATCGTCAATGAGATCAACTATTATGGCGCTCAATCAAATTTGGAAACAACAACTTACGCTTGTGACGTATGGTAATGAATACCTCCGTCAGAATTTAAGCTTTACCCAATGGCGACAACATCATATTTTTGACCACCATAGTTTTCAGTTTCGTGACTTAGCTTCTCAGCATTTACTCGCTCAACACTTTCAAGTTTGGCTAGAAGCGCTAAAAAAACAAGGCACCACTCAGCTCAGTTTACACTTATCAAGCCTTCTCAATGAAGAGCAAAATCCAAACAGCAACGTTGAGCTTTTGCCTTATACTCATTTTATCGTTAGCCATCAAAATGATAAGAAATTTGCATGGATTTTCGGCCATGAACTTGCTGAATGGTATAACAATGATAATGAGTTTGAAGCTCCTGCTTCACAAACCTGTGAGCTTCGTTTAGAAACTTTCTGGCGTTTTGAACTCAATGAAAAATTATCAAAAAAAATTGAAGCTGATTTAAAAAATCCGCCATGGCAAGAAATAGCTGACTTTATGGAGAGTGAATTATTTCGTAGTAAATATGCAGCAGGGTTTGAGGAACCAGAATTTCAAAAAACTCATTTTGATGGTACAAGCATTACAAGCCAAGAACCAAGACTTGCTTTAATTCCAGAGAATTATCCTGCAGATTATGCTCATCAGCTTTTATCTCGCACTCAAGCATTGGCTAATTATTTAGAACAAAAGAAACGCCTTGCAAATGATCCATTAGGAGAAGAGCTAGACCAAGAACAAATCATTAATTTAAGAAATTTTACGCAAAAAACTGATGATTTGTTTGCCAAACTTATTGTTAAGGCTGCAAATCACTACCAAACAGCTCAGATTGTACCTGTAGTTAAAGCCTCTCCGTTCGAGCAATCAAATGAAAATCCACAACATTTGAAATCTCACCACCATAAAGGCACTGGTTCAGGCGTTATTAAGCTGATTATTCTAACGATTATTATTTGTGCTCTGGCTTATTATTTTGGGCTTTAACTTAGATTAGAGTTTCCATTGATAAAGTAACTCTGTTATTTCGAAGCCGAACTCCGGTAGTTCGGTTTCGCCAATTATTTTGGCTCCCATTTTTTCATAGAAAAAACGGCTTGGATTTTTATTAAAAACTTCTAAACGAATAAAACTGTATCCATTATTTAAAGCACACTGATGAAACTTTTGGAATAACTCACGGCCTATACCTTGTTTTTGAACTTCTCTTAAAAGATAAAAAGCAAGAATTTCAGCAATATTATTTTCTGGATTTAAATAACCATCGAGAAAGCCTTTCACTATTCCATTTTCAGTATAGATAAGTAACTTATGATCAGAGTTTTTGGTGATTTCTTTCCATAACTGTTCCCTATCTAGCACGTTAAGCTCATCCAATATTTCCTGCTTAAGCATACCTGTATAGGTTTCTTTCCAACACTGCACATGTACTTCTGCAATAGATAATGCATCCTTAAAAGTAGCTATACAAATTTCTCTTTCATTTAGTAATTGCAATTCGTTTCCCTCACGTCACTACTTTTAAAGTGAAGCACCAATTTGTTTCATACAAACTTATTCAACTAAAAGCCGCTCTCGAACATGCATTAGAGCAAAACCCAACAAATTTAAGCCTTGCCATTGAGATGGATCTTGAATATGTGGATGGTCTTGTGCCATACCAATTCCCCAAATTTTATCGACTGGAGATGCTTCAACTAAAATACGATCTTTTGTGGCTAATAAGAATTCTTTCAATTTATGATGCTGAGAGAATTTAGCAAAGTTCGCCTGTACGACAATATCAAACCGTTTTTCTTGCCATAACTGTTCATCATAATTACGCACTTTACGACCTAGCTGTTTCGCCTCATTCGGATGTTTAACCTGCAAAATCTGTGCAAAAATTTCTTCATCATTAAATAATTTTGCTTTTTGCGCCATCATATAGTGCTCAGCAGTAAAGTATTCATGACCTTCCACTTTAAATTGCGCAGGAAACCACTGGCTAAAACAGCTTTTATCAACAAGATCAGCTTGTTTAGGAGTATGCCCCCAGAAATATAAGTATTTAGACTGATGGCCTTGCTGTACTTTTTGAATTAAGTCCTTTAGAAATTTTTCGTCTTTCATCATTTATCTCTGATTATTTTCTTTTTTAAAATAGAACCACTCAAAATAAAAAAGACCGCTAAAAAGCGGCCTCTTTTTGAATCTCTAAGCTTATGCAGCTAATGCGCCTTTAGCTTTTTCAGCTAAAGCAGCAAATGCTACTGCATCATGCATAGCGATGTCAGCTAATACGCGACGGTCGATGATCACTTGAGCTTTTTTCAAGCCATCGATCATACGGCTGTAAGACAAACCGTTTTGACGAGCACCAGCATTGATACGCGCAATCCATAGAGCACGGAATTGACGTTTCTTTTGACGGCGGTCACGATAAGCGTATTGACCAGCTTTGATTACCGCTTGGAACGCTACGCGGTAAACGCGTGAACGAGCACCATAGTAACCTTTAGCGCGAGCAAGAATTTTTTTGTGACGACGATGAGCCACTACACCACGTTTTACACGAGCCATTTATAATCTCCTTAGATGTATGGGCACATACGACGAACTGAGTTCACGTCAGAAACATGAACCATTACACAGCCGCGTAATTGACGGATACGTTTAGCAGATTTTTTGGTCAAAATGTGGCGCTTAAATGCTTGTTTGCGCTTAAAACCGTGTGCAGTCGCCTTGAAGCGTTTAGCAGCACCGCGGCGAGTTTTCATCTTAGGCATAACAACCTCTTTTGAACACCTGTTCGGAACGTTTGCACCATTGCAAAAACGACCTGCAGGTAAGGGAGCCGATATTCTAAAGCATCCCAACCTAAAACAAAAGTAAAATGCTCATTTTTTGATAGTAAATTGTCTATTTTATATAAACGATATTTTCTATAATCAATTATCAAATTACGAGAAAATCCATAAAATCATCGCCTATAATAAGTGCAATCCCCTAAATTCAAAAGAATATGAATATACAAAATGATGCTTTCGCTGCATTACGGTATCGAGACTTCTCTATCGTTACGATCAATCAGTTTTGCTTAACGCTCGCAATTTTGATTCAAGAAATTATTGTTGCCTATTCATTATACCAAATCACCAAAGACCCTCTGACTTTAGGTTTAATCGGACTTGCAGAAGCCATTCCTTTTATTGCCCTTTCTCTTTGGGGAGGCTATTTTGCAGATAGGTTTAATAAACAGATTATTATGAAAATCTGTTTATTTTTTTCGGTTCCCCTTCCCCTGGTTTTATGGTTACTTTTCCACTTACATGGTTTAGGACATATCAGTGTTAGCTTCCTTTCTTGGGGCATTTATGCTGTTATTTTTGGCTTAGGAACAATCCGCGGTTTCTACAATCCTTCTGCAACATCTTTAAAACCATTTTTAATTCCACGCGAACTTTATGCAAATGGTGCGACATGGACAACCATCGGCTGGCAAAGTGGTGTAATTATTGGACCTATGCTGGGTGGTTTTATGCTTGCTTATTTAGGCAGAGAAACCAGTCTATTTAGCGTTGCTGTTTTACTTGGTATTTGCTTTATTTTAATTAATTTATTGCATAAACGTAATTTCCCTAAAATTGAAACTGACAATATTCTAGAAAGCTTAGGAGAAGGTTTCCGTTTTATCTGGAAAACCAAAATTGTTCTTTGGGCGATTTCTCTTGATTTAGCTTCTGTTTTATTTGGTGGCGTTATCGCGTTATTACCAATTTTCGCAGAAGATATATTAAAAGTCGGTCCGGAAGGACTTGGATATTTACGAGCTGCTCCATCTATTGGCGCACTTATCACAATGATTGCTTTGACCCGCTTTCCGCCAACTCAGCACGCATGGCGTAACATGTTACTTGCTGTAGCAGGTTTTGGAATATTTACTATTCTATTCGCCTTCTCAAAAAATATGTGGTTATCACTTTTTGCTCTTGCTATGACAGGCGCTTGTGACAGTATTTCAGTTGTGGTTAGACAAACCATTTTGCAAATTCTCCCACCAGAAAATATGCGAGGCCGCGTTGCTGCCGTAAACGGTATGTTTGTATCTTCAAGTAATGAATTAGGAGCCTTTGAATCAGGTTTAGCAGCTAAATATTTAGGCACGATTACCGCTACAATTTTTGGAGGCTGCATGACTCTGGTTGTTGTGACTTTCTGTTGGATCAAAACGAACGATCTATTTAAAGTTGATATCATCAGAAGCTCAGAAGATTAATTTAAATAGTTATAAATCAAAGCATCTTCGGATGCTTTTTTATTTTAAATAAAACCCATCACTACCCAGTAAATAAACAAATAGCGCCCTGCTTTGGCAATAACAACAATACCAAGGAAGCGCCAAAAATTTTCTTTGAAGAGTCCAGCAACCAAAGTAATTGGATCACCAATGATAGGCGCCCAACTTAAAAGTAAAGAGTAAAAGCCATACTTATGATAAAAGCGTTGGGCTTGTTCTAAACGCTTTTCAGAAACTGGAAACCACTTTCGATGTTTAAATTGCTCTATCTTTAGGCCTAACCACCAATTAACACAAGAACCTAAGACATTACCCAAAGTAGCAGTACCGATTAAAAGCAAAGCTGAATATTGTCCCTTTAATAATAAAGTTACCAACACCGCTTCAGACTGTAGAGGTAATAATGTGGCAGCACCAAAAGCACTGATAAAAAGCAAAAAGTAACTCAGCATAAGCAATTATACCAAATGACTTTTTGCTTTAAGCATTTATTAAATCTAGGCAAGAAATTAAGCCACTTTAATTGATAGTGCTTTCTGAACTGCTGGGCGTGCTGTTAAACGCACAATATATTCTTGTACATATGGATAGTCTTCAAGTTGAATACCTTGCCATTCATAACGCAAGATCCAAGGTAAAATTGCCATGTCAGCAATCGAGTACTCACCAGCAACAAACTTCTGACCAATTAATTGTTTATTAAGTACACCATATAAACGTTTAGTTTCATTTACATAGCGATCTATGGCATAGGGAATTTTTTCTGGGGCGAAACGATTAAAATGATGATTTTGCCCAAGCATAGGCCCTAACCCGCCCATTTGCCACATGAGCCACTGCTCAACCTCAACTCGCTCTTGTTCATCATCTGGATAAAATAATCCAGTTTTTCGACCTAGATATTGCAAGATAGCACCCGATTCAAATATAGATATCGGCTCACCACGAGGTCCATTTTGATCAACAATCGCAGGAATTTTGTTATTTGGAGAAATTCTCAGGAAATCTGGTTGAAATTGATCATTTTCTAAAATATTAATTGGGTAAAGGGTGTAATCCAATCCCATTTCTTCTAAGGCAATTGTGATTTTATGTCCATTGGGAGTGCCCCAATAATATAGATCAATCATTCTATTTTCCTACTCATCGTTATCATGACTGCGTCTTGGTTTATATCATGTTTTAAGAGAGACGATTAGATTTGCAACACTAAAAAATACATAAAATTCGTGAATTGAATTTCTTAAAAAAATATACCAATTGTCTTAAATAAAACTGAATAAAGAAAATTTAAATGATCTTTTTTTATTGATATGTGGGTAAAAAAAAGCACTGCTTTTGCAGTGCTTTTTTTGAGTATTACTTTTTCTTTTTCGGTCCAAGTAACATACCCATTTGACGGCCTTCCATTTTTGGTGCTTGTTCCACAACCCCAAACTCAGCTACATCCGCTTCAATTTTTTGTAATTGAGCTAAGCCAAGCTGTTGATGAGCCATTTCACGACCACGGAAACGTAAAGTAATCTTCACTTTGTTTCCTTCTTCAAGGAATTTCAAAATAGCACGAAGCTTAACTTGATAATCACCAACATCAGTTGCAGGGCGCAGTTTGATTTCCTTCACTTGCACTTGATGCTGTTTTTTCTTCGCATCTTTTTGCTTCTGCTTCAGGTCAAACAAGTGCTTGTTGTAATCCATAATTTTACAAACAGGCGGCTCGGCGTTTGCAACGATCTCAACAAGATCAAGTTCAACCTCTTCAGCAGCACGCAGTGCTTCACTTAATGAAACAATTCCTTTTTGCTCACCTTCAGCACCGACAAGGCGTACTTCTTTTGCACGGATCTCGTCATTAATTGCTGGACGGTTGCTTTTTGCACCTTGTTGTTGGTTACGGTCAGGCTGTTTAATCTTTCTTACTCCACAATATACCGGCCACGTTCGGCGACGGCAGACTTCACTAAGTCAATGAATGCATCTACTGACATAGTACCTAAATTTTTTCCTGAGCGGGTACGTACATTCACTGTACCTTCTTCAACTTCTCGATCACCAAGAACTAACAAGTAAGGAATACGCTCTAGAGTACGCTCACGAATCTTAAATCCGATTTTTTCATTTCTCAAGTCAGAAATGGCACGAAGACCATTTTCTTTGAGTTTTGCTACGACTTTCTCACAAGCTTCAGCTTGAGAATCCGTGATATTCATGACACATGCTTGTAACGGTGACAACCAAGGTGGCATGAAACCAGCGTAGTGTTCAATTAGTATACCAATAAAACGCTCAAAACTGCCAAGAATTGCACGATGCAACATAACAGGCTGATCACGATCATTGTCTTCAGTCACATAAGACGCATCTAAACGCTCTGGTAAGTTGAAGTCACACTGAATAGTACCACATTGCCATACACGTCCGAGACAGTCTTTCAATGAGAATTCAATTTTTGGACCGTAGAACGCACCTTCACCAGGTTGTAATTCCCATTCCAACCCTGCGGCATCTAAAGCGTCTGCTAAAGATTTCTCAGCCATATCCCAAAGTGCATCATCACCCACACGTTTTTCTGGACGTGTAGAAAGTTTCATTTGCACTTCTTCAAAGCCAAAATCTTTATAAACATCAAGCGTCAGTTTAATAAAATCTGCAACTTCTTGACCGATTTGTTCTTTAGTACAGAAGATATGTGCATCATCTTGTGTAAATCCACGTACACGCATAATGCCGTGTAAAGAACCAGATGGTTCATTACGATGACAAGAACCGAACTCTGCTAAACGAATTGGCAAATCACGGTAAGACTTCAAACCTTGGTTGAAAACTTGTACGTGACATGGGCAGTTCATTGGTTTAACCGCATAATTACGACTTTCAGAATGAGTCGTAAACATGTTGTCTGCATAGTTCGCTGCATGGCCTGATTTTTCCCAAAGCGTAAAGTCTACGATTTGTGGTGTTTTAATCTCAAGGTAACCATTGTCTTGCTGAACTTTACGCATGTATTGTTCAAGAACTTGGTAAATCGTCCAACCGTTTGGATGCCAGAACACCATACCTGGTGCTTCTTCTTGCATATGGAACAAGTCTAGAGCTTTACCAATTTTACGGTGGTCGCGCTTTTCAGCTTCTTCAATACGTTTGATGTATGCAGCAAGCTGTTTCTTATCAGCCCATGCAGTACCATAAATACGTTGAAGCTGTTCGTTCTTCGCATCACCACGCCAGTAAGCGCCAGAGATTTTTGTCAGCTTAAACGATTTTAAAAATTTAGTGTTCGGTACGTGTGGACCACGACACATATCTAAATAATCTTGATGGTAGTACAAGCCCATTTGTGTTTCTTCAGGCATGTCTGCAATCAAGCGTAATTTGTATTCTTCGCCACGTGCAGTAAATTCAGCAATGACTTCATCACGCGGTGTCATTTTTTTAACGACATCATAATCTTGATCAATGAGCTTTTTCATGCGCTCTTCGACAGCTGCCATATCGTCTAATGTAAAAGGACGTGGCATCCAGATGTCGTAGTAAAAACCTTCTTCAATGACTGGACCAATCACCATCTTGGCTTCAGGGAAAAGCTGTTTAACAGCATGTCCGACAAGGTGTGCACAAGAGTGGCGAATAATTTCAAGACCTTCTTCATCTTTTGGAGTGATAATTTGTAAGGTCGAATCTTCGGTAATTAAGTCACATGCATCAACTAAGCGATCATTCACACGTCCAGCAACAGTATTTTTTGCTAGACCAGGCCCGATACTTTGGGCAACTTCCATAACAGATACAGCGTGATCAAAACTCTTTTGATCGCCATTTGGCAATGTGATAATTGGCATAAAAAAATCCTTAAGGAGTGATGCCCTATACGAAGGAGCATTTCACCGCGAGATTATGATCGAGGCGAACCTCAAAATATAAAAACGGTGTAAATCAAAATTAAAAAACCTGAAAGATTTTACACTTGTTCAAGCAAAGTGAAAACCTTTGAGCCCATAAAATCATAAATACATTTTGCTTATCAGGTAAACAGCAATAAATGACTTAAAAACATATTGAGATGATTTTTAAACATGTTCAACACAAGTGGTTTAAGATGAAGAAAATAGCATTTCTGCTCATTTTCTGACTGGAGGGTATTTCCCTTTAAGACTAAAGCATAGATGCTTTGATGAGTATTAAGTCATATTTTCAAAGAATGAATTAAAAATAGAACACGGAGTTGTTTCACATGGTTAGTGCTTATGATGAATTGCCACGCACACCCGCAAACTTTGTTGCGTTATCGCCTCTACGCTACCTAGAGCGTGCAGCTTATATTTATCCAAATCACGCTTCGATTATTCACGGTAAACGCCAAATTTCATGGAAAGAAACTTACCAACGTTGTTGCCAGTTTGCTTCTCAGCTCAAACAACTCGGAATTGGTAAAAATGATACGGTATCAGTTTTATTGCCTAATGTGCCAGCGATGATCGAAGCACATTTTGCAGTACCGATGACTGGAGCTGTGCTCAATACGCTCAATACACGCTTAGATGCAAAAACAATAGCTTTCATGTTAGAACATGCTGAAAGCAAAGTGCTTTTGGTTGACCCTGAATTTGTTAATCTGGCAAGAGAAGCCCTCTCTCTTATTCCCGACCAACACATTATTGTGATTGATGTAGCTGATGATGAATATGAGGGCGAGAATCAGTTTATTGGCTCTTTTGAATATGAAGAATGGATAGCTCAAGGCGACATTAATTTTGTATGGCATTTACCAGATGATGAGTGGGATGCAATTAGCTTAAGCTACACTTCAGGCACAACAGGTAATCCTAAAGGCGTTGTTTATCATCATCGGGGCGCTTATTTAAACGCTGCAAGTAACATATTGGCCTGCGGAATGAAACCTCGCGCTGTGTATTTATGGACATTGCCTCTCTTTCATTGTAATGGTTGGTGTTTTGCATGGAGCATCGCAGCCAGCGGTGGAACAAATATTTGTTTGCGCAAGGTCGACCCAGAATTAGTCATGCAACTCATTGCAGAACATAAGGTTGATTATTTCTGTGGTGCACCGATTGTTCTTTCAATGATTATTAACTTACCTAAAGAAAAACAAACTAACTTTGATCACCATGTTGAAGTAATGGTTGCTGGCGCAGCTCCTCCAGTTGCTATTATTGAAGGTATGCGAAACATGGGGATTAACGTAAACCATGTTTATGGTTTAACTGAAACTTACGGGCCTTCTGCCTTATGTGCTTCGCAATCGGGATGGAATGAGCTTTCAATTGCCGAACAAGCTCAACTTCATTCTCGCCAAGGCGTACCCTATCCGTTACAAGACAGTATGCGTGTATTAGACCCAGAAACCATGCAACCTGTACCAAACGATGGACAAACCATGGGAGAAATCATGTTCCGTGGAAATATTGTCATGAAAGGCTATTTAAAGAATCCCCAAGCGACTCAAGAAGCTTTTGCTGGCGGATGGTTCCACACGGGAGACTTAGCCGTTTGCCATCCCGATGGTTATGCAAAAATTACTGATCGCTCGAAAGATATTATTATTTCAGGTGGAGAAAATATTTCATCTTTAGAAGTAGAGGATGTTTTGTATAAACACCCAGCTGTTTTAACCGCTGCGGTGGTTGCTAAACCCGATGCCCGTTGGCAAGAAGTACCATGCGCATTTATTGAATTAAAAATGGGTGCTACAGCAACACCTGAAGAAATTATTGCACATTGTCAAAAAGAGTTAGCTCGCTTTAAAGTTCCTAAAGATGTGGTCATTACAGAAATTCCAAAAACATCGACCGGCAAATTACAGAAGTTTATTTTGCGTGAATGGGCAAAAGAACGCGCTGAGAATATATAAATAAAAAAAGCGACGCCTTGAGCGTCGCTTTTTTTATTTAAGTGCATTTAGCCTTGATCGGACAATAATGCAATTTGCTGCACATAGTTAACAAATTTAACTTTTGATGCCTCAATATCTGCTTCACTCGCCTGTTGAGTTTTATCGCGGTTAATTCTCAACACATGCTGACGCAAGGTGTGACGTTCCGATGCATTATAAATTTTACTAAATTCATTAATTGCAGGATCACCCTGCTCAATCATACGGTCAACCCAACGCATTAATTGAGCCTGTCTTTTTGCGCCTTGCTGCGGGGTTAAATAAGACAAAATAACGGTCTCATCTTCATTGCGCAATAACTTACCAATACGTTGAAATTGGCGACGACGTGCTTCAAAAGAACTAATGTTCTGCACTTCCATTAAAGCATCAATTAAACGCTCATCAACTGGAAGTTTCTGAATTTGTTTAATAGAAAGTTGTGCGAGTTGCTCACCTAAAGCAGCCATGCGTTGCACTGCTTTTTTCTGTTCGGTTTTACTTGCACGTCCTTCTAAAGAACCGAAATCTTCTTCAGTATAACGCTGGGAACCACGTGCCACGATTAATCTGCCTCATAAAATTTTGCTGCGAATAACGCCAGTACTTCATTTAATGCCTGCTCTTCGTCGGTACCATCAATGACCAATCGCAAAGTGGTTCCTTTACCTGCACCTAACATCAGCAAAGACATAATATTTTTTGCATCTACCAAATGATCGCCTTTTCCAATCTGGATCGACGAACGAAACTTTGTAGTGACCTCTATCAGTTTTCCTGATGCACGAGCATGTAAACCGAGTTTATTAATTACATCAACAGTTGTGTCTATCATGACCAGTGCTTCATTTCTCTGTGTAAGACCTGAACAGACCATTCTGCCTCAAGTGCTTGTTTTAGTCTATCTACGATATAAACCGAACGATGTTGCCCCCCAGTGCAACCAATAGAAATCGTCATATAGTGACGATGTCCTTCAGCAAATGCGGGAAGCCATTTTTTTAAGAAGTGAAGAATATCATCAAACATTTCGTTTGCTTGCGGACTTGCTTCTAAAAATAGTCTTACTGGCTCATCCAAACCAGAAAAACGTCTTAATTCTAAATCCCAATGCGGATTTGGTAAATGCCGTACATCAAAAACATAATCGGCATCTAAAGGAATGCCATGTTTGTATCCAAATGACTGCAATATGACAATAAGCTTATCTGACTGCCCTAATTTAGACAGTAAAATATGCTTTAAATCATGAACGCTTTTATCCGTTGTATCAATATGAACCGTAGCGCGGAACTGAATTGGAAGCAGTAACTGCTTTTCTTCATGAATACATTGCAACAGACTTTTAAAACGATTAGCTAATGGATGTGGACGACGCGATGCACTAAAACGCGCAATCAGATCCTGATCTTGTGTCGTCAAGTAAATAACATCAACAGTTCCATGTCTTTGTAATTGCTCAAACACATGATCGAACTCTTGCATATCTGCCCGAGTACTTCTTACATCCACTCCTAAAGCTAATTGCTCTAGATTATTTTCATGATCTAGCTTTGCCACAATTTCGGGCAGCAATGCCAAAGGCAAATTATCAATACAGTAATAGCCCAAATCTTCTAATACTTGAAGGGCCGAAGATTTTCCTGAACCAGACTGTCCTGTCACGATAAGTATACGCTTCATGGCATGGCTGTCCTTTGATCTCTTTTATTGGGGTGTAAAGGCAACTTCTAAATTGTCAATCAAACGAGTTGCACCTAGTTTTGCCGCGACAAACAACACAATATCACGATCAAATTGAGCAGCAGGTAACAGATTTGTCTGACGAGCTTCGACATAATCAACAACAAAGCCATTATCTGTCAACTGAGTTTTGATATCTTCTACAACTTGTTGCAAATCTTTGCCTTGATGTAACTGTTGCTCAGCCTGCTTCAAACTTTGATAAATAACCGGAGCGATCTCACGGTGCTCAGCGCTTAAATAACCATTTCTTGAGCTAAGCGCCAAACCATCTGCTGCACGAACAATTGGCACGCCAATCACTTCTAAAGGAATATTTAAATCTTGTACAAACTGACGAATAACGGCTAACTGTTGGTAATCTTTTTGTCCAAAGAAAGCATAATTCGGTTGCACAATATTAAAGAGCTTAGTTACAACCAAAGCGACACCATCAAAGTGCCCTGGACGCGAACTACCACATAAAGCATCTGTAATCTGGCTGACACTGATGTTGGTTAAACGCGGTTGTGTACCGTACATTTGCTCAACTGATGGCGCAAAAATAATGTCACAGCCAACATCAGCAAGTAGGCGACTATCTTGCTCTAAAGTACGAGGATAGCTGTCAAAATCTTCGCCTGGACCAAATTGAGTCGGATTTACGAAGATGCTTACAACCACAACATCACATAGCTTTTTCGCTTCACGAACAAGTGTGAGATGCCCTTCATGTAGATTTCCCATTGTTGGGACAAAACCAATAATTTTACGTGCAGCTCTAGCAGGATTTAAAGAAGCTGCAAGACCTTGTATGGTGGTTTCTGTTTTCATGAATTACAGCTCAACGTGAAAAGTATGTTCTTTGGCAGGGAAAGACTGATCCTGCACAGCAGCATGAAAAGCTTTAAAAGCATCTAAAATTGCAGTTTCACCTGATTGCTCTTTCATAAAGTTACGTACAAAACGCGCAACTCGACCAAAAGTTAAGCCCAACATATCTTGTACAACCAATACTTGACCATCAGTTGCATTACCTGCGCCAATACCAATTACAGGCGTATTTGGGAATAATTCAGCAATTTCTTGACCCAATTGAGCAGGAACACATTCAAGCAATAATACCGCCGCACCCGCCTCAACCACTGCTGTACAATCAGCAATAAGCTGATCTGCTGCTTCACGTGTTCTAGCTTGTAATTTATAGCCACCGAATACATGTACAGATTGAGGTGTTAAGCCTAAATGTACACAAACAGGTACACCATTACGGGTTAAAACCTGCACGATTTCACTTAACCATGCACCGCCTTCGATTTTCACCATTTGAGCGCCAGCTTGCATGACTGTTCTTGCATTTTGCAAAGCATCATTCAAGGTTGCATAACTCATAAATGGCAAGTCAGTCATAATCAAGGCATGTTGATTACCACGGCGTACTGCTGCCGTATGATAAGCCATATCTTCAACGGTTACTGGCAAAGTTGAATCTCGCCCTTGAATTGCCATTCCAAGAGAATCACCAATTAAGATTGTATCAATTTCAGCAAGTTCCATTGCTTTTGCCATGCTTGCATCGTAACAAGTTAGACAAGAGAACTTACGTCCTTCGGCTTTAAATTTTCTTAAGTCACTTAGACTAATCATGATGATATCCTCTACAGGAGTTTGCAGAACATAATGAATCGAGAGCTTAAGCCCAAGACTCATCCGCAAGTACAGTCAGCGTTGGCTGCTGTATCAGTTCTAAATTTTTAAGTGGCTGATCATTAATCTGTAAATCAGCATCTAAATCTAATAAAGGAATCACAACGAAATCTCGTTGTAAAATTCCTATGTGCGGCACAGTTAAGCGCTCATTGTGAATTTTTTCATTGCCATAAATAAGCAAATCCAGATCTAAGGTTCGCTCACCCCAACGACGAAGCCGTACACGACCAGCTTCTTGCTCAAAACGTTGTAAATGATCCAGCAAATCTAAAGGCGCAAGATCGGTATTTAATTCTGCAACTGCATTTAAATAATTTGGCTGATCTTGAGGTCCCATAGGCGGACTTTGATAAAGTCTAGAGACTTTAACCATTCCTAACGTCTTAAGCTTAGCAATGGCTTCAGATAAAATTTGACGTGAATCGCCTAAATTACTTCCTAAACCAATATAAGTGGTTATTGTCATTGCGTTGGCCCAAAGACGACTTGGCTTAAATCACGTTGTACCCGCTTACGTTTTAAAATTGGATGATCGCCTATCACGCCTGCTTCAGAAGTAGTCGCTTTTTCAACAAATCGGCCAACTGCCTGATCTTGTCTAGTACGTTCTTTTTTCCCACGGCGAGTGCGTGGTTCCGGAATATCAACCAAAGGTTCAATTTCCGTGTCAACTTTATTATTTTCAATAGGTTCAGCAACAGCTTTACGACGGTTTCTAGCTTTCTGACGATTATATTGGCTAATCGCAGCTTCTTTTTCGTCATTTGACATTTCTTGGTAGGCTTCCCACCAGCTTCCCATTCCTTGTGTTGTGTCATCACCAGACTTTTCACGAAGTAATAAGAAGTCAAAACCTGCACGGAAGCGAGCATGTCCAGCCAATGCTTCTATTTGCTGTGGTTTTGGATTAAGCAAACGAGTTTGCATTTCCCAAACTTCACGAATAAAAGTTTCTGCAAAGCGAGGAATAACTGTGCGTGTTGCTTGGCGTTTTAAGACATCTAAGCCAGCCTGCGCACGGGCTTCAGCCGGCACAATACCTTTAGATAAATAAAACTCACAACGCTCTAAAAATGGTTGCCACAATAAGACTGCATAGAAAAATGCTGGGTTAATGGTTTTTCCAACTTGAATACGTTGATCTGTATTCTTTGCTGCTCTTAAAATAAATGGAGTGAGGTTAGGCTGAATATCTGCAAAGAGTTGCTTCCAGACACCAAACTCAATCAACATTGGCAAAACACGCGCCAAATGCCCCATTGTGAACAGCTTCTGAGATTCATCGTATAAACGATGCGGAGAGACATCACGCAGTAATTGCGTCATTTCAGCATCAAAGATATCGAGAATATTTGAATCAATTTTGAAATTTAACTTAGCTGCAAAACGCAGAGTTCGCAGCATACGCACTGGGTCTTCTTCGAAGCGCTGTGCCGGATCGCCTAATAAACGTAGAGTTTTATTTTTTACATCATCAATTGCTTTGCAGAAATCGAGCACAATACTCTTACGCGGTTGGTAATATAGCGTATTGATTGAAAAATCACGTCGAGCAAAGTCTTGTTCGATAGTACCCCAATTATTGTCACGTAAAATCATGCCTGAGGCACTAGTGACTGCTTTTTTAGGAGGGGCACGGAATGTAGCAACTTCAATAAGCTCACGCCCTGAATAGACATGTGCCAATTCAAATCGACGACCAATGATTCGGCAACGTCTGCCAAAAACTTCTTTAATTTGAGAAGGTGTCGCATTGGTTACTGCATCGAAATCTTTAGGATTAAACCCTAGCATTAAATCACGGACACCACCCCCAACAATATAAGCTTCATAGCCAGCTTTAGTCAGGCTATCGATCACATCTAAAATCGAAGAAGGAAGTTGGGCTGTGGACAAACCACATTTTGACGCTCGCAAGGTTTGCAAAAGACGCTGTCTCCTACGTCAGGACGTAAATAACAAGTTGTCGCTAATCATAGCTCTAACGCACACAAAGGGCAATTTGATTCTCTGTAGTTTGCGCATGAAATGACAATTGACAAACAGATGATTTATAAAGTCAAACGTGCTTTATTCTTTTCAAAAATGGCTGGACCAATACCCTTTACGTTTTTAAATTCATCAATATTTTTAAAGCCACCATTCTTTTGACGGTATTCTACAATCGCTTGAGCCTTTTTCTCACCAATACCTTTTAGCTTTTGAAGTTCATCAATATTGGCTTGATTCAAGTGAACCTGTCCCGAAGAGTCAGTCATGGCTGAGCTTTTTGGAGCACTAGAATGAGAGGCGTGTTGCATGCTCAACTTCTGATCATACATCTGCTGTTTAGCCTTCCACTCCTTAAAATTTTGATCAAAAGATTGAGCCTGAACGAAGGTTGAAGAAATCAGACTCCAAAATAAAACAATAAAAATATAAGACTTACTCTTCCAAAGATTCATGCTGAGATGCATGTGTTTTTTCCCCTAATCTTAACTGCCGCTTTGCCTGATTCCACAATTCATCCATTTCAGACAAGGTCATGTCTTCTAATGTTCTTTGCTGTTTTTGCACTTGATCTTCAATAAAAGCAAAACGACTTCTAAATTTATGTATTGTTGATAAAAGTGATGTTTCACTTGAAATCGCAAGTTTACGTCCTACATTGACTAATGAAAACAGGCAATCTCCAAATTCATCTTGAATTTCATCAATATTTTGATTTTTTAGTGCTTGCTTAAACTCATCTAGCTCTTCTTCTAGTTTTCCATAAGCATCTTCTACGGTTTGAAAGTCAAACCCAACTTTTGCGACATTTTCTTGAATTTCTTGTGCCTGCAATAGAGCTGGTCCATGCTTAATTTCGTTCAACCTTGATTGCGGCTTGCCTTGTTTTTCTTGCTGTTTAATTTGTTTCCAAAGCTCACTTACTTGCTCTGGCGTTAAATTATTAAATTGATCTGCCTGAAAAACATGTGGATGGCGGCGAATTAACTTTTCACTTATTACCTCAACAACATCTTGAAAGTTAAAAGCACCTTGCTCACTAAACATTTGTGATTGAAACACGACTTGTAATAACAAATCGCCTAGCTCATTTCTGATTTCATCGATATCCCCTTGACGAACAGCAGCCTCAACTTCATATGCTTCTTCAATCGCATATTTAGTGAGTGACATTGGGGTTTGTTGTTGATCCCACGGACATTTTTCTCGTAACTCTTGCATGATTTTAAGCAATTTATCCATGGTAACCCTCTAGTTTAAAAAGTCGGTCAGTAAAACTAAGATTTTAATTTGTTATGATCAAAATCACAGCGATTAAATCAGTCGCACTATTGTACTGACAAAGAGAAAAAAGATGAGATACAGTATTCTGATTAGTGGTGCCGCTCAAGGTATTGGGGCTGAAATTGCACGCGTATTCTACAAACAAGGATATAAAGTAGGCATTTATGATATTAATGAATCGCTTGCTCAAGAATTGGCAAACGACTTAGGGCCAAATGCCCGTGCCGGCTATCTAGATGTAAGTGATTACGATCAATGGCAACACATATTAAAAGAATTTACTGAATGGGCTGGCGAACTCAACATCTTAGTAAATAATGCCGGTATTTTATATTCTGGTGCATTTGAAACAATTGATATTAAAGCTCACCAAAGAACAATAAATATTAATGTAAACGGTGTCATCAATGGCTGTCATGCTGCCCTACCTTATTTAAAGCAAGCGTCTTTTGCACGTGTTATCAATCTATCTTCAGCTTCTGCAATTTATGGGCAAGCTGACCTTATTTCTTACTCAGCCAGTAAATTTGCTGTTCGCGGAATTACTGAAGGTTTAGATGTGGAATGGAAAAAATATGGTATTCGCGTTTTAGATGTGATGCCGCTATTTGTACAAACTGCAATGGTTAACAATATGGATGCAGGCACTATTCAAAATATGGGGATAGATTTAACTCCAAATGATATTGCTCAGCAGGTGCTTGTGCTTGTAGAGAAAAAGGCTCATTTCTGGACGCCTACTCACACTCCAGTTGGCATAAAAACCAAATTGCTTTACCAACTCTCGACTTTAAGCCCTCAGTTTTTAAATCGGCTCACTAACATTTATTTATCGAGAAAATAATCCAATATAAAAAGGCTGTCATTTGACAGCCTTTTTACTCAATTTATTTAAACACCTTGAATCATGCGTCGCGCACTAATAATTCCAGGCTGTTGCTCTAAGCGAGCCAATAAGCGAGAAAGCTGCGCTAAACCCTTAACCTCAATGAGCAACTTCATATTGGCAATACCATCTGCTTCAGAAATTGTATTGACCTGACGAATATTGATTTGGTCAGAGAAAATCACTTGAGTTAAGTCTTTAAGTAAACCACGGCGATCATACGCTTCCACCACAATTTGAACGCTTTGACCACGTGTTGGCTGCATTTCCCAGTCGGCTTCAACAGCACGCTCTGGTTCTTGCTTAATCATACGTTGGTAGTCTGAACAAATGACTTTGTGGATGCTAACACCACGGTTCAAAGTAATATATCCAGCGATTGACTCACCATGTACAGGCTGACAGCACTGTGCGATGTGCAGCTCTACATTGTCTAAACCATCAATTAAAATTCCATGAGCCGACAATGTATGGCTAGCACGTGGATTTAATGCAGGTTTAAGCACTAGTTCAGGTTCATCCTGATCTAAATGCATTTGACGGTTCACCTGATTAATCAAGGCATGTAAGCTAATATCACCGCTTACTAGACTCACCAAAATGTCATCACCCGTTTTCACGTTAAAATGTGATGAGTAATCATTTAAGTCGATACTTTTTGGGTGAATCGCTAGACGAGCTAACTCTTTATTAAGAAGTTCACGGCCAACTTCAAGATTTTTACTACGATCTTGCTGTCTAAACCAATGACGCAGCTTGTCACGAGCACGAGAGGTTTTAATATAACCTAAAGAATTGACCAACCAATCTCGGTTTGGATCACGATCTTTTTTAGTTAAAATCTCAACCTGCTCACCAGTTTTTAAAGTATAGGTAAGTGGCACATAGCGCTGGTTAACTCGCGCTGCATAACACTTGTTGCCTACTTCCGTATGGACATGATAAGCAAAATCTAGAACTGTTGAGCCACGTGGCAATTCCTTAATATCACCATCACGACTAAAAACGTAAATCTTCTCAAAGCCTTCAAAGTCTTGTAACTGTTCAAAGCCTTCTGTTTCATCTTCGTTTTGATGTACCGTCGTTTCATTGCGCTCTTGATAGTGTTCTAAAACAGCACGCAATGAATGCAAACGATGATTAAAGGAATGGTCAGTATTCTTTGAACCTTCTTTATAGTTAAAGTGCGAACATACGCCTAATTCTGCCTCGTCATGCATCTCATGAGTACGAATTTGCACTTCAAGCGATTTATTTTCGGCAATTACAGCAGTATGCAAAGAGCGATAACCATTTGCTTTCGGGTTGGTAATATAGTCATCAAACTGATGCGGAATATGACGCCAGATTTGATGAACAATACCCAAAGAGTGGTAACACTCAGGAACACTATTGACCAATACACGTAAGGCACGAATATCATAAAGCTGATCAAAACTCAGGTTTTTGCTTTTCATTTTTCGATAAATCGAATAAATGTGCTTCGCTCGACCTGTGATTTCTGACTCGATTCCGTAAGACGCCAACTCATTTTTTAAACGATCAATCACGAACTGAATATAGTGTTCGCGCTCTAATCGTTTTTCATTCAGTAATGACGCAATTTCTTTATAACGATCTGGAGCTAAATAGCGAAAAGCGAGATCTTCAAGTTCCCACTTAAGCTGAGCAATACCGAGTCGATGCGCCAATGGCGAATAAATAGTAAGAATTTCGCGCGCTACACGTTCTTGACGTTCACGAGATGAATTTGCTAGTTCTCGTAAAGAATAGGTACGTTCAGCAAGTTTAATTAAAACAACTCGAACATCTTCGGTAACCGAAATCAGCATTTTATAAATGCCACTTAAATGTTCTCGTTGATTATTATTAAAATGATCTTCTAACCGTTTATTTTTCTCAATGAGTTCCGAGAGCTTACCCATTGCCAAAGTGCCTTTGACAAGGTTATAGACCTGCTCCCCAAATTTCTGTTTTACTTCTTCTATATCAGTAATGTCTTCACGCACACTACGATAGAGCATTGCTGCCGATAGAGTATCTTCATCTACATGGAGATGCGCCAGAATGTCAGCCATTCCAACGCCTGTAGCGAAAGTATTTGAACGATGATTAACCGTTGAATCCAACTCTTTTTGCAGGGTTAAATGAGCAACCTGCTCAAGCTGTTCAAGCTTCGCCCCATCTAATATTTCACGCACCCGATCCAACCATGAGGCTAAACCGATTTGCGTTTCGGCGGCATGCTCTACAGTCGTTTCCTCGGACAACTCAGTTAGTTGTTCAGGTAACTGTTCACGTACTGTGACCATACCATTCTCCTCAATATGTAACTCATGTTTTTAATCGTTTATCTCTTGAATTTTTTCAAATAGTGCAATGGATTCAACATGTTCTGTGTGCGTAAACATGTCCATCACAGCTGCTTTTTTTAACTGGTAACCATATTGGACCAAAACACCCGCATCCCTTGCCAGTGTAGCTGGATTACATGATACATAAACGATTCTTTTTGCTCCAAAATTTGATACATACTGCATAATTTCATATGCACCAGCACGAGGAGGATCAATCAATAATGCATCAAATCCTTGATTTGCCCAAGAATGATGCGAAAAATCTTTTGTTAAATCTTGTGAAAAGAAGGTTGCTTGCACCAAACTATTGCATTTTGCATTAGCTGTTGCCCGCTGCACCATTTCTTCACTCCCTTCCACACCGACAACCTGACCACTCTCACCAACACATCGTGCTAACGGGAGTGAGAAATTGCCTAAACCGCAAAATAGATCAAGTACCTTTTCACCTGGTTGCAATTGAAGCAATTCACATGCCAATTGAACCATTTGTTCATTTACTGTGGCATTGACCTGAGTAAAATCCAATGGCGAAAAAGCAAAATTTACATCAAACCGCTCTAAAGCATAGTGTAAACGTAAAGCACCTTTTTCATCATCAATACGATGAATACTTTCAGGCCCTTTAGGCTGTAAATACAACTGCCACCCTTTGTCTAACGCAAATTGCTTTAATTGGTTGACATCAGAATTGTTTAATTTTTCTACATGACGAACCAACAAAGAAATTTCATGATCACCTTTTGCTAATTCTACATGACCTATATGCGCTTTGCCTTTTAGACTTTGGAGTAAAGTACGCAGCTCAGGCAAGCTATCTGATAGTTTTTTATCCAAAACACTACAAGTGTGGATAGAAGTTAGTCGATTACTATGATGCTCACGAAACCCCATAATTAAGCGATCTGGCTTTGGCAGATAGCGCACCCCTATTCGAGCACGGCGACGATAATCTGTTTGTAAAGATCGAATTGGCTCAAGCCACTGTTCAGGCTGAATTCCTGCAAAGTGCTGTAAATGCGATTGGAGCACACTTTGCTTTAACCGGATTTGTTCATCAGGATGAATATGCTGCATGCTACAGCCACCGCAAATACCATAATGAGGACAAATTGCATCTATGCGATGAGTTGAAGGCTCTCCTAACAACTGCACCATCTCAGCTTCTTCAAGACGCTTTACTTGATGGGTAATCTGAGCCTTTACAGTTTCTCCGGGCAATGCATAGCGAATAAAAACTTTCTTGCCATGCTTATCTGCTGGATGGTCAGGATGAGAACCATAATGCGCAATCCCCCGCCCCTCATGAGAAAGTGTTTCAACTTGAAAAATATATTCAGGTTGTTGAGGCTTGCGAGATTTGGCTTGTTGTTTCAAAGAATGAACCTAAAAATCTGAAGGATTAAAATAGTGAGAAGTAAATTCAGTATGTTTCGAAGTACGTTCCCATACTTCAAGAAAATCAGACTGCTGTGGCATGGTCTGTAAATATTCAATACTCGAGCTAATCCAGTGGTTATGTTCATCTACGCTCAACTGGCCTTTTAGTACGAGCCAACGCAAATAAATAAACCATGTATTGAGTACATCCCCTTCACAATAGCTAGTCAATTTTAACCACTGTTGATTACGAACATATTCAGGCACATGATAACCCGATTCACCGCGTTTACCCGGCAAACCTAAAATGCAGGCAATATCATCAAGCTTTTGAAAATTACGCCCATTAAACATTGCCATCACGTCCATTAAATCAATGTGGCGATGGTGATAACGGTTTTGGTAATTATTAAAACGCTTCTGGCTATCAATCTCACCTTGATCAAACAAGCCCGGTGCAGAAAGCCCATGATACATCGCGCGAAACAGAATGACGGGTAAATCAAATTGTGAGCCATTCCAACTCACTAAAGTCGGATGACGCTTATCAAAAATTGACAAGAACTTTTGCAAAATCTCAGCTTCAGAATATTGTTCACGACTAAAAGAAAACAATCTGAAACCAGACTCATCAATCCATAGACCAGAAATACAAACAATTTCATGCAAAGGTAAGCGCTGAAAATCCATGCCTGATTCTTGACGACGGAGTTTAGTCAATGCTTGCTCTACATCAGCCTCTGGTAAATCAAGATGATATAAATGCGCTCCCGCTTTTAAATCAGTTAAAGTTTCAATATCAAAAACTAAGGTAGGGAAACGCATTATTTCTCTCAATTATGAGTTATCGTCCTGTACTGAAAACAATCCTGTAGACAAGTAGCGGTCGCCACGGTCACAGATAATGCAAACAATAACAGCATCTGGATTTTCTTCTGCAATCTTAATGGATGCCCATACCGCGCCACCTGAAGATGTACCCGCACTAATGCCTTCCATCCGCGCTAATTTACGCATGGTCTTTTCAGCATCAATTTGTGGAATATCAATAGTACGATCTACACGACTACTATCAAAAATAGTAGGTAAATATTCTTTCGGCCAACGGCGAATACCAGCAATGCTTGAGCCATCTGCTGGTTGCAAACCAATAATTTGAATATCTGGGTTTTGTTCTTTTAAATATTTAGAAACACCCATGATGGTACCAGTCGTACCCATTGAGCTTACAAAATGGGTGATTTTCCCACCTGTTTGTTTCCAAATTTCAGGACCAGTTGTTAAGTAATGAGCTTCAACATTATCAGGATTACCAAACTGATTTAAAACGTGCCCTTTGCCTTCTTTTTCCATTTGCAAGGCTAAATCACGAGCACCTTCCATACCTTGCTGCGGTGTTACTTCAATCAGCTCTGCGCCATAAGCCAGCATGGCATCTTTACGCTCCTGACTCATGTTGTTCGGCATAATAAGTTTCATTTTATAGCCACGCATTGCAGCAACCATTGCCAAAGCAATACCTGTGTTCCCACTGGTTGCCTCAATCAAGGTGTCGCCTGGCTTAATTTGACCACGTTTTTCTGCCTGCATAATCATGTTATATGCAGGACGGTCTTTTACAGAACCTGCCGGATTATTACCTTCTAATTTTGCTAAAACCGTCGCTTGCGTATGAGAAGCTAATCGCTGCAAACGAACTAGAGGTGTCTTACCTACATAGTGATCTAACAAAAATTCGTCGGCTAAAAAGTCAGGTTGTGTATTACTCATGATCAATACCTATATCGAGGTGCGCCTATTGTATGAAAAAATGCTCGCTACTGCACCCATTTCAATATGCTTTTTCATGAAAGCGATTAAAGCTCGGTCATTTATAAAATGCCGTCTGTTTTAAAATAAAGCGTGATAAGATGCCGTACAGAGAGATAAATCTGATGTAGCCATGTCTAATTTCAATAAAACCTTATCGAAACGCTTACGTCTGAATCATGCATATGGGCAATTGATTGCTCTAATTTTTGTGCCGATTATGATTTTAACAGGGGTCGGTGCTTTTCTGGTTTTAACTGAAACGTCACATTCGGTAAAACAACAACAGCTACATCACGCCTCAGCAATTTTAGCTCGCTACAATCAAATTGCGAAAGATCTATATACGCTAGTCGAACTAGAGCCCGATGAATACGATCATGCCCAGCACATTATGCAAAGCATGTTTAGCGAAAAAAATCTTAAACGCGCGGTATTAATTGATAACAATGGACAGACTTATTTAAGTATTGGTTATCGCGATAATCGTTATTGGCCGAGCTTTCCTAGTAATAATAGTTTTTTTGGTCCAATCTCTTATAACCACAATAATATTTATGGACTGCAAATTAGCAATAAAGCTGGAAAAGCCCCAGTTTGGTTAATGATTGAAATGGATAACCAGCCTCTAGAGTTGGCACGTTATCGCATTATGATTGCCCTCGTCATTACTGGATTAATGACCTTATTATTACTTTTACTGTGCTTGAATTTTTACTCTCGTCGCTGGATTGCGCCGATGTATGAAATTCGCATGCAGTTACAACGCCTAAATGCAGATACTCTAGACCAGCACCTAGTTATTAACAGTACTGGGGAGCTACGCTTACTACAGCGTGATATTGCAAATGTTGTTAAGCGATTACACTTTAGCTTTTTAGAATTAAAAGAACACACTGAACAAACAGAAGAAGACTTACGCAGAACACTAGACACCTTAGAAGTCCAAAACATTACTTATCGTCAAGCACGTGACCAAGCGATTTCATCAAACCAAGCGAAGTCAGTTTTCCTTGCCAATATTAGTCATGAGCTTCGAACACCTCTAAACAGTATTGATGGCTTTATTCATTTATTGCTTCGTCAGCAAAATTTAAATAATGAGCAAAATCTTTATTTGCAAACCATTCGCAAGTCATCTGCCCATTTATTGGCATTAATTAACGATGTATTAGATTTCTCAAAAATTGATGCGGGTAAATTAGAACTTGAAACAGCACCTTTTGATTTAGAAGAAGCCATCTTTGATGTCATGGATATGCTGTCTCCATTGGCTGCTCAAAAACATATTGCCATGGCTTTTTACTATGCGGACAACATTCCACAAGAAGTGATTGGCGATGCTTTACGCTTCAAGCAAATCTTGACCAACTTGATTTCTAATGCGATCAAGTTCACTCCTGATGGTGAAATTATTGTTCGCGTTCGTATGGAACATGATGATATTGGGCAATGTCTGCTTCATTTCAGTGTTCAAGATAGTGGTATTGGTTTAAGTGGCACAGACCGTAAAAAACTATTTGAATCATTCTCGCAAGGTGATGCCTCAGTTACACGTCAATTTGGTGGTACAGGTTTAGGTTTAGCTATTTCTAAACAGCTTGTTCATCTCATGCATGGTCAAATTGGCTTTGAAGATAACCAAGAACGTGCACCAACTGAAAAAGGCTCAACCTTCTGGTTTACCGCACAATTTGTGGTAGATGAAGACTACGAAATCGAACACCCGCACTTTGAACATTTACAAGTGGTGTCGTATCTTGCACACCCTGCTACAGCAAGTGTTTTACGTTACTACCTTGAAAACTACCATGTTCCTCACATCGAAACTCAATCGATTTTGGACTTGTTTAGCCGCTTAAAACATCTTGATCAGAAAGATAATACATGGCTCATTGTTGACCATAGCGGCGACACAGAGGCATTATTAAAAGAAATACGTAGCCGTTATCAAGGTAATTTAGCCGTCTATGGCTATCAAATGACGCTTGAGCCAAACATGCTCAGTGAATACCGTGCTCGCCCTCTATATCAACCATTAAGTCGAAGTGGACTTATTCAATTATTAAATGATCAGCCTATTTTTGAAGAGGAACAACAAGACTTTAATGGTCAGGGTTTACACATTCTGGCAGTAGATGACCATCTTCCTAACTTAATTGTTTTAGAAGCCTTGCTCGGTGAACTCAATGTTAAAACAACTAAAGCACTCAGTGGACAAGAAGCACTTAACCTGATCCAAGAGCGAATTGACCAGAAACTTAAACCATTTGATTTAGTGTTTATGGACATTCAAATGCCTGTCATGTCAGGCATTGATACCACTCGTGCTATTCGCTCTTTAGAATCGACTTTAGACGGAGAAATGCAATTACCAATTATTGCGCTCACTGCCCATGCACTTGCCGATGAAAAACAAAAACTCCTTAAAGTAGGCATGAATGACTATGTCACCAAGCCAATCCAAATGGAGCAAATCATCCAGATCTTAACGCAATGGACTAAAAACAACTTTACAGCAAAAGCTTTAGATAAAGACCATCATGTCGTTGCGGAAGCTTTAGATCCACAAATTTTAAACTGGCAACAAAGTTTGCAGCTTGCAGCAAATAAAGAAGACTTAGCGCAAGATCTACTTAAAATGTTAGTTGATAGTTTTCCAACTGAACTAGATGAAATGCAGCAGCTCATTGAACTTGAAGACTTCCCTCAGCTTGAGCATGTTTTACATCGCCTCTATGGTGCTACTCGCTATGTAGGCGCCCCAAAACTACAACAAGTGACCGGTGACTTTGAACAGTTTATTTCAACGCTGCGTAAAGAACGCCGTATAGCAGATGAAGGTTTCATTGAAGAAGTGATGCAGCGCTTTAATGAACTAGGTCTTGTCGTTAAAGAAGTAGAAAGTGCAGCCCATCAAATCTTGGTGATTCCTGACTAACATCTCTATCAAAGAGGCATGACTGGGCTGTCATGTTTCCAAATTACAGCCATGTTATGCTCCGTTCATCTATAAAAAAAGAAGCGGGAATCTCATGGCACTCTTACGTATTGAAAAAAATAATGGCATTGCAACGGTATATTTAAACCGTCCAGACAAACGCAATGCAATGAGTTTTGCCTTATTAAAAGAGTTAGTTTCAACTGCAAAAGCAATTAAAAAGGATAGAGATATTCGCTGTGTTATTTTGACAGGCGAAGGGAATGTGTTTAGTGCTGGAATTGATTTATCCGACCTAAACAATCCGAAAAACTCTGCTTTTGCCATTTGGGAACTTGTAAAACCCGGACAAAGTCTTTTTCAAAAAGCATTTCTGACTTGGCAGAATTTACCTGTCCCAGTTATTGCTGCATTAGAAGGATATTGTTTCGGCGCGGGTATGCAACTTGCGTTGGCTTCCGACATTCGAATTTCTCATCCAGAAACAAAAATGTCGATTATGGAAAGCCGTTGGGGTTTAGTTCCTGATATGGGGCTTACTCGCTCATTAAAAGGTTTAATTAGCGTTGACCTTGCAAAAGAACTCACCTTAACTGCCCGTGTTTTTGACGGGAATTATGCAAAAGAAATCGGTCTTGTGACTCATTTAAGTGACTCACCTCTAGAGAGAGCAAATGAGATTGCAGCTGAAATGTTACAACGCTCACCTGATGCCCTCACAGCAGCAAAACGTGTACTTGATGCAATGGAGCATCAACCAGAAAAATCATTACGTCTAGAAAAAATCTGGCAACTTAAATTATTACTTGGTAAAAATAGCAAACTTGCTCGTAAAAAAGACAAACATCCGGAAGTTAATTTTTTACCACGCCAATATAAATAAAGAGCTTAGATGATGAATTTTGATCGTAATACCCCTATTGCTTTTTTAGGTATGGGGCTTATGGGAAGTCGGATGGCAACCCGCCTTATTCAAGCCGGCTTTCAAGTTTCGGTTTGGAATCGAACCTTCTCTGCATGTGAAGAACTGATTGATATCGGCGCCCAACCTTTAGAACTTTCAAATATTGGTGACTACCCTATTATTTTAATCTGTCTAGCAGATGATAAAGCCGTAGAGGCAGTATTTGAAAAAATTCAGCCTAACTTAAAAGCTGAACAAGTTATTGTGGATTTCTCAAGCTTATCTGTTGCTGCAACAAAAACGCTTGCTCAAGCAGCTGCCACACATGACGCTATTTGGATTGATTCACCTGTATCAGGCGGAACAGCTGGAGCAGAACAAGGCACACTTGTCATTTTTGCAGGCGGTGATGCTCAAATGATTACGGAACTAACGCCTGTTTATAATGTTCTATCTCAACGTGTAACGAGAATGGGCGATACAGGAACTGGCCAAGCCACCAAAATTTGTAATCAACTGATTGTTGCAGCCAACAGCGCCCTTATTGCTGAAGCTGTCGCGCTTGCAGACCGAGCTGGTGTAGATACGACTTTACTCGCTCCAGCTTTAGCAGGCGGATTTGCGGACTCTAAACCCTTTCAAATTCTAACTCCACGTATGGCAACTCATACCTTTGAGCCAGTTCAGTGGAAAGTTCAAACATTATCTAAGGATCTTAATAACGCAGTAACATTGGCTAACAATGTTAATTTAGACATCCCAGTTGCACAAAAAGCTCTATTACAGCTACAAACTCACCAAAAAAATGGCTTTGCTGAGAAAGATTTAGCTACTATGATTCAATTAGTAGAGCAAAAATAAACGGAGTTTGAGTATGGGTCGTCTTGCAGTCAATTTATCCATGATTTTTACCGAAGTTCCTTTAATTGAACGCTTCGCTCTGGCCCATGCACAGGGCTTTGAATATGTAGAAATTCAATTCCCTTATGAATTGACTATTGCAGATATTCAAACTCAACTCGAACGCTATAATCTTAGTCTCTGTCTAATCAATGTGCCCGCGGGTGACCTTATGCAAGGCGGAAACGGTTTAGCAGGCATTCCGGGCCAAGAAATAGCTTTCCATGAAGCATTAGAGTTAGCCATTAGCTATGCCACAGCTTTAAAAGTTCCTCGTGTTAATATTCTAGCGGGAAAGCAACCGCTTGATGCTGATTTACTACCTTGTTTAAAAACCTTAGCAGCCAATTTAAAACTTGCGTGTAACTTACTCAGTGAACACGATATAGAACCCGTTTTTGAAATGATTAACGGTACAGATATGCCCCGCTTTTTAGTACAAAATATTGCGCAGGCACAAGAAATGCTAGAAGCGGTCAACGACCCTACTCTAAAAATGCAATATGACTGCTATCATATGGCAATGATGGGCGAAGACGTTCTTGAGGGTTTACAAGAGAATATTAACTCAATTGGACACATTCAATTTGCGGACTGTCCGGGCCGTCATGAGCCAGATACAGCTGAAATTCCTTATGAACAAATTTTTTCTTGGTTAAAACAAAGTTCTTATCAAAACTATATTGCAGCAGAATATAAGCCTGAAAATACTTCAAATCAGTCATTTACATGGAAGAAAAAGTATTTTTCGGATGATGTAAATATATAAACTGTTACGAGTTTTGTTTGAAATTTAGCGCGAAAACCACTATATTAGATAGTGAGTAATTGTCAGGAAAATATACCCTATATGAATTTAGAACCATCGCCCAGCGTGTCTAATTCTCACGATTTCGCAATGAATACCTCAAATAAAGACGTACAAACTTGTCTCAAAGTCGTCCACGACGCTTTAGTTGATGTAAAAGCAAAAGATATTCTCCAGTTAGATGTTAGCTCAATTAGCAATGTCGCTGATGCTATTGTAATTGCGAGCGGTACTTCTACTCGTCATGTGAAAGCACTTGCAGACAATGTTGCAGAAGAAGCTCGAAAAGCCGGTTTCCGCCCGATTGGCGTTGAAGGTGAACGAGATGCAGAATGGATCTTAATTGATCTCGGCTTTGTTGTAGTACATGTGATGCTACCAACAGCTCGTAAATTTTATGACTTAGAAAGCTTATGGCGTACCGCTCCAGAGTCGGTTGCTTAAAATTTTGCTTTTAAAAAAAGCGGCTCTTTTGAGCCGCTTTTTTATTTACTAAACAAAGATTTTAACCATTTCAAATATCCCATCACCTCCCCCACAAACACCAATCATCACTTACAACCAAATTTGACATGACAAATTGTCAGATTTACAGCACTATATATTTTCTGAAAGTTCTCACCAATAAATAGCATAACCGGAGTACAGAAAGTGAAGATATTAATTACAGGCGCCAATACGGGCATTGGCTTTGCCACAGCAGAACAACTCGTTAAACAAGGGCAACATGTCATTCTAGCGTGCCGAAATCCACAAAAAGCCCAAGATGCGCAGAACAAACTACTTTCACTTAATCAAGGCCAAGTCGATTTAGTTTCCCTCGACTTAAACAGCCTTGAGTTAACCCAAAAAGCAGCAGATGAAATTGCTGATCGCTATGGCAGCCTTGACGTACTCATTAATAATGCAGGCTTATTTGCCAAAACCAAACAATTGACCCATGAAGGCTTTGAACAACAATTTGGGGTTAACTATTTAGGTCATTTTTTACTTACTCAAAAATTACTTCCAGTTTTAAAACAATCTCCAAAAGCTCGTATTATTCATCTTGCATCTATTGCTCACTGGGTGGGCTCAATTAAACCCAACAAGTTTCGTGCAGAAGGTTTTTACAATCCCCTGTTCTATTATGGGCAATCGAAGCTTGCAAATTTATTATTCAGCAATGCATTAGCAGAACAGCTATCTGGAAGTACAATTACTAATAATGCATTACACCCCGGCGGTGTTGCTTCCGATATTTATCGTGACTTACCAAAACCGGTTTATGCAGCCATGAAATTAGGATTAGTGCCAACCTCAGTTCCAGCAAATCTCATTACAGAAATGGCAACTGGAGATGCATGGCAAAACCGTAATGGCGAATATGTCAGCGCACATATGCCAGACTGGAAATCATCACATGCCAAAAATCAGCAACTGGCACGCGACCTCTATCAACAATCTCTAAACCTCGTAGAAAAATTTCTTTAAACAAATAAGCCAAATAAAAAAAGCCACCCGAAGGTGGCTTTTACAATCCTGATTGGGGTCAGATTAGTGACCACCACCATTGATTGCTTTTGTCATATCTTCAACAACTTTTTTAGCATCACCAAAGATCATCATTGTTTTTTCGTTATAGAACAAATCGTTGTCTAGACCAGCATAACCTGTTGCCATGGAACGCTTAATCACCATGATTGTACGCGCTTTATGAGCTTCAAGAATCGGCATACCATAAATCGGCGAGCTTGGATCATCTTTCGCAGCAGGATTTACAACGTCGTTTGCACCAATTACAAGTACTACGTCTGTTGCAGGGAAGTCTGAGTTAATCTCATCCATTTCCAAGATATCTTCATACGCCACGTCTGCTTCTGCAAGCAATACGTTCATGTGACCAGGCATACGACCAGCAACAGGATGGATTGCGAAACGAACGCGAACACCTTGCTCTTTTAGAATTTCACACAATTCTTTTACAGCATTTTGTGCACGACCTTGCGCCATACCATAACCAGGTACAATTACAACACTGTCAGCATTTGACATCAAGAAGCCAGCATCATCAGCAGAACCAGAACGATGGTTACGTTGAACTTGCTCACCTTTGGCAGCAGTAGCAACCGCTGCACCGCCCATTGCACCACCAAACAATACATTGATGATCGAACGGTTCATTGCTTTACACATGATGTACGACAGAATCGCACCAGATGAACCTACGAGAGAACCCGCAACGATCAACATGTTGTTTTCAAGTGTAAAACCAATACCTGCCGCAGCCCAACCAGAGAATGAGTTAAGAAGCGATACTACTACAGGCATATCACCACCACCGACCGGTGCAATCCATACCCAGCCAAATGCAAGCGCAAGAGCTGTCATTGCCCAGAAAGCAGTCATGTTGCCAGTCGTGAAGAAGTAAAATCCACAAGCCAACATCGCAATAAAGATAAGCGCTTGAACAGGTTTAACCCATGCACCAGAAATTGTTTTAGCCCATTTTTTCGCAGCCAATTTACCGTACGCAAACACAGATGCAGTAAAGGTAATCGCACCAACGAAACAACCAACAAACAATTCAAATAAGTGAACTTTGCTCATGTGCACATGTTGCACACCAGCTGCCGTTAAAGCTGCTTCATTTTGTGCAAACAATTCAGTTAATTGGTTGTTATGTAAAATTGCAGCAATTGCAATTAAAACAGCTGCCAAACCAACCAAAGAGTGCATAAGTGCAACAGTTTCCGGCATTTGCGTCATTGGTACAGTACGAGCACGTGCAATACCTACGATTGCACCAAGCACCATTGCACCAACAATCATCCAGATCACTGGGTTATTCGCAACAAAGAAAGTCGTTACAACTGCAATCGCCATCGCGATCATACCGTAACGGTTACCTTGAATTGCTGTTTTAGGGCCAGACAAGCCACGAAGCGTCAAGATAAAGAGAATTGCACCTACAAGGTACAACCAGTTCGCATTTGCTTGAATAAATTCCATGTCAAAGCCCTCTTATTTCTTTTGCTTAGGCTTGAACATTTCCAGCATGCGTGCAGTTACTGCAAAGCCACCGAAAATATTAATGCTTGCCAAAAATACTGCAATCGCACCAAGTACGCTCACCACATTTACACTTTGAAATGCAACGTTAGCATCTACACCCAAAATAGGTAGACCCACAGTTTGCAACATCGCACCCACTACAATAATAGATGACAATGCATTGGTTACAGCCATAAGCGGCGTATGTAAAGCTGGTGTAACACCCCAAACTACGTAATAACCTACGAAGATGGCAAGGACGAAAATTGTAATAGTTTCAACCATGAGAAATCTCCTTAACCACGCTTAAGCAGTACTTGACCGCCATGAGTGACCAATAGGGCTTTTTGGATTTCGTCTTCTTGATTAATCGCAAAGTTTTTCTCTTTGTCGAATAAAGTCTCTACGAAATTAAAAACGTTACGTGCATATAGCGCTGAAGCTTCTGTTGCTACAGTTGCCGGAATATTTGGAATACCCAAAATTTTCACGCCATTTTCTGTAAAAACAGTCTCGCCCACTTTAGAGCCTTCAACGTTACCGCCAGTTTCAACAGCCATATCTAAAATGACAGAACCCGGTTTCATCTTGGCAACAGTTTCAGCCTTAATCAGACGTGGTGCATCACGACCCGGCAAGAGCGCAGTAGTAATCACGATGTCAGCATTAGAAACAGCCTTATCAACAATCGCAGCTTGGTCTTTGATGTATTGCTCACCCGGCATCCATCCATAACCATTTTTAGCGGCATCCGCTGCACGTTGTTGCTCTTCTTCAGACATTGGTACGTCTAACCACTTACCACCCAAAGATTCAACCTGATCTTTTGCTGTAGGACGTAAATCGGTCGCCTCAACAATTGCACCTAAACGCTTTGCGGTTGCAATTGCCTGAAGACCTGCAACGCCCACACCCATAATCACAACACGAGCAGGTTTTACAGTACCAGCAGCAGTCATAAGCATTGGGAACATGCGCTGATATTCAGCAGCAGCAAGCAAAACTGATTTATAACCAGAAAGGTTTGCCTGAGAAGACAATACGTCCATGTTCTGCGCACGAGAAAGCGTACGAGGAAGCAATTCCAGAGCAAAAGCAGAAACTTGCTGATTCGCAAACTGATCTAGCTCGGTATTACGATAAGGATCAAACATTGCTACAACAGCAGTATTTGCTGCAAGTTTTTGAATTTCCCCGCCTTGTGGTGCGCGAACTTTCAAAATAATTTGACTACCCGTATAGGCATCATCCGTAATGGTTGCACCGACCTGTTCATAAGCACTGTCAATGTACGCGGCCTTTACACCAGCACCACGTTCAATCACAACGCTATGACCAGCGCTAATCAACTTCTTTACTGTCTCTGGCGTAGCAGCTACACGATTTTCACCGACGACAGTTTCGGTTGGGATTCCGATCTGCATGAGCGTTCCTCAAGCTAATTTCTCATTGTCAAAAACATTGCAAGCTGCAATGTTTCCCCCATGTGTATTCTTTGTACAGAATTTGGATTCTAATTGAACTTTTTTAAAATACCACCCAATATTTATTTAATAAATACCCATATTTTGAACTGATGATTCACGATATTTGATTTGAGGTGTAATATAGGAAGATTTTTCTTTTTTTGTAGACAATAGTCTCTCTTATACAGTCTTGTATATGAAAATTTCGTTTTCTTCGTTTCAAATCGGGTCTTTTTTTGCTCTTTGCTCTGCTTTTCTATTCAGTACAAAAGCAATCTTTATTAAACAGACTTATGCCCTTTCTCCATTAGTAGATGCTACAGTCCTGATGGCTTTACGCATGTTAAGCGCTTTACCGTTCTTTCTACTTATTTGTTGGTTTAACAGGCATCATAATCAGGGCATAAAAAAGAAGGATTGGCTAATTTTAATTTTTGCCGGTCTATTAGGCTACTACTTTGCCAGTTGGCTCGATTTTATGGGGCTCATGTTTATTAGTGCTTCTCTAGAACGAATTATTCTATTTTTATATCCCACGCTTACAGTCATCGTCTCAAGCTTACTCTACAAACAAAAATTAGATGCAAAAAGTTTATTTGCCATTTTTCTTAGTTATGGTGGAACCGTGCTGGTCATGCTTCAAGAGCACAGCAACGCACCAATTCAGGGCAACTTCTGGCTAGGTACAAGTTTAGTATTTGCAGGTGCGATAGCTTTTGCGGGCTATTTATTACTAACCCCACCACTCATTAAGAAATTTGGTTCTTGGAATTTCACAGGCTTAGCCTTAACTGTGGCTTGTATCGGTACATTAACGCACTATGCACTCAGCACACCTCACCCGATTCAACTTCTATTACAGCTACCCTCTAGTGTGATTTGGTACGGCATTGGCTTAGGCTTTTTAGTTACTGTGTTACCCACCGTTATGCTCATGCAAAGCATTGAACGATTAGGCGCCTCTCAATCTGCAATGATTGCTTCAATTGGACCAGTTTTAACGATTTTACTTGCCGTTGCTTTTTTAAATGAACGTTTAAATATGTGGCAATGGGTCGGTTGCCTTCTCAATATTATTGGTGTGATGATGATTACACTCAGAAAGAAAAGGCTAAAACATTAAATTCTCTTGACCTCAACTTAAGTTGAGGTTGGATACTCATCTAAATTTTAATGAACGGTTGAGTTCCATGAATAAAGAAACTTTTAAAATCATAAATCCATCAACTTTATATGACCCTACCCCGAATGCTTATAGTCATGTGGCTGTAGTAGAAAATTTTAAAAAGATTATTCATATTGCAGGTCAAGGTGGCGAAAACTCAAAAGGTGAATTAAGCCCAAGTTTTGAAGAACAAGTTATCCAAGCCATTAATAACATTCAACATGCTTTAAAAGCCGCCAATGCAGAGCTTAGTAACATTGCAGTGTTAAGAGTTTTAGTTGTTGACCACTCAGATGAAAAACATCAAATTTTGATTAAAATTATGCAAAATTTATGGAAAAATCATCCTTTTCCAGCCTGTACACTCATTCCTGTACCACGTCTTGCACTAGAGCATATGCTCATTGAAGTCGAAGCAACCGCATACACCTAATAAAATCGAGAGAACATCATGTCTACCCCTGAAGATATCAGTCAGAATAAACCTTTGCTTTGGTTGATGGCAGCAGCATGTGGCTTATGTGCAGGTGTGAATTACTATTGTCAGCCGCTGATTCACTCGATTCAACAAGAGTTTGCTGTAACTCAAGCACAAGCTGCTTTAACAGTGACATTTGCTCAGGTGTCTTATGCCCTCGGTTTACTCTTTATTGTTCCAATGGGTGACATCGCCAATAAAGCCAAAGCTATTCCGTTTTTAATGGTGCTTTGTGCAATTGGTCTATTTACTTCTGCTTTTGCTGTGAACTTGCCTATGCTATGGATTGGTACAATTTTAGCGGGCTTGTTTTCTGTTGCAGCTCAAGTGCTTATTCCTCTTGCCACAATGACTGTAAAACCCGAAAAAACTGGCGAAATCATTGGTTTTTTAATGAGTGGTTTATTAGTCGGGATTTTACTCTCTACCAGTCTGGCAGGCTTATTTTCGAACCTTTTCCACTGGAAAGTGGTTTATGTTGTAAGTGGCATATTAATGCTGCTGCTAGCATTTACCTTAAAAAGCCGCTTGCCTTATGTCTTACGTATGAAAATGAACTATGGGCAAATCTTTGTTTCCATGGCTCAACTTTTACAGCAGGAAAAGCGATTATTATTAAGAGCACTTACAGGTGCTTTCGCCTTTGCAGCAGTAAGTATCTTGTATTCTACTATCGCATTACTCCTTACCTCAGCACATCATTTACCTGATCTATTTATCGGACTAGTGCCTTTAGTGGGTATCTTCGGTGCTTTATCAACACGTTACATTGGTAAATATGCGGATCAAGGACATACTGGCTTACTGACATGGATGGGCTGCGGGCTGTTCTTAGTAAGTTGGGTTTGTTTCTACTTCGGACAAACTCTACTTTCTACTTATGTTATTGGTTTTGCTTTAATTCAATTAGCACTCGCGCTCGTACACACCAGTAACCAAAGTATTATTTTCCGTTTACGACCAGATGCAAAGTCTCGTATTAATGCCATTTATATGACGACTTACTTTATTGGCGGTGCAGGCGGTTCGGCATTAGGAATTTTTGCATGGAACCGTGGTGGTTGGACCATGACTTGCCTTGCAGGAATTGGACTAGTTGTTCTTTGTATTTTATTTAGCACGTTCGATACGATCTTACAAAAAAAGAAAATGGTTTCCCAATAAGGTAACTTGTTATAAATCATCTTTCTATATCCAACACAAGGGTGGTTATAAATTACTCGGTCAAATGCCCCTGTCGATTCAAGCATAAACCTCGTATAATGCTGCCCTTTCATTAATTTAGCGACTTTTGGGCTATTGGTTATGCAATCACGTCAATCGTTACAACCTCGTATTTCTGTCGCCCCCATGATGGACTGGACAACGAAGGATTATCGATTCTTTGCACGCTTGTTTAACCCAAATGTTGTGCTCTACACAGAAATGGTAACTACAGGTGCGATTCTTTTTGGCGATGCAAAACGTCATTTGGACTACAGCGCACAAGAACACCCTATCGTATTGCAACTTGGTGGCTCAAATCCGCAAGAGCTTGCGACCTGCACAAAAATGGCCGAAGACTGGGGTTACGATGAAGTCAACCTCAATGTAGGCTGCCCAAGTGACCGTGTACAAAACAATAAAATCGGTGCTTGCTTAATGGCAGAACCAGAGTTAGTTGCTGAATGCATTCATACCATGCAAAAAGCAGTAAAGATTCCTGTAACAGTCAAACACCGTATTGGTATCGATGACATGCAATCTTACGAAGAGATGCTTCATTTTGTAGATACTGTTGCTGCAACTGGTTGTACTTACTTCGTTGTACATGCTCGTATCGCTATTTTGAAAGGTCTATCTCCGAAAGAAAACCGTGAAGTTCCACCTTTACGCTATGAAGATGTTTATCGCTTAAAACAGGAACGTCCACATCTCACCATTGAAATTAACGGCGGAATTAAAACGTTTGCCGAAACTCAAGCTCATTTACAGCACGTTGATGGTGTCATGATTGGCCGTGAAGCCTACCACAATCCGTACTTACTCGCGGAAATGGGTCAGCTTTGGAATTTAGAAGCACCAGATCGATTCGATATTATGGAACAAATGCTGCCTTATATTGAACAACGTATGGCTGAGGGTGCTCCGCTTTCAATCATTACTCGTCATATCTTAGGTCTATTCCAAAACTTGCCGGGTGCTCGCAAGTGGCGTCAGGCGCTAAGTGGCGGAAATGCAAAAACTTTAGGTGATGTAGAACAGGCTATTAGCAACATGCAAGCAGCTCTAATTCGTACCGAGGAATATTTAAAAGAGCAGCAAGCTTAAGTCTGTGAGCGCTTCTTAAATTGTAAGAAAATGTGGCATTTTAAATCAGAGACTTAGATTTTGAGTATATTCGCAAATGTTGAAGCAAAATATTCAAATTTAAGCTCTGGTTAATTATTTATTTATAATGATATCAATAATTTAAATTTCACTATTTTTAATCACTCTTTTGATGAGCATCTTTTTACTCCGAAGCAGGTACCTCTGGAAAAAAGATACGTTATTACATAACATAAACAAAACTTTTAAGGTACGCCGATTAGTATCTCTGAACGCCACAGGTAGGTGGTGATTTTTTTAATATGGATATGAGTAGCACGGTAGAGATTTCACGATGATTATTTATGACGGACAAGTAGCTGATAATTACATGTATCAGGATTCAAATCAGGCAGCCATTGTTGTATCCCACAGCACCCCAAGCCTTCCTTATCCTTTCACCATGAAACCCAATAATCATCAAACAGAAACTTCCAGTACTCCCGCTATAGATATTGATAAATTTGTAGAAAAATTAGAAAGTGTTACCTCTAGACGCAGTAAAGCTCGTTGCGCACGCAGTATCCGCCTTGCACTAGAATCTGCTGGTGCCAATGTCGAAAACCACCCAATCGCAGCTTCAGATTGGGGAGATACCTTAAAAAAGATTGGCTATAAAGAAATTAATCCAGCCTTTGATGAACCACAAGAAGGCGACATCTATATCATTCACAGAACCCGTAACCATGTTTATGGACATATTGCTGGATATACAGGAAGTGAATGGGTCTCTGACTTCAAACAAAATAGTTATGATGTCTATAAAGATGATAGCGTAACCTATACTTATTACCGATTAGGGCAAGCTACTTAAGAACTAGATGTTCAATCACTTGAATCATTTCAAGCATCTTATCAAACAAACGCTTAAAATCCAGCTTGGCTTCTTTTTTGCTTTATTTTCATACTGTACTCGTCAAAAATAATGATAGAACTTTATGAAAAGAATATTGCTGAGCTTTTACTTACTGACGTCGTTTAGTATGACGTATGCTGCCCCAGATACAAAAGTTGAAGAGGTTTTAAAAAAAGTACCTGAAAAACGGATTTATCAGCCCCAATATTTATTAAAAGAAACCACTCCTAAAGCTCGGATCCATGTGATACGAAAACAATATTCAAATGGACTACTAGATTGTCCTTCCGTGATTTATCACGACAAGAAGAAAATTCTATCTTTGCACTCATTTGAAGAAGCAACATTTTTTCTAGAACCCGATCGTTACTATATTCGCTATGAGGTTAACAATAGTGGTTGTATCAATTTGGAATTTTACCAGCATAAACGCCCCAAAATGGACATCCTATCTCAGGAACGTCAATTAGAAGGTGATACCGAATATACATTTACTATTAGTGAGCACACTGGACCACAATAATTATTTCAGCATAAGTTAAACATATTGCCTCTCACACTTGCAGCAGATTGTAGATCTGCTCAACATAAGGTTGAATCAGATCACTCTGGTTTGCTCTGTAAGCTAAAACTACTTCAGATAAAAGATTATTATTTTCTAGAGGAATCAATTTTACATTTTTGGGTAATATTTGCTTAAACTCTTGGGGAACAATACTAATACCCAAATTTGCAGCGACTAACTGTAATTGGCTTAGCTTACGTGATTGGATTGCTGCTGCTTTAGGCCAGAAGCCGGCCCCTACGCATAAGTTTGAAACCAAATAGCTTAAACCTCCCCGTTTAGAATGGGGTGTAGAAACGAAATATTCATCTTTTAAGTCTTTAACTTGAATCTCTTGTTTATTTGCAAACTTAGTATGATCAACATGTACAGCCACCATTAAAGGTTCCTCATATAGCTTAACAACATTGATCTCATCTAAAGTATGCCGAACTGGTGGTCTAATCAAACCAATATCAATTTCTCCACTCATTAAAGCTAAAATTTGATGCTCAGATGACAAAGTATTTATCTCAAAATTTATATGTTTGGCTAAGCTAATTTCTTTTAATATCTGAACCTTTTTATCATCCATAATAATACTGCTTGAGTGGGCAATTTTAATCTGGCGATTTTTTCCCTCGGCAATATCCTTAGAAACTCCAATAATTTCATTTAAATAATGCATATTATCTTTTATTTTTTTATAGAAGACCTCTCCTGCCGTTGTAAGTTTTATTTTCTTATCAGTGCGATCAAATAACTGAAAATCAATTTCTTCTTCTAGCAATTTAATTTGTCGACTTAAAGCAGACTGAGCAATAAAGAGCTTTTCTGAAGCAGCAGTAAAACTCCCTTCTTCTACAATTTTTATGAAATATTGGAATTGTTTTAATGTGAGCATCACCATCTCAAAATTAGATTATTAGGTCTATTTTCTATATTAGATTAGATAGATTGCCTTCGCTAGAATTTTATCAAGACCACACACTTGATTGAATTATTCATGAAGTATTTTAAAAGTTTCACCATCTTCACTGTTGTTGTTCTAATTTTATGGTGCTTTAAATTTTATGATCAGCAGCTTCCAACACAGCCCAAACACGACAATATAGAGTTATATGATTAAATCGTTTTTCTCAAAAACAAAAAGCATGCCCTCCAACATAAGAGCATGCTATTTTTATATTTAAATTAGGCTTTCTTCAAATCGAGTTTCTTCAAAACTTCAGCCACAGCAATCATGGCAAAGCTTGAAGTCACCACTACTGCGGAACCATAGCCACCACAGCGTAGCCCAGCCGAAGGACAAACATCTGCACTTGAAAATGGATTATCGATTGAGTAAACACAAGTAATACCAAATTTCTCTTTTGGCTTTTTACAGATGCCCCGAGCACGAAGTTGACTACGTAGCTTCGCTAACATTGGGTCTTGTTCTGTTTTTGATAAATCAGCCACACGAATTTTAAGCGGATCGAGCTTACCACCTGCTCCACCCGACACAATCAACGGAATTTTATTAAAACGGCAATGGAGCATTAAAGCCAACTTTGCTTTAACGTCATCAATGCAGTCCAAAATAATATCGGGTACAGGGGTTAACAGCGCTGTGACATTCTCTGGTGTTAAGAAGTCATCAATAATATTTACTTTAATACGTGGGTTAATTTGGCGACAACGTTCCGCCATAATCTCAACTTTTTCACAACCTAGAGTTGATGTCATTGCAGGTAACTGACGGTTCACATTTGATGCTGCAATCACATCCATATCTACCAGTGTAATCTCACCAACACCTGTACGTGCTAAAGCTTCTACCGCCCAACTGCCGACACCACCAATACCAATCACCATCACATGACTTTTTTCATAGTGCTGGAACGATGAATCACCATAAACTTTGGCTACACCTGCAAAACGGCGGTCATATTCATCTTGTTGAAGATCGGTCATTGCTACTCTTTGAGGGGATATAAAACACGGGAGGTATTTTACTGCTTTTCAAAACCAAATTGCTACTTGGCACTAGTCAGCTATCTGATTGGTGCCAAAGCCATTCACAGCCTGTCGAGCATCGACAAGATACTGTTTTTGCAAAACGTAAGATATTAATCAGTATTGAACAGGTTCTGTGAATGGCAATGGTTTTGCCTACTTTTGCCGAAACAAAAGTAGGGTTATGAGCTACTACCATTAGAATTTTTTACGACAAGGCTCTGCCGTGATAATTCTTCCAATACCAACCAATACAAATATTGATTGGTATTAATCTCAAGACAACATTAACCAGCAATCAAATTCCGCAGTACATAATGCAAAATACCACCCGCTTTAAAGTACTCGACCTCATTTAACGTATCAATTCGGCATAACACATTAAAGTGGCTGGCTACTCCATTTAGCCCTTTTACATCAACCTCAAGAATTTGATGAGGCTGAACGCCATCAGACAAACCTCGAATTGATATCACCTCATGACCAGTTAAGTTGAGCGACTGTCGAGTTTGTCCATCAACAAACTGTAGTGGCAACACGCCCATACCCACCAAGTTTGAACGATGAATACGCTCAAAGCTCTCCGCAATTACTGCCTTCACGCCTAACAAGTTCGTTCCTTTGGCAGCCCAGTCACGTGAAGAACCTGTGCCATACTCTTTACCAGCAATAATCACAAGTGGGGTGTGTTCTTGTTGATAGCGCATTGCAGCATCATAAATAGCGAGCTTTTCACCACTTGGCACATGAATGGTATTACCACCTTCTTCACCACCAAGCATCTCGTTTTTAATACGAATATTGGCAAAGGTCCCGCGCATCATGACCTCATGATTACCGCGTCGAGAACCATAGGAGTTAAAGTCTTTTGGCTCAACACCTTGCTCTTGTAAATATCGACCTGCCGGACTGTCTTTTTTGATATTACCTGCTGGTGAAATGTGGTCAGTCGTTACTGAGTCACCAAGCACTGCCAAGATATTTGCTTGTTCAATATTTTTAATTGGTTTTGGTGGTTCACCAATGCCTTCAAAGAATGGCGGATGACGGATATAAGTCGAATCATCAGCCCATTCATAAGTTTTACTTTTTGGAATCTGAATTGATTGCCAGCTTTCATCACCATCAAACACCGCAGCATATTCTTTATGAAACATGTCTGTATTTACTTTCTGCAAGACAACATCAATTTCTGCCTGACTTGGCCAGATATCTTTTAAATAGACAGGTTGTCCATCTTTACCCTCACCAAGAGGCTCTGTTGTCAGGTCGGTACGAATATTCCCAACCAAACCATAAGCCACTACAAGAGGCGGTGAAGCTAACCAATTGGTTTTAACTAATGGATGTACTCGTCCTTCAAAGTTACGGTTACCAGAAAGTACAGATGCAACATTCAAATCATGGCATTGAATTGCATCTTCGACTGGCTCGGGTAATGGGCCTGAGTTACCAATACAGGTTGTACAACCATATCCCACCAAGTTATAACCCAACTCATCTAAATACGGCGTAAGCCCAGCAGCCAACAAATAATCAGTCACGACCTTAGAACCAGGTGCAAGAGAGCTTTTCACCCATGGTTTTCGTTGCAAGCCTTTTTCAATGGCTTTTTTAGCAAGTAACCCCGCCGCTAACATCACGCTTGGGTTAGAGGTATTGGTACAAGAGGTAATCGCAGAAATAACAACATCACCATGATTTAACGGGTATTCCTGCCCTTCAATCACGCAAGATGGACTTTCATGTTGAATATTTGCTTTTTTTGCCTCTACAGCAGTACCACCACCTTCATTTTCTAGACGTTCTTTTGCTTCTTTTGCTGGTTTTAGCGTTAACTCCATGAGTGCATTAAACGCTTTAGGTACTTCTGATAACAGCACTCGGTCTTGCGGGCGTTTTGGTCCTGCTAGACTTGCCTGAACCGTACTCATATCAAGGCTTAAAGTATCTGTAAAAACAGGTTCATCACCAGCATTTCGCCATAAACCTTGTGCTTTGCTATACGCTTCAACCAGTTCAATACGATCATTTTGACGACCAGTTAATCTCAAATATCCTAGTGTCACCTCATCAATTGGGAAGAAACCACAAGTCGCCCCATATTCTGGTGCCATGTTGGCAATGGTTGCACGATCAGCAAGAGGTAAATCGGCTAAGCCGTCTCCATAAAACTCTACAAATTTACCCACTACCCCTTTTTGACGAAGCATTTGAGTAATGGTCAGCACCAAATCAGTTGCAGTAATCCCTTCTGGTAGTTTTCCTGTTAATTTAAAACCAATGACCTCAGGAATCAGCATCGAAATCGGTTGGCCCAGCATAGCCGCTTCGGCCTCAATTCCCCCTACACCCCACCCTAAAACACCCAAACCATTAATCATGGTGGTATGTGAATCTGTACCCACTAAAGTATCGGGAAAAGCAAAAGTCTGACCGTTATCTTCACCTAGCCACACCGCTTGAGCCAAATACTCTAAATTGACCTGATGGCAAATCCCCGTACCTGGCGGCACTACACTAAAATTATTAAATGCAGACTGTCCCCAACGTAGAAATTGATATCGCTCACCATTACGTTGCATCTCGATTTGTACGTTTTCTTCAAAGGCCTGATCATCAGCAAAATGGTCAACCATCACAGAGTGGTCAATAACCAAGTCTACAGGGGATAAAGGATTAATTTTTTCAGGGTCACCACCCGCTTGTGCCATTGCTGCACGCATGGCAGCCAAGTCAACCACAGCTGGAACACCAGTAAAATCCTGCATTAAAACCCGTGCAGGTCGGTACTGAATTTCTTGATCTGAACTACGGGTTTTTAACCACTCTGCTAAAGCATGAATGTGTTCCGTTTTAACGCTATGCTGATCTTCAAACCGTAATAAGTTTTCCAATAATACCTTTAAAGATTTCGGCAGTTTGGCAATATCCCCTAGCGTTTTCTCTGCTTGGGCTAAGCTAAAAATCTGATAATTGCTGGAACCTACTGTTAGCGTCTGTAAAGCATTAAAACTATTGATATTGCTATACTTAGCCATTGGGTTATCCTCCCATGTCTGGCAATGTTATTTTTCACGTTTTTACATGTTGTTTTCTTACTTTAAGCTTCTTTTCTAATCGCTGTGTTTTGTTTTAGTTACTATTTCTAATCTTTGATTTTTATTACGATAATTTCAATGCAGTGAGCGAGTTTTTCCACAGCACCTCAGCCAAATCTGACTCTGGCATATTTAAATTTTCAGCCAAACTTTGTAATACATAAGGCAAATTAACAGGAGTATTACGAGTACGTTGTTCAGTTGAGGTTTGGCAGCAAAGCGGTGTCATATCTGGGCAATCTGTTTCAATCACCAAGTGCTCGGCACCTATGGCCTGCACAACAGTATGAAGTTTTTTTGCATTCGGATTAGTAATTTGCCCAGTCACACCAATTTTAAATCCCAGTTTAATGAGACCTTTTGCTTCCTCTATGCCACCACTAAAAGCATGAGCAATTCCACCCAGTTTAAATTTCTGAGCTTTTAATATTGCGAGTACATCGCCATGTGCTTTTCTAATATGGAGAAGTACTGGTTTTTGATATTGGGTTGCCAGCTCTAACTGATCGGCAAAATATTGTTTTTGCTTCGCATAGATATCAGGGTGCTTATGCTCTTTTAAGAAAGTATCTAAACCAATTTCACCGACTGCCACGCATTCTTCTTTCTGCAAAATTTGCTCAAGATAAGAAAGATGTTCTGGCTGATGTTGCTCAATATAAAATGGGTGTAAACCGGGTGCTAGATATGAAGTCGGTACATTTTCCCAGCTATTTAACTGATGATGAGTTTGCACCAATTCGTCAAAGCGTGACTGCACAAAACCAATTAAGACTAATGCATCTATGCCCACTTTTTTGGCATTAAGCGCTAACTGTTGCCGATCTTCATCAAAATCGGCAACATCAAAATGGGTATGGGTATCAAACAAGTGCATTAGCCAGCACTTTTTGCAACTGGTGCCGAAGCTGGTTTAGCTTTAGGCTGTGGCAAATACTCTTGTTTCAACACTTCCTGTAATTGGTCATATGGAATGACTAATCGAGGTAATCCCACCACATATGGTCCAATTTCATATTCACCATATTGAAGAATTAAACCTTGCTCACCCAATAAGAAGTTATCAGATAACTTAAATGGCCAAGCTTGCTCATATTCACCTACATTATCAGCCAGTTTAGAGTCCGTAACCCAAGTCTTAAAGGCTTCATGGGCTAACTTTTCTAATGCAGTTTTTTGCTGTGGGCGTAACAAATCTTCAAGCTTGATCTGCTTTTGTTCTTTTAAATCAAAATTATAATAATGCTGTGCAGCAGAACCATGTGCTCCACCTAAATAGCTACTACTATTCAGTACCACAGTTACAACTTTACCTTGAGCCTGCAAGATTTTAGGTTTCACCAAAAGATTAATTTGATGATTACTACTTAAAGCTTTTAACTCATTGTCCAAACCAATAAATGAATTGGCATAACGTTGAACCTGTGCATCAAAACTATTTTTTTGCTCTACACCCGCAACTGCTGAAGCTTCTGTTTTTTGATCGGCTTGCTTCACTTTAGCATCTGGTTCAGCAATCTCTAAAATTTGACCTAGAGTCTTTAAGATTTGCTGATCTAGAATTTTGTCAATAAATGGAAAATTACTCTGCAAACGTTCAACTGTGAATTCGGGACAAGTTTTACCATCACAATCAGGTAAAACCACCTTAGTAGGAACTGTTTCACCCTTCAAAGTCAGCTCTACTGGTTTTTGTTCCTCGACTGCTGGTTTCTGCTGTTCTTGAGAATCCTTAGGATCAGCTTTAGGTTGGCATGCCACCAAAAATATAGCAGAAGCAAGCAAAGTTAATCGCAGTGAAGCTTTAGAAGATAACATCATATTTTGCCTTTTATTCTAAGGAGATTACACAGTGCCTTTTCTAAGAAATTAGCGCATATAAATAGAGGTTGCAAATTCTGCTACCATCTTAAAACATTTGTTCATAAACCTCGGGTTGTAATATTTTTTTAGTTTGTTCTTTAGATAAATAAATATCGAGCTGTGGAGCTTCTTTAGTAATCTGGTTTGCCTGATAATGTAAGCCAACACCTTCACCATCAAAGAACCAATCTGCTTGTCCCCAATATAAAGTTTTTGGTGCTTCTTTCTTTATGTCAGCAGTCTGCTTTTTTAACCAATCTTGATACGCCACCTGCACCATTTGATGCACAGTCGTTTGTTGATCTTTTTGTAAAACATCTAATAAAGCTAAGCTTTTATGCAGTTTTCGGTCAGCCACGAAAAAGTAATAACGATCTTTAATCGTGAGCTCTTCTTGCTTAGTATCAAGCCCTAATTGCAATAGAACATATTGGTTGCGCTGTGATGCAATACGCGTATGAAGATGTAATTCGTAAGCCCGATTCTTTGAATATTTATCTTGCCATTCATCAGACTTTTTAACATAGGCATTAATGGCTTGCTGCAAGCTTAAGTCTTTTTTCAAATCAATTTGGTCTTGGATCACTTTAGCCTGACTTTTGGCAATCCATTCATTTAGCCATGCATCTTGGGTCTTTATCGTTTGAATATCGACATCAATACAGTTTTTCTTTTCACAAAATGGCAAAGCATAATCAGCTTTTACTTGTTGTAAGTTAAGGAATGGCAGTACTTCAGCCTTTTCTATATGTTGAGTTTGGGTAGATGCTAATTTTGTTTGAGAAGATGATGAAGGCTGAGTTCTTTTCCAGACAAAAAGACAAATCGCCAAAATTAATATGATTACTGCAACTAAAAGCGCAATAACTGTCTTTTTATTCAAATTCATTTCATCATCCTTTCTTATTTTTCAAAACAAAACAGCTTCTATTCGAAGCTGTTTGTCACATTAAAATGATCAGTGTTCACGTGTGTTACGGAACTGAATATCAGGCCAACGCTCTTGCATAATCTGCAAGTTCACTCGGCTTGGCGCAAGATAGGTTAAGTGTCCGCCGCCATCGATAGAAAGTTGATCGTGTGCTTTCTTCTTAAACTCATTCAGAGTTTTTTCATCATCACAGTGAATCCAGCGAACTGTGTTAACGCTTACAGGCTCATAAACACAGTCAACCTTATATTCTTCTTTCAAACGATAAGCAACCACATCGAACTGAAGTACACCTACCGCACCTACAATCAGGTCATTGCTAATTTGTGGCATAAATACCTGAGTCGCCCCTTCTTCAGACAACTCTTTCAAACCTTTTTGCAACTGTTTTGACTTCAATGGATCTTTTAAACGCACACGACGGAACATCTCTGGCGCAAAATGAGGAATACCTGTGAAATGTAAATTTTCACCACTGGTAAAAGTATCACCAATTTGAATTGTGCCATGGTTATGTAAACCAATAATATCGCCTGGCCATGCTTCTTCTAAATGTTCACGCTCACCAGCAAGGAATGTCAAAGCATCACTAATACGGACATCTTTACCAAGACGCACGTGGTTCATCTTTAAACCTTTTTCATATTTACCAGAGCAAATACGCATAAAGGCAATACGGTCACGGTGTTTCGGATCCATGTTGGCTTGAATTTTAAATACAAAACCAGAGAAACCTTCTTCTTTCGCCTCAACCACACGCTCTTGTGTAGGATGCGCTTTAGGTTCAGGTGCCCAGTTCATAAATGCATCTAGAACGTGGTCAACACCAAAGTTACCTAATGCCGTACCAAATAGAACCGGAGTTTGTTTACCTTGTAAAAATAATTCGCGGTCTAATGGCTCATTCGCCATTTGCACAAGTTCAAGCGACTCTTCAAAAGATGCCCAAGCCAACTCACCTACTTTTTCACGAATGTCGGCATGATCATATCCATCACGGACTTCAATATCTGTAATGGTTGAGCCAAAGCCCGCTTTGTACACATACAATTTATTTTCAATAATGTTGTATACACCAGCAAAATCACGTCCCATCCCTAATGGCCATGTAATCGGTACGCAGCGAATATTGAGGACATTTTCAATTTCATCAAGTAACTCAAGCGGCTCCCGAATCTCACGGTCCATCTTGTTTACAAATGAAATAATAGGAGTGTCGCGCATACGACAAACTTCCATCAATTTGATAGTACGTTCTTCGACACCTTTTGCACCATCAATTACCATTAACGCAGAGTCAACTGCGGTTAGGGTACGATAAGTATCTTCCGAGAAGTCTTCATGCCCTGGTGTATCGAGTAAGTTAATCGTATGACCTTTATAAGGGAACTGCATAACAGACGTGGTAATCGAAATACCACGCTCTTTTTCCATTTCCATCCAGTCAGATGTAGCTGCGCGGTCAGATTTACGGCTTTTTACCATCCCTGCAACCTGAATCGCTTTACCCCATAACAACAGTTTTTCTGTCATGGTGGTTTTACCGGCATCGGGGTGGGAAATAATAGCAAATGTGCGCCGTTGAGCGACCTGTGCCGCTAACTCATCTTTAAAACTCATGAAATACACCTACTGCGGAGATTGCAGTGCCAAAGACCTAAAGTCGATCAAAATAAAAATTGGCGTAATTGTAGCAGATTTATAGAAGTGTTTAATGATTGTTGATAAGCCATGAGCTACTCATAAGCTTTTTAGATATTTTTTGAGAATGTAGCTTAGCATCTTAGAAATTTTATAATTAAAAAAAGCCCATACAATCTTAGATGGGCTTTCTTCGAGTTTAGCAGAATATCTTATGCCAGTTTCTTTTCTTCAATAAACTGAACATCGGCAATTTGTGCATCCCAGAACTCATTCCATAACGCACAATATTCAATACATAGCTTCGTTAAGCCTTCATAATCATCTTTGGTAATTGCTTGCGCTAAAGTGAACCAAAGATCATCTTGATGGTCATCATCAGCGGCTTCAGATGTCTCATCAGTAGATACACCATGCACATGGTAATACCCACCACCTTCAACATCAATATTCACAAATTTGGTCGCTTGACGTAATGGTGGACTAAAAAGAATAACCTCTTCCTCTGCAACAGCTAGTAACGCGACTACATTGATATAACTATCATAAGAAGATTCTAAAAATGATCTAACCTGATCTGAAATTTTTGATGGTTTAAAGTTACGACGATCAAGCTCTGTTAAACCATAATCATTAAGTAAATCTTCATATAATGGATAATGAGCATATTCAGGATTCCCCAAATAATAATTATCTTTACCTAAACCAGGACGAAAACCAAACTCATCAAGTATATTTAAACTTAATAATACTCTTGGAAACATTTTAGCTCCTGAATGGAGTTTAGGTTCCAGTTGTTTTGTCAGAAACTGAGCCTTTAATAAAGCATCTGTAAAAATTTGTACAATTGCATGACGATATTCTAAATGAATATGGGTCAAACTCTTCTTATCGAGATATCCATTATTTAATACTTCAATTGCAGGATGTCTAGAAACTGGTAATTTTGCAATTTTACCTCTTAACTCTTTAAGAAATTGTAAATTCTCTTCCCACTGTTTTGCAGGAATGCTATTTCTCATCCCTTGCAATGCTTTTTGTCTTGGATTATTAAAGTCTTCAAATTTTTTTGACATAATCATTCTCAGTAAAAAGTTTTTCTTATAGTTAAGTTATAGGGCCTTATTTTTATTCCAATTTTGCATTCAATTGCTAAAATAAATTCCACAAACCAAAAACTTAACAATTTTATATTATGTTTATTAACTCAACAAATCAACGAATTAATTAATAATATTTAAAAAAAGTAAATTACTGCCAATTAGAAGTAATTTTTATTATTTTCAATAACAAATCAACCTATTGAATAAATATAATTTTTTAAATATCATAAAATAAGATTTATTTAAGCTTTCATACTTTACAATAGCAAAGTTAATCAAAAATATTTTATGACGAGAAAACCGATGTCAAAAAGAGAAACAATTATAACAACAGCCACTACCCTCTTTAACCAAAAAAGCTATACCTCTATTGGGGTTGACCGTATTATTGCTGAAGCAAACGTGGCAAAAATGACTTTTTATAAATATTTTTCCTCTAAAGAAGCCTTAATTGAAGAATGTCTTCATCGAAGAAATTTAGAAGTCCAAACTTCTTTATTTGATCAAGTTAATGATATTGATGATCCATTAATTAAACTTAAAAGTATTTTCAACTGGTATGTCGACTGGATCAATACAGATGATTTTAATGGCTGCTTATTTAAGAAAGCGACGATTGAAGTCATGCAATTGTATCCATCTATTAAATATCAAATTAATAAATATCGAGATTGGATTTATAAATTAGTTTTTTCAACCTTTTCAGAACTAGAAGTTGAGAATAAACAAATCCTTACAGGACTCTTTCTTAATATTGTCGATGGTATCATTATTGATGGCACTATAAATAAATCAAAAATCAACTCAGAAAAAACATGGTCTTATATAAATAAAATCATTAATTTTGAGAAGGTTCGAGAGTGTGCAACTATTTAATATATAAATTCATTAACTTTTTATAATTTAACAAAAATAAACAATAATCTTAATTTTGGTGGAGCATAAACTCCGACTCCACCAAGTTAAAACCAATTCACTCATTTTCTACAATCCTATAAATTTAATGACCTTATTTTTAAAACAAGCACTTCACTTCAACCTTAATCAACATCCTCTATTTTAAGCCTAATTATTTTATAAACTCAACAAAATCAATAAGAAAATTTTATAATCTTTTTTCTAGCTCGAGTTAATTATTCATTAAAGTAATTTTTCAATAATGATATATATTTTATTTAAATATAATAATAAATTATTATATCTAAAGTATTTTATTCTTTATTATAAATGAAAAGTTAACACATCCATTTCAAATAATTTATATAAGTTATTAAAATTATTATATAAATTTCACCAACAAACACTTCCAATAGCACACTATAACTTACTGCACTTTGGGCTAAAGCTTTTTCAATTTAAAAAATTATTAACTATGCAATCCCATCTAAATGAGTATGTAACAAGACACTCTCTCTTAAACTATATATTTATGCTTAACCTTTTCTTTGCAAATGAATAGGCACGTATTCTCTTTAAGCGTATCAGTTTTAATGATTAGACCTAGGTTGATCAGCCGCTTTTTAGTAGGAAAGTTTGAAAATTAACAAAATAAATTAAAGAAAATTAATATATAAAACGTTAAACGAAATTAGCCCCTTGAGACTCAATGAGTTGATCAACCTGAACAGGCATTCCCAATAGATAACCCTGAAATTGCTGACATCCTAAACGGGTCAAAATCTCAACCTGCTGCTGAGTTTCCACCCCTTCTGCCGTTACCGTTAAACCTAGCTTTTTAGCTAAATGAATAATACTTTCTAGGATAACTTCTTCTTTTGAACCAGGTTTTAAATCAACAATAAAGCCACGGTCAATTTTCAATTCGTCTACAGGCAAATCTTTTAAATATAAGAAGCTCGAATGCCCTGTTCCAAAATCATCAATAGCAACACGAATTCCCATATCACGCAACCGCTCACACGCTCGGATACTCAAGTCGATATGACGCATTGCCGTAGATTCTGTAATTTCAACAATTAAGTGATGAGGTTGAATTTGATATTTTTTTAATAATGCTTCAAGCGTACTAAATAACTTTTTATTTTCAAACTGTAATGCCGACAGGTTCACTGCAACTGGATAAAACGGTGTATTACTGCGTTCCCACGCTTGAATTTGTAGGCAAGCTTGCTCCAGTGCCCAATATCCCATTGGAATGATTAACCCCGTTTTTTCCGCACCCTCAATGAACATATGCGGAGTAAGTATTCCTAAGGCTGGGTGATTCCAACGGATTAAGGCTTCAACTCCACAGACTTCAAGATTCGTATTAAATTTTGGTTGGTAATATAAGATGAACTGTTTTTCTTCTACGGCTTTATAAAGATCATTGATCAGTTTTGACTGACTTCTTGTTTCTTGCTGATGGGTTGAGTAACTAAAGACTGTATATGTATTCCGACCTTGTTCTTTAGACATGAGCATGGCGGCATCAGCATTCATGAGTAAGTCCTGAACATTTTGTCCATGCTCGGGAAAGAGTGCCACCCCCAAACTTGCAGAAATATTAATTTCCTTACCCGAAATTTGATAGCTTTCCTGAATCAGTTGTAAAACTTTCTCAGCCAAAACCACCGCTTCATCTGCATTAGTATTTTCTGCAATAAGTAAAAACTCATCGCCACCGATTCTAAGCAATTTACATTTTTCATTAAGTTGCCAATGTAAACGGTTTGCCATTTGAATAAGTAATTGATCACCCACGTGATGCCCAAACGCATCATTCACTGATTTAAATCGGTCTAAATCGATATATAAAAAAGCAATTTTCTGATCTTTATATCGATGATCTGAGAGCAATACCTCTGCATAATCAACCAAGTAAAGGCGGTTGGGTAGTTTGGTTAAATTATCCAGTATAGATAAGTTAGCCAATTCTTTATTTGCCTTACGTAACTCTAAATTTTGTTGAGTGAGCCGTTGCTCTAACATCGCGACAATAAAACTTGCTACGAGTACCAGACAGGTGACCAAAATAATTGTAAATAATAATAAGTCATGTTCTGCCTGATATTGGCTAATAAATTTATCAGTGATATTCGTCGCAATGAGTGCTGTATAGTGCATTCCCATAATACTTAAGGTCATCATAACCGAAAATGCGATTTTTAAAGTTAGGCGGTAACGCTCATTGTCTTTCAATTTATAGGCTAATAAAAACGCCAGCCCTGAGCCACTCATCGCAATTAATATAGAAAATAATAGCAAGAAAGAGGTGTAATCTTTTTTATAGATATTAATATTCCAGCCCAACATACTAATGTAATATGAAGCTGAAATCCCAATTCCCATAATAATAGAGCTTAAAATGAGCCGGAATAAAGGGAGCGTAAAACGCGAAGTCAACCACATGGCAATGCACGATAGCAAAGCACTAATGGCAAATGAAACAGTAATCAAAGGAATATTCGAGTTAACTGTTTCAGACAGATGATAAGCTTGTATACCAATAATATGAACAATACTAATTGCTGATGCGAGCAATAAGCCATTGATAAATAAAATTAAGGACTCAAATTTTTTATAGACTTGCTTGAATATTAATTGCTCCATGGAAATCACAAGATAGCAAATGAAGCCAGCTGCAAAAAAAGAGCCGACGATCAATGTGCTATCGTAATCAACATGACCCATAGTGGACTTCCATGATTATTCAATACTTTTTTTTATTTTGTTCAACTCATTGCCCAAAATACAATTAAAAATTAAACATGTTAAAAAAATTTTAGTAAATTTGACGTTTTTAGTCAGTTATAAACAATAACATTATCTATATTTTGGTCAAGTATTTTTTACTTTATAAATCAATAGAGTAACTAAAAATTAAGCATCCAATTATATGAAAAATATAGAATTTCTTTAATCTGGTCAAGTTGACCTAATTGCTCTTTTTCACATTCAAATAAAAACAGTATAAAAAAGAACCCTGCTTAGTAGCAGGGTTCTTTTGAAGCTTTAGAAAAAGAAAATTAGTTCTTTTCTTTGTCTACGATTTTGTTCGCTTGAATCCAAGGCATCATCGCACGTAACTTATTACCAGTTACTTCAATACCATGTGCAGCATTTTGACGACGGCGAGCAGTCATAGATGGGTAGTTTAATGCACCCTCTTGAATGAACATTTTCGCATATTCGCCAGATTGAATACGTTTCAACGCATTACGCATTGCTTCACGAGACTGTTCGTTAATTACTTCAGTACCAGTTACATATTCACCGTACTCAGCATTGTTAGATACTGAGTAGTTCATGTCAGCGATACCACCTTCGAACATCAAGTCAACGATCAATTTAAGTTCGTGTAAACATTCGAAGTAAGCCATTTCTGGAGCATAACCAGCTTCAACTAAAGTTTCGAAGCCCATTTTCACGAGTTCAACTGCACCACCACAAAGAACTGCTTGCTCACCGAATAAGTCAGTTTCAGTTTCTTCACGGAATGAAGTTTCGATGATACCAGTACGGCCGCCACCTACGCCTGAAGCATAAGAAAGAGCAACGTTACGTGCATTACCAGAAGCATCTTGGTGAATTGCGATAAGGTCAGGAACACCTGAACCACGTTGGTATTCAGAACGAACTGTGTGACCAGGCGCTTTAGGAGCAACCATGATTACATCTAAGTCTTTACGTGGAACAACTTGGTTATAAAGAATTGAGAAACCATGAGCAAATGCAAGAGTTGCACCTTCTTTGATGTTCGGCTCAATCACGTCACGGTAAAGTTGTGATTGGAATTCATCTGGAGTCAAAATCATTACGAGGTCAGCTTGCTTAACAGCAGCAGGTACTTCTGCAACTTTAAGACCAGCATTTTCAGCTTTCTTCCAAGAAGCTGAACCAGCACGTAAACCTACAGTTACGTCTACGCCTGAGTCTTTAAGGTTAAGTGCATGAGCATGACCTTGAGAACCGTAACCAACAATCGCTACTTTCTTGCCTTGGATGATTGATAAGTCACAGTCTTTATCGTAAAAAATTTGCATTTGTGTTCTCCGCTAAAATACTTTTTAAAAAATTAAATGGCTAATACTTTTTCGCCACGGGCGATACCAGATACACCTGAACGAACGACTTCTAGAATAGTGTTTTCTGCAAGCGCATCGATAAAACCATCTAATTTTTCAGTTGTCCCTGCTATTTGAATGGTATAGGTAGTTGGTGTCACGTCGACAATTTGCGCACGAAAAATATCCGCTGTTCGCTTAATTTCAGCACGTGAAGCACCTAACGCTTTTACTTTAATCAACATCAGTTCACGCTCAATGTGTGAACCTTCTGATAAATCTACTACTTTTACAACTTCAACAAGCTTGTTGAGCTGCTTTGTAATCTGTTCAATCTTATGGTCATCACCATAAGTGGTTAACGTCAAACGCGATAAAGTTGGGTCTTCGGTCGGGGCTACATTCAACGTCTCAATGTTATAGTTACGTTGACTGAATAAACCTACCAAACGAGAAAGCGCACCAGCTTCGTTTTCAACGAGTACAGAAATAATATGTCTCATTATGTACGCTCCCCTTTCCCTAACCACATATCCTTCATCGACTGACCTGCGATCAGCATTGGATAAACATGTTCTGTACGATCAACCATGACATTAATGAATACACATTTATCATTAATCGCCATTGCTTCAGCAAGCTTCGACTCTAGTTCGTCAGCATGATCAATCTGGATACCCACATGACCATAAGCTTCCATCAATTTGCCAAAATCAGGTAATGATTCAACGTATGAGCTTGAATGACGACCTTCATAGTTCATATCTTGCCATTGTTTAACCATACCTAAAGCACGGTTATTCAAGCACAAGATCTTCACATTCATACCGTATTGCTTACAAGTTGAAAGCTCTTGAATACACATCTGAATTGAAGCTTCACCGGTAATACAAACTACCTGTTGATCTGGGAAAGCTAACTTAGCTGCCATTGCATAAGGTAAACCTACGCCCATGGTGCCTAATCCGCCTGAGTTAATCCATTGACGTGGACGTTTGTACTTGTAATACAACGCGCCAAACATTTGGTGTTGGCCCACATCCGAAGTAATAATGGCATCACCATTAGTCGCTTTATATAAAGCTTCAACAACTTGCTGTGGCTTCATCGTGCCATCAGCAGGTGTTTCATACTTCAAACCATGAACTTTACGCCATTCATTAATTTGATCCCACCATGCAGCAATTGCTTCTGGGTTTGGCTTAGACACATTCAATTGCTTCAACTGCGTCAACATTTCCTGAAGTACAGGCTCAACCGCCCCTACAATCGGAATGTGCGCCATAATCGTTTTTGAAATGCTTGCCGGATCAATATCAACATGAATAACTTTTGCATTCACACAGAATTTTGCAGGATTATTGGTTACTCGGTCATCAAAGCGCGCACCAATTGCAAGAATGACATCAGCATTATGCATCGCCATATTTGCTTCATAAGTACCGTGCATTCCCAACATGCCCACGAACTGTGGATCATTACCTGGGAAGCCACCAAGGCCCATAAGTGTATTTGTCACTGGATAGCCCAACAAATGAGCCAATTCAGTCAATAATGCTGATGCATTACCTTGAACAACACCACCACCCGTATAAATAACAGGGCGTTTTGCACTTAAAAGCTCATCAATCGCTTTACGAATTTGACCAGAATGACCGCGTGAAGGTGGCTGATAAGAACGCATCTTCACTTTTTCAGGATATTCGTACGCAAATTTTTCTGCAGGATTTGTCGCATCTTTAGGAATATCGACTACAACAGGGCCAGGGCGACCACTTGATGCGATATAAAATGCTTTTTTGATAATTGCAGGAATTTCACTTGCATGACGAACTTGGAAGCTGTGTTTCACGATCGGACGTGAAATACCCACCATATCAGTTTCTTGGAAAGCGTCTTCACCAATAAGATGTGATGCAACCTGGCCAGACAAAATCACCATTGGGATTGAGTCCATATAAGCTGTTGCAATTGGAGTCACAGTATTAGTTGCGCCAGGTCCAGAAGTGACCAGTACTACGCCAGTCTTACCTGTAGCACGCGAGTAAGCATCTGCCATATGACCAGCAGCTTGTTCATGACGTACGAGGTAATGATTAATTTTGTCTTGTTGAAATAGCGCATCATAAATATGTAATACAGCGCCGCCTGGATAACCAAAAACATGTTCAACGCCTTCGTCCGCAAGAGCACGAACGAGCATTTCACCACCAGATAAAAGTTCCAACGTGATTCACCCTAAAATCTTTATCACTATTTATGGAAGGCACAAATAGTGTTTCATTCATTGAATTGTCTGCACTGTTATAGCACACATATTGTCTAGTTTTCGTTGCAATAGAAAAATTTCTGTTTTTCAGCCGTATAAGCTTTTTTAACATTAATAAAGCATGTCTGGATATACATACTTTAAGTAAAATCAATCTCTCGGCTAGAGAGAGTGTCTATTACAAAACATGACGGTTATTCGAAGGGTGATCAAATAATCGCATATAAAACTAAAGGAAGCATTTTTGTTGTTTAATTCACTAAAGTCAAGATTAAAGAAAAGGTTTTTCCATAAAAAATTTTAGCTGCTTCTTTTTTAATCTAAAATTGAATCGTAAATTTGGTAGTTCTACCCTCTATTTATTAAAAATAATTCTTCTTTTTTATATAAAACCATGCATTGTAAATTGCTTATTTCTGAACTTTATTTAAATATAGCCAGCTTTCTTTGGGGAATATCTAATATGAATTTATCTTATTTAAAAACAAGCTTATATACGGCAGTTGCAACAGTGATTTTAGTTTGCTCAAGCCAAAGTCAGGCACAGCAATATTACAAATGGATGGATAAAAATGGCTCCACCCATTACACCACGACTCCACCACCTAAGAGTGCAAAACATTTGAACAAAGTTTCTACTTACGGTAGCCAATCATCCGTAAAAAATTCGACGCCTTCCCCAGAACAACAATCTCAAGATAAAACAGATAAAGTAGTGCAAGAGGCAACGAATGTCGCAGAGGAAAAAAATGCACCAGCAGTAGCTGTTCCACCTGTAGCATCTACCCCATCTGCTCCAACACCGCGATAAGTAAAATGAGAGTGGTGAATATTTTCATCACTCCTCTATTATTTAAAATAAAGAAGAATAGATTGAGAAATGTTTATTGTTCATATTAAAAGATAAAATCCTGATCTAAAAACTGACATTTCCTGTTATTTTGCGCTATGCTGTGCAGCAATCTTTCATTTCAATTTTCGTTGTATAGCTTACGTCTATGACTATTTCTCACATTGACCCCGAATATCAAGCAAACACGATTGAACCATCAGTTCAACAAGATTGGGAAAATCGTAAAGTCTTTAAAGTTGCCGACACTGTCGAAGGTAAACATCGCTACATCCTGTCAATGTTTCCTTACCCAAGCGGCAAGCTGCATATGGGGCATGTGCGTAACTATACAATTGGCGATGTAATTAGCCGTTTTTACCGTTTAAAAGGTGAAACTGTATTACAACCTATGGGTTGGGATGCATTCGGTTTACCTGCTGAAAATGCAGCAATTGCCCATAAAGTTGCTCCGGCAAAATGGACATTTGAAAACATCGCTTACATGCGTGACCAATTAAAAAAATTAGGTCTATCTGTAGACTGGGATCGCGAATTCGCGACTTGTACACCAGAGTATTATCACTGGGAACAATGGTTATTTGTTCAGCTTTATAAAAAAGGCCTGATCTACCGTAAACTTTCAACAGTAAACTGGGATCCGGTTGACCAAACAGTTTTAGCAAACGAGCAAGTTGAAAATGGTCGTGGCTGGCGCTCAGGTGCATTGGTTGAAAAACGTGATATTCCAATGTACTACTTCCGTATTACGGACTATGCACAAGAATTATTAGACGATCTTGACACTTTACAAGACGGCTGGCCTCAACAAGTGTTGACCATGCAACGTAACTGGATTGGTCGCTCTACAGGCATGGAAATTACTTTCCCATCTGCCAATACTGAAATCTATGCTGATGGTTTAACTGTTTATACAACACGTGCCGACACGCTAATGGGTGTGACATATGTTGCTGTTGCAGCAGAACACCCTCTCGCGCTTAAAGCTGCTGAAAACAACCCTGAATTGGCTGCATTTATTGAAGAGTGCCGCATGGGTTCAGTTGCAGAAGCAGACTTGGCAACAGCCGAGAAAAAAGGCATGGCAACAGGTTTGTTTGTAAAACACCCTGTAACTGGTGAAGAGCTTCCTGTCTGGATCGCAAACTACGTATTAATGTCTTATGGTTCTGGCGCAGTAATGGCTGTACCAGCGCATGACGAACGTGATTTTGAATTTGCTAACAAGTTCAACTTGTCAATTAAGCAAGTGATCGATGCCAAAGGTGCTGACGATGCAGATTACTCTGCAACTGAATGGCAAGAATGGTACGGTTCTAAAGAAGGTAAACTTGTTAACTCTGGTGAGTTTGACGGTTTAGCATTCCAAGCTGCGTTTGACGCATTCCTTGTGAAATTAGAACCACAAGGTTTAGCAAACTCTAAAGTTCAATTCCGTTTACGTGACTGGGGTGTTTCTCGTCAACGTTACTGGGGTTGTCCAATTCCAATGATTAACTGTGATACTTGTGGTCAAGTCACAGTTCCAGAAGACCAGCTTCCAGTTGTATTACCAACAGACGTTGTTCCAGATGGTTCAGGTAATCCGCTGAACAAAATGCCTGAATTCTATGAAACTAAATGTCCGTGTTGTGGTGGCGATGCTCGTCGCGAAACAGATACTTTAGATACTTTCGTAGAGTCATCTTGGTACTATGCACGCTATGCGTCTCCAGACTTTACTGGTGGTATGGTTAAACCTGAAGCAGCTCAAAACTGGCTTCCTGTAAACCAATACATTGGTGGTGTTGAACACGCGATTCTTCACTTACTTTATGCACGTTTCTTCCACAAATTAATGCGTGATGAAGGCGTTGTACAAGGTAATGAGCCATTTACGAACTTGCTAACTCAAGGCATGGTACTTGCAGATACGTTCTATCGTGAAGCAGAAAATGGCAAGAAAACTTGGTTCAACCCAGCTGATATTGAATTAGAACGTGATGAGAAAGGTCGTATTCTTTCTGCAAAATATTCAGGTGACGGCCAAGAAGTTGTAATCGGCGGACAAGAAAAAATGTCTAAGTCGAAAAATAACGGTATTGACCCACAAGCGATTATTGATCAATACGGCGCAGATACAGCTCGTGTATTCATGATGTTTGCTGCTCCACCAGATCAATCTTTAGAATGGTCTGATGCAGGTGTTGAAGGTGCAAACCGTTTCTTGAAACGTGTATGGCGCCTTGTAGCTGGCTTCCTTGAAAAAGGTAACTCAGCGTCTACAATCGATACAGCTAATTTATCTAAAGATGCTCAAGACTTACGTCGTAAAACACACGAAACTATTCAAAAAGTAAGTGATGATATTGAACGTCGTCATGCATTCAATACTGCGATTGCTGCTTTAATGGAGTTGTTAAACGCGAGCAACAAGTTTGAAGCAAAAGATGACAATGACATTGCTGTAGAACGTGAAGCAATCACAACACTATTAACTTTACTTGAACCGTTTGCACCGCATTTAAGCCAAACTTTATTGGCTCAATTTGGTACAGATGTTACGGCAGCAACATTCCCTGAAGTTGATGCTTCTGCGTTAACACGCAATACACAAACGATTGTTGTACAGGTTAATGGTAAACTTCGCGGTAAACTTGAAGTTTCTGTTGATATTTCTAAGGAAGATCTATTAGCTCAAGCTAAAGCTCTACCAGAAGTTCAACAATTCTTAACCGGACCAACAAAAAAAGAAATTGTGGTTCCAAATAAATTAGTTAACCTCGTGGTTTAATTAAAGTTATTAATGAGAGGATCAAGCATGCACTTAGCCAAACGTTTAGCCGCTGTTGTTTTAACCTTAGGCCTTAGTGCAGGCTTAGTCGGGTGTGGATTTCATTTAAAAGGAACCAACCCGACTGCGACTCCGCTTGTTTATAAAAAGTTAAGCCTTGAGTTACCAGCTAAAACTGATGATTTGGAAACACAGTTAAAAGTGTATTTAGCTGCAAATGGTGTTCAACTCAGCAATGATAATGATGCCTACGTACTTCGTGTTTTAGAGTACACACCACGTCGTCAGCTTTTAAATGGAAAACTAACTGAAGTATTATTACGTTTGACCGTAACCTTCCAGATTGAAGACCGTCAGGGTAATAAAATTACTGAGCCACGCTCATTAACTGCATCTCGTAGTTATCAATATGACTTGGCAACGGTCAACACTGAAAATCAGCAAGAAAGTTACTTACAACGTATTGTAATTGATGATATTGCACAGCAAATTACTCGTCAGATTTCAGCAAATCGCTTACCAAAAGCTCAGCCTTAATCTGTATTTTTACCAGCAATGAAAATTGATTATTTACAAGCCTTAAAACGTACTCCGGAAGCTCGGGGTGCGTGGATTTTACATGGGCAAGAGCCTTTATTAGAACAAAATTTATTAGATGCCTTTCGAAAAAGCTGGCAACAACAAGAAGTTGAAAGACAGCGCTATGATATTAGTAGCGTAAGCGACTGGAAAAATGTCTTTAACGCACTTAATAGCTTATCTTTATTTTCTCAGCAGCTTGCTATTGAAGTACACGGCAATATAAAACCTGATGCGAATGGCTTAAAACAACTCAAAAGCTATATACAACATAATGAACATAACCTGCTATTAATTGTTTTACCTAAACAAGATAGTAGTAGCTTAAAATCTGCTTTTTTCCAAGTTGTTGAAGCAAATGGGGTTGTAGTTGCCCTCACGGCAAATTACCCACAAGATCGCCAAAGAATTTTATCTGCTGAAGCAGATAAACTTGAAATTCAACTCGACAATGATGCTTGGCAGTGGTTAATGCAACATCATGAGCACAATTTGCTTGCAGCTAAAAATAGCTTGATGCGTGTAAGAGACACATTTCCAGACCAACAACTCATTCAAATTGAACAACTATATGCGTGCCTACAAGATCAATCACGCTATACCACCTATGATTTAAGTGATGCATTATTAGAAGGCAACCTTGGCCAATCTATTAAGATTTTTCAATATTTAATTGCAGCAGGCGAACCCGATAGTCTGATTTTATGGACTTTAAGTAAAGAAATGCGTTTGTTGATGCAATTGTTTGAACAACCCCATAATGCCTTACAGCTTGGTATCTGGAAAACAAAAGTCAGCTTATATCAACAAGCATTAAGAAGACTAAATCCACAACAGTTTCTAGGCTGGTCTACCCTTCTATTGCAAATCGATGCAGCAATTAAAGGAATGTCGAACGAAAATGCAGAACATTTAATGCAGCAAGCGATTGCTGAATTATGTGGAAAAACATTATTTATACAGTAATTCGGCTGAATCATTTTTCTTCATTCCTGAAATATCATAAAAATTCACGTTTTATCCTCATTTCGCTTTTATACTAAATTAAATTTTAAACTTTTCGACCTCTCGCCATGCCAAAAATAAAGCCAATCAAACTTGTTATTATCATCGTCTGTATAGTCATTATTGCTCTTTTAGCCTGGAAGTTTTTCAAGCCAAAACAGCAACAGCCACAATATATTACTGCCGAGGTAACACGCGGGGATATTGAAAATAATGTACTTGCAACGGGTACACTTGATGCAACCAAACTGATTAGTGTCGGTGCTCAGGTATCTGGTCAGGTCAAAAAGATGTATGTGCAACTTGGCGATCAGGTTAAGCAAGGTCAACTTATTGCACAGATTGATTCAACGACCCAAGAAAATAGTTTAAAAACCTCTGATGCAAATATTAAAAATTTAGAAGCACAGCGCCTTCAGCAAGTTGCTTCTTTGAATGAAAAACAACTTGAATACCGCCGTCAGCAACAAATGTATGCGCAAGATGCAACACCGCGTGCAGATTTAGAATCGGCTGAGGCAAGCTATAAAACAGCTCAGGCACAAATCAAAGCGTTAGATGCACAAATCGAATCGGCAAAAGTCACAAAATCTACGGCGCAAACCAATATTGGTTATACGCGTATTGTTGCTCCAACAGATGGTACGGTTGTTGCGATTGTGACCGAAGAAGGTCAAACAGTAAACGCCAATCAAAGTGCGCCAACAATTGTCAAAATTGCAAAACTACAAAATATGACGATCAAGGCTCAAGTCAGTGAAGCTGACATTATGAAAGTTGAGAAAGGACAACAGGTTTATTTCACTACATTAGGTGAAGACACTAAGCGTTATGCAACTTTACGTCAGATTGAACCTGCTCCAGATTCTATTTCTAGCGAATCAACAAGTACGACAAGCTCAACAACGAGTTCAGCTGTTTACTATAATGCCTTATTCGATGTGCCAAATACCGATGGTAAATTGCGTATTGATATGACTGCACAAGTTTATATCGTATTAAACTCAGCTAAAAATGCCTTGCTCGTTCCATCATCAGCACTTAGCTCTAAACAATTTTCAGGTCAAAGAAAATCAGGCCAATCATCTGATAAAGCAAGCTCTACACCTGAAGCTGCTAAAAAATCACAAGGAAATGGAGCTCGTTTAGAGCGTCTTAACCTGACTGCTGAGCAAAAACAGTTAATTGAACAAGGCAAATTAACGTTAAGTGTTGTACGTGTATTACAAGCTGATGGTACAACTAAACCAACTCAAATTTTGGTTGGCATTAATAACCGTGTAAATGCACAAGTTCTTGCGGGCTTAAAACAAGGTGATCAAGTTGTCATTGCCGATAGCGCAGATACTTCTGCTGCATCAGCTAATAGTAGTAATAACCGTCGCCGTAGTGGCCCAATGGGAATGTAAGCATGACAAAACAAGCTTTGCTTGAAGTCAGCAATCTAGTCCGGGAATTCCCTGCTGGCGAAAGCACAATACAAATTTTAAAAGGTATTGACCTTACCATTTACGAAGGTGAACTGGTTGCCATTGTCGGTCAGTCTGGTTCTGGTAAGTCAACACTCATGAATATTTTGGGCTGTTTAGACCGGCCTACGAGTGGTAGTTACAAGGTCAGTGGACAAGAGACCGGTAAACTCGAACCAGATCAACTCGCTCGACTACGTCGTGAATATTTTGGTTTTATTTTCCAGCGCTACCATTTACTGGGTGATTTATCTGCTGAGGGTAACGTTGAAGTTCCGGCTGTCTATGCAGGTGTTACGCCTTCTGAGCGTAAACAACGCGCAACGGCTCTACTGACCGAATTAGGTTTAGGTACTAAAACACTTAATAGACCAAGCCAGCTCTCTGGTGGTCAGCAGCAACGTGTTTCTATTGCCCGTGCGCTCATGAATGGCGGTGACGTTATTCTGGCAGATGAACCGACGGGGGCACTCGACTCTCATAGTGGTGTTGAGGTGATGCGTATTTTGCGTGAACTCAATGCCGCAGGTCACACTATTATTTTAGTCACCCACGATATGCAAGTTGCAAAAAATGCGACGCGTATTATCGAAATTAGTGACGGAGAAATTATTAGTGACCGTCCTAATGTTCCTGATCAAGCAGCCGAACCAGGCAATTCTGATCCTGATGCCGCTCCTGCTTTGCAAGGTAAACAAAAGAAAGGCAAAAGTATTTCTGCATGGCGTTCTACTTTAGATCGTTTGTCAGAAGCTTTTCAAATGGCTTTACTGTCTATGAATGCCCACCGCATGCGTACTTTTTTAACCATGCTGGGAATTATTATTGGTATTGCATCTGTTGTTACAGTGGTCGCGCTAGGTAAAGGTTCTCAACAACAAATTTTAAGTAATATTAGTAGTCTGGGAACAAATACGATTACGGTGTTTCAGGGCCGTGGTTTTGGTGATAACTCCAAAACTGCAAACTTTAAAACTTTGGTTCCTGCCGATGCTGATGCGTTAATGACTCAACCTTATGTCAGCGCAGTCAGTCCAATCGTCAGTACATCAAAAACCATGCGTTACCAGCAGAATGAAGCAAATGCGACCATTAATGGTGTGAGTAACGATTATTTCGATGTAAAAGGTTTAGTCTTTAAAGATGGACAAACTTTCGACCAACGTAGTGTGCGTGATCGTTCACAAGATGTTGTAATCGATACCAATACGCAAAAACAATTCTTTGGAGATGGTAGCAATCCAATTGGCCAAGTCGTACTGCTCGGTAGTGTACCAGCACGTATTATCGGGATTGTAGAGCCGCAGACAAGCGGCATGGGTTCAGATGATACGTTAAATGTCTATATGCCGTATACAACCGTAATGAGCCGTATGTTGGGTCAGTCTAATGTACGTAATATCGTGGTTCGTATTAATGACAAATATTCAACTGCTGCCGCAGAAAATGCGATTGTAAACCTATTAACCCAGCGCCATGGTGCACAAGATATTTTCACCATGAACAGTGACAGTATCCGTCAAACCATTGAGAAAACAACCAGCACAATGACGCTTCTGGTTTCAGCAATTGCCGTAATTTCACTGGTGGTTGGTGGTATCGGGGTAATGAACATTATGTTGGTTTCAGTGACTGAACGTACTCAGGAAATTGGTGTACGTATGGCCGTAGGTGCTCGTCAAAGTGATATTTTGCAGCAATTCCTAATTGAAGCAATTTTGGTGTGTCTAATTGGTGGTGTGCTTGGCGTTTTACTATCGCTTGGCCTTGGACAACTTATTAATAAATTTGCTGGCGGTAACTTTAGCGTGGCTTATTCAAGCACTTCTATTATTGCAGCATTTGTCTGTTCAACCCTGATTGGTGTCGTATTCGGTTTCTTGCCTGCTAAGAATGCCGCGAAACTTGACCCTGTTGCCGCACTATCTCGAGAATAAGGAAAATTGCATGTCTTTCTCTATGACTAAACTCAGCACAGCATTTCTTCTCACAGGTTCTCTTGTAGGATGTGCAGCTGTAGTAAAAACACCTTATGAAACGCCTGCAGTACAAGTTCCGGGTAGCTTTCAATATGACACAGCAAAAGCAAAAAACATGTCTGCCGATCAATACTCTGATCGTTGGTGGACGCTTTTCAATGATGCTCAGCTGAATCAGCTTGTAAGCAATGTATTAGAACGTAACAGCGATTTAGCAGTTGCAGGTATTGCCTTAAAGCAAGCCCGTCTACAAGCTGATCTAACTGCAAACCAACAAGGCTTGCGTACCAGTTCTAGTGTTTCTACAGGACATTCTTTCGATTTAAATTCGGGAGATGACAGCTCTAAAGGCCTATCAATGAGTGCGGGTGTAAGCTATGAGCTTGACTTGTTTGGCAAGCTTGCACGCCAAACTGAAGCAAGTAAATGGGAAGCCTTAGCGACTGAACAAGACTTACAAGCCACGGGGCAAAGTTTAATTGCAACCACTGCCAAACTCTATTGGCAACTCGGTTATTTAAATGAGCGCTATACAACTGCCCAGCAAAGTCTCGCAACCTCTCAAAAGCTTTATGACTTGGTACAGATTCAATATAAAGCTGGCGCTGTTTCAGGTGTAGATCTGACTCAAGCAGAACAATCGGTACAAAGCCAGAAAGCGAGTTTAAGCCAGATTGAACAACAATTGGTTGAAACACGTACGGCTATTGCGGTGCTATTACATGAGCCATTGCAACAATTAAACATTCAAGAGCCAAAGCGTTTACCACGCACTGCCCTACCTGCAATTGGTGCTGGTTTACCTGCCGATATTTTATCGCGCCGCCCTGATTTGCAAGCAAGTGAGTTACGTTTAAGAAAAGCATTAGCCACTAAAGATGCTACTAAGGCGAGTTACTATCCATCAATTAGCTTAACCAGTAGTTTGGGTTCAAGCAGCACATCGTTAACAGAGTTATTACGTAACCCTGCCTTAACGCTTGGGGCGAGTTTGAGCTTACCGTTTTTGCAATATAACGATATGAAGAAAGATATCGCAATTAGCAATCTGGATTATGAAAAAGCGATTATTCAATATCGTCAAACGCTTTATCAGGCTTTTGCTGATGTAGAAAATGCTTTATCAAGTCGTACCGAACTCGACAAACAAGTAGCGTTACAGGAGCGTAATGTTGAACTTGCAGAAAAAACTGAACGTTTAACCGAAGTCCGTTACCGTTATGGCGCTGTCGCATTAAAAACACTTCTTGATGCTCAGCAAACCACACGTACTGCACGGTTAAGCCTCGTTGAAACCAAGCAAAGCCAATACAACGCGTATGTCACCCTCATGCAAGCTTTAGGTGGTTCACCTGTAAAAGAACTTCCTCAGTAACTTGTACCAATTAAAAAAGCCGTAGTCCTTCAACTACGGCTTTTTTTATAGCTGAATAAATTTTAAAACTTATTCATCATCCATCATAGATTGGCTCATACCTACAGTATTGAAACCAGCATCTACATATAAAATTTCACCAGTAATACCAGAAGCCCAAGGTGAGCATAGGAACAACGCTGCATTACCTACTTCTTCAATCGTTACATTACGTTTTAACGGCGCAACTTTTTCATTAGCATCTAACATTTTACGGAAAGACTTAATACCAGAAGCAGCCAAAGTACGGATTGGACCCGCAGAAATCGCATTTACGCGAATGCCATCAACACCCAAGCTTGAAGCTAAATAGCGAACACCAGCTTCTAAAGAAGCTTTTGCCATACCCATTACGTTGTAGTTAGGCATAACGCGCTCAGAACCTTGGTAAGTCAACGTCAATAAACAACCTTGGCGAGCTTGTAATAAAGGTTTTGCAGCACGAGCCATTGCAATAAAGCTGTATGCACTGATGTCATGAGCAACTTTAAAACCATCGCGGTCAGTCACGTCAGTGAAGTCACCATCAAGCGTGTGTGCAGGTGCAAAGCCGATTGAGTGCACAACACCGTCTACACCGTCCCAATGTTTTGCAAGTTCTGCAAATGCATTATCAATTTCAGCATCAACAGCAACATCACATGGAAACACAAGCTTAGAACCGAATTGCTCAGCAAATTCATCCACACGTTTTTTTAATTTTTCGTTTGGATAAGTAAACGCAAGCTCAGCACCTTCACGGTGTAATGCTTGTGCAATACCAAAAGCAATTGATAATTTACTAGCAACGCCTGCAATCAAAAAGCGCTTACCTGCTAAAAGTCCTTGTGTCATGCCGATCTCACTCAAAACAATTTCAAGCATAATGCCAATATTCAACGGTTTTCGAAATTGCATAATGCATCTTTTTTCAAAAATCGCACGAAAAAAAATCGCTCCTGATAAGGAGCGACTTCTCGATGAATTCAATCTTAGTCGTCAGACAATAAGCCAAGTAAGCGTAAGAAAGAAATATACATCCACACTAAAGTTGCAAGTAATGCGATACCACACAACCATTCCATGAATTTTGGTGCACGATAAGCTGCATTAGTTTCAATTAAATCAAAATCTAAAATCAGGTTAAGTGAAGCAATCACTGCAACAAATGCAGCAAAGCCAATACCTAACCAGTTACTTTCAAAAATATAAGGAACGCTTGAACCAAATGCTAAACGCATGACCATCTGCACGATAAATACAATAAAGATCGCCAAAGATGCAGAAATTACAACTGACTTGAACTTTTCAGTTGCACGAATAATTTGGAATTTATATAGACCAAACATCACCAAAGTAGTGACGAAAGTTGCTAATAAAGCTTGAAGAGGAACACCTGGGTATTTCAACTGGAAAGTAAAAGAAATACCACCTAAAAAAGCCCCTTCAAATAAGGCATACGGAATTGCCAATGTTGGCGCGGTCGTTGGTTTAAACGTTGTAATTAAAGCTAAAACCAAGCCACCAATTGCACCCACAATTGAAGCCGCGTAAGCAATACCAACATTTGCAGTAAAGGCTGCATAGAAAAATAAAGCGACACCTACCGCAGCAGCAATGACTGTCAACATTACAGATTTTTGAATCGCACCTTGCACAGTCATCGGTTGACTATAGTCACTGACCGTTTCAACACGGGTCAGTATCGGGTTATTACTTTGCATAAATGCTCTCTTTTTATAATAAAAATTTAAAACATCATTTTAAGCAAAATGAATATGAAAGCCAAATCAGGCGATCGGCATTATTGTAACAATCCCCTTTAAATAATAAAAAAGGAGGCTATAGCCTCCCTTTCATATCACTCGGGCAAAGTCATTAATCTTTACCATCAGTGTTCATAATAAAGAAGTATTCACGGTAATATTTCAACTCGGAAATCGAGTCACGAATATCATCCATTGCTAAATGCGATGCATTCTTTTTCAGACCACTCATGATTTCAGGGCGCCAGCGTTTTGAGAGTTCTTTTACCGTAGATACATCAAGATTACGATAGTGAAAATACTGCTCAAGTTCAGGCATAAGACGGTGTAAGAAACGGCGATCCTGACAGATCGAGTTACCACACATCGGTGAAACTTTTGGATTCACCCATTTTTTTAGGAATTCTAAAGTTTGTAACTCAGCATCACGAGCTGTTAATTTGCTGCGACGAACTCGTTCAATCAGACCAGATTGCCCATGCTGGCGAGTATTCCACTCATCCATTGCATTTAAAATACGGTCAGGCTGGTGAACGGCTAAAACCGGACCTTCGGCAAGTACATTTAAATGATCATCTGTAATAATTGTTGCGATTTCAATAATTTGGTCATTATCGGTATCTAATCCGGTCATTTCCAGATCAATCCAAATTAATCGTGTATTTAAAGTACTGCTCATGTATGTACGTTCTAAAATGCCGTAAAAACATCAATAGTAGCAAATTTCTTGCATCTGCGCTGTAATTCTATAGCCGCTTCATGCTATTTTTGCCATCTTCAAACAGTGGTTTTTTTGGGATATGAATGGCTTTAATTCGTAAGCGTCGTTTAACTGAACAACAGCAACGTCGTATTGAAAAACAGCACAAAACTCGCCAAGAAGAGGCCGATACTTCACAAGATCTGGACGGACTCGTTGTACAACATTATGGCCGCCAACTTGAAGTACAAGCACTCTCTGTACCTGAGCATCACCCAGAAAAACCTCAAGTTGCCGAAGGAGAGCCAGAACCTTTCTGGAAACCTATCGAGCTTAAAAGCGTATGGCGCTGTCATACTCGAACAAACTTAGAATTACTTGTGACTGGTGACCGAGTTAAATGGCAAGCTGACCCAAACACGGGTTTAGGTATTATTACAGCCATTCACCCTCGTACCTCTTTACTTACCCGCCCAGACCGTTATCACAAAGTTAAACCTGTGGCAGCAAATATCAGTTTGATTGTGATTGTATTTTCACCGCTTCCTGAACCTGCGCCAACGTTAATTGACCGTTATTTAGTTGCTTGTGCAGATGCTAATATTCCTGCTCTTTTAGTCCTCAATAAGTCTGATTTGTTAACCGAAAATGACCCAATTCTCACACTATTAGAAGAATATAAAACTTTGGGTTATGAAGTGATGATTTGTCAGTCTAAAAAGGGTGATATCTCTGCTTTATCTGAACGTTTAGATGGCGAAACAGTCGCTTTCGTTGGCCAATCGGGTGTAGGAAAAAGTTCTTTAATTAATGTGCTCATTCCAGAAGCAGAGCAAAAAACAAATATTATTTCTGAAAACTCTGCACTTGGTCAGCACACAACAACCTCTACACGCTTAATGAATTTCGGTAAAAATGGCGCGTTAATCGACTCACCGGGAATTCGTGAATTTGGGCTTTGGCATCTTGATTTAGAAAAAATTCGTATGGGCTTTCCAGAAATTGAAGCACATTTGGGTTCTTGCCAATTCCGTAATTGCACCCATACTCATGAAAAGAACTGTGGGTTAAAACATGCTGTAGAATCTGGTGAAATTTTACCACGGCGCCTAGATAGCTTTTTGCGTTTAAATGATGAGATTCAAGAAGCACAGCAAAAAAACTAATTTTCTGTCCGCTTTGCCCTTGAAGTGGTGATTTTGATCACCATCTATATACGCTATACTCTAGGTCAATTTTGTTTTTAATTTTTTTTAGGTGACTTGTGGAACGCTGGTTAGAGTTTATGGGGAATCACCCCATTTTGTTTGGTACGCTCGGAGTCTTGGTCGTGTTGTTCTTCATTTTTGAAGGTCAACGTAACGGTCGTAAAATTTCACCACAGTCGCTTGGTATTTTAGTGAAAGCGAAAAATGCCATACTCATCGACTTGCGCGATAGTAAAGACTTCCGTGAAGGTCATATTAGTGGTAGCCGCAATATTCCTTTCAGCCAAATTGCAAGTCATGCTGATGAATTAAAAGCAAGTGACCGTCCATTAGTATTTATTTGCAACCTCGGGCAAGTCGCTGGTAGTGCTTTGCAAAAAGTTGCTCACCATGACAGCTATCGACTCGATGGTGGCATTAGTAACTGGAAAGCACAAGGCTTACCTCTTGTAAAAAGCAAACCAAAAGCTTAAGGAGAATTATTATGGCTGCAAATGTCATTGTTTACTCAACTTCTGTATGCCCGTATTGTGTTCGTGCTAAACAGTTACTTGAGCGTAAAGGTGTTGCTTACAAAGAAGTAAATCTTTCTGTTGAAGCACCGGAAGTACGTGTTGAATTAATGCAACGCACTAATCATCGTACTGTCCCACAAATTTTTATTAACGATCAGTTTATTGGTGGTTTTGACCAACTTTATGCTTTAGAGCGTGAAGGTAAACTCGACGAATTATTGGCTTAATCTCGCATCCATATTAAGGAAAAAACAATGAGCGAAGAACAACAAGTTCAACCACAATTAGCTTTAGAGCGTATTTATACAAAAGATATTTCTTTTGAGGTTCCTGGGGCGCAGGTTTTTACTAAACAATGGCAACCTGAACTCAATATCAATCTTTCTTCTGCTGCAGAAAAAATTGATCCAACTCATTTTGAAGTTTCTTTAAAAGTTGTGGTACAAGCCGATAACGACAACGAAACAGCGTTCATTGTAGATATCACTCAATCAGGTATTTTCTTGATTGATAACATCGAAGAAGATCGCTTACCGTATATTTTAGGCGCTTATTGCCCAAATATTTTGTTCCCGTTCTTACGTGAAGCGGTAAATGATTTAGTGACTAAAGGTAGCTTCCCACAGTTACTTCTTACACCAATCAACTTTGATGCAGAGTTCGAAGCGAATATGCAACGCGCTCAAGCTGTTGAAGGTCAAGCTTAATTTTATAGCTTGCTCTAAACTAAAAAAACCGCGTAATTCGCGGTTTTTTTATGTCTGCTATTCGCTTATTAAACATCAAGTGAATGAAGCTTAATTATAGGAAATTGAAAACCACGGCAAGATAATGCTGAGCGCCATGCCACTGTTAAAATCATATTACCCACAACGAAGTTTTGATAAGCAAATGTCCCGATCAGTGGATGAGAACATATTCCGCCACGGTCTGTAGGATGTGCTTGAGTATTTAAAGTATTTAAATCTAAACGGATACCAAGGCCTGAAGCTTTTAGAACAGCCTCTTTTGTCGTCCAGACTTTAAACCAATATTCTCTATCTTGTTCTAGACTTTGCCATGTTGCATATTCATCAGGATGAAATGCATGCTGCGCTAGAGCTTCCAAACGTACTTTACGGTCTAACTCTTCAACGTCTATACCGATATCTTTAACATGCTGACTCATCGCTAAAGCATAATATTGTTGGCTATGAGAGTGATTAAAATTTAAATCGTGATTCAATAAATAGGGCTTGCCATGCTCATGCTTTGCAAACTCCAAATCCGTTATTTTAATTTGTAATTTCTGTGCTATCAGCTCGTTTCTAATATTATGTATTTGCTGTTTTTTATAATGATTAAATGTACGAAAGTCTGGAAAATCTTGTTTAGATTTTAAAAGAAGCTGGGACAATGTCTGTGTGTAGACTTCAATATTACGTTTAGACATTATCCCGACCTTATTTAAAATTAATTAGAACTTAACCACATCGCCTTTTAAGGTAACACCCGCCATCATGGCACCTTTATAGCAATCGTAAGTTGTCGTACTTGTAGTTTCATTGGCTTTAAAATAGCTCACAATATTGGTAACAGCGTTTGCACCTTGTGCTTTAGCATTGTTTTGCATTTGAATCAGTGCTGAACGTAAAACCCAGTCACAAGACGTTGCTGCTGACTTACCAAAACCATTGGTTTTTTTATTGGTTACCGCATCTTTTTGAATAATTTTACCGCCAGTCTTTGTACCCTTTAAATAAAACTTTACTGAACCATCTAAAGTCCCATCTGCAACTGCACGGTCTACAGCTTCTTTAAAATTTAACTGATGTACTTCATCTCCAGCCTGAACAGTGGCAGTAAAACCCGCACTTAGCATTGCTACAAATAAAAGTTTTTTATTTAACATTGTTGTGTTCCTTATTGTTTAACACGTTTAAAAATAAGCGAAGTATTAATTCCACCAAAAGCAAAGTTATTGCTCATAATAATGTCAGCATCCAAAGTTCTCGGCTGCTGAACGATATAATCCAGATCACCACACAATGGGTCGATTTCATCTAGGTTTAAAGTTGGAATGAAACGGCCACGATTCATCATTTCAATGCTCAGCCAAGCTTCAATAGCTCCACACGCCCCCAGCGTATGTCCAAAGTAGCTTTTTAAAGAGCTGATTGGTTTACGTCCTAAAACTGTTGCTGTCGCCTGACTTTCAGCTACATCCCCCTGATCTGTTGAGGTACCGTGCGCATTCACATAAGCGATGTCTTTAGCCTCTATAGATGCATCTTTAAGTGCCAACTCCATACAACGGCCCATCATTTCTGCATCAGGACGAGTTACATGTTGACCATCGGTATTGCTACCATAGCCAATCACCTCTGCATAGATATGAGCACCTCGAGCTTTGGCATGTTCGTATTCTTCTAAAATTAAACAGCCTGCCCCTTCACCAATCACCAATCCATCTCGCTTGGCATCAAATGGACGCGGTGTTTTTTCGGGTTGGTCATTCATGCCACTGGTCGCGAACAATACATCAAAAACTGCTGCACCTGCCGCACTGAGTTCCTCAGCACCACCTGCAATCATGAGCTGTTGTTTGCCATATTTAATTGCTTCATAGGCTTGCCCAATGGCCATAGAACCAGAGGTACATGCACTTGAGGTCGGTAAAGTTAAGCCTTTTAGACCAAAATATACGGTCATGTTCACCGCACTGGTGTGGGCCATCATACGAATATAGGTTGTTGCATTGATCTTACTCATGCTCTGATGAAGCAACATGCTAGCAAACTCACCTACGGCCTCTACACTACCCGCAGAAGAACCAAAAGCAACACCTGCTTCGCCACTAGACAAAATTTCATGCCCAAGCAAACCAGCATTTTGTAAAGCAGTTTCGGCACAAACCACAGACATGAGCGCTACACGCCCCATCCCACGGGTAACTTTACGGTTAAAATGTTTTGGAACATGGAATGTTTCAACAGGGCCAGCAAGCTTAGTCCGAAGATCAACATATTGCTCCCACTCTGGCATGTAGCGTATACCACTTTTGGCAGCATCAAATCGAGCAAAGATCTCATCAGAGGTTTCACCTAAAGAGGTAATTCCTGCCATTCCTGTCACGACCACACGTTTCATCAAATGAGTCCCCCATTTACAGAAATAACCTGTCGAGTTACATACGAGGCTTCATCTGAACACAAAAATTTCACCACGCTCGCCACTTCATCGACCTGTCCCATGCGTTGCAACGGAATCATTTTAAGTGCATGCTCTTTGACTTCATCTGTCACCATTTCAGTTTCGATCAACCCTGGTGCGACACAGTTCACAGTAATTTTTCGCTTCGCCAATTCGAGTGCCAAAGCCTTAGTCGCACCAATCAATCCTGCTTTTGCAGCACTATAGTTAACCTGACCACGGTTACCCATAATCCCAGAAACCGAAGATAAGGTGACAATACGGCCACCTTTACGTAAGTGAATCATTGGCATAACTAATGGTTTTAATACGTTATAAAAACCGTCTAGGGAAGTCGAAATAACTTCATCCCAATCTTGATCGGTGAGCGCTGGAAAAGCACCATCATGGGTAAGACCTGCATTCAATACAACGCCATAGAATCCGCCATGCTGCTCTACATCTTGCTCTAAAATTTGTTGAACCGTCTGGCGTTCATTTACATCAAACATTAGATAATGGCTATTTTGTCCTAATGCTTGAATCTCTTGTACGACTTGCTCAGCCTCTGCCTGACGCGAACGTGCATGTACAGTCACATCAAAACCAGCCTTTGCTAGTTGTAATGCAATCGCTTTCCCAATTCCTCGACTTGAACCTGTTACTAAAATTCGTCTTGTCACAATGTATTCCTAATTCTTTGTGGTTATTCAAATGGTGATTCTGTTGGTTCAAATACACTTAACGTTGCCTGAATGCAGTGCTCAGCATATTGAATTTCACAGGAAAATTGCCCAAGTCCTTCATGAAAATATTGTTGTTCTATTTGAATGATCAATCGAGAACCCAAGGCGAAATAAGGGATCGGTAAATTTAACTTACGCGTTCCCAATAAAAAACCGACTTTTGGCGCTTGTTTTGACTGCTGACCTTGCCAGCCGGAATAAGCACTAATCGTTTGTGCCATAATTTCAATGCTTGCCCATGTCGGCAAACCTTCTGCTTCACAAAACATTAGCTCTGGCGTAATCGTGAGTTCTGCTTGCGCTCGCCCTTCTGCAACCTCGGTTAAATGGTCAATAAATACCATCGGTTGCTCATGAGGAATATATTGAATTGCATCTAGTTTCACTAGGGCTTCACTCCAAAAACAAGACTAATATTACTTCCCCCAAAAGCGAAAGAATTACTCATGACATAGCGAATGGATTGTTTTAGTTCAGCTTCTTGCACATAGTTTTGGTCAGCCAAATCTGGATCAACCTCACCACTTTGATGTAAAGGCAGCCAACTTTGATCTTTTAAAACTTGCTCACAAATAAAAGCTTCGATGGCACCCGCTGCACCGAGGCAATGTCCAGTTTTATGTTTTGTACTACTTAAAGCAACTTGGTAATCACCAAAAACTTGCCTTACAGCCTTAATTTCCATTGCGTCATTTTGTGGAGTTGCTGTTCCATGCAAGTTGATATAGCCCACCTCTTGAGCGGAAATATTTGCCATATCTAATGCACGTTGCATAGCTAAAGCGGCACCTCTACCTTCAGGGTGCGGGGCCGAAATGTGCCATGCATCCATAGATTCACCCGCTCCCATTAACATGACAGGTGCTTGTTCTTTACTCAGTACAAAAAACGCAGCAGCTTCACCAATATTAATACCATCACGGTTTACACCGCAGGGTTGGCAAATATGTTCAGATAAACTTTCTAGGCTATTAAACCCATTTAGAGTCAACTTACACAAGGTATCGACGCCACCGACTAGCACAACATCGGCTAAATCTGCGTGAAGTAATCTCTGCCCTGCGGCTAATGCTTTAGCGCTTGAAGAACAAGCTGTTGAAATCGTATAGGCTGGCCCTTCCCATCCTAAGTACTGCTGCAATGCTTTCGCTAAACAACTCATTTCTTGGGGATAATGAGATATCGATAGATCGGTTTGCCCTTGAAAATATTGCTTAAGCAATAATTCATTATCTGCAATACCAGAAGTCGATGTGCCCACCACAATGGCCAAACGTTTATTTTCAAAGGATGCTGTATAAGCTTTTAACTCTATTTCGATTTCAGATAATGCGGTTAAGGCAAAACGTAGATTACGTGAATCTACAGACTGTAAAGTATCGGGTACGCTCGAACATAATGGATGCGTATATTGTCCCACCCAAACATCACGATCAACGATTAAATCATCTCGCAAACTCAAGGTTTGCTGCGGCTGTTGTAATACCTGTTTAATTTGATTAAGTTCACAGCCTAATGCAGATAAACCAACACTAAATTTTATGCCTACTGCCATTGGAGCTGCATTTGCTGAAGGTAGATGTTTCATGGCGTAGGACTTTCTTCTGTCTGTAAAGTGTTCTCAATCGAACTCAGCGTCATGGTATAAGGGACTTGTTCATTAATCAATTCAATGCTTCCTTGCCCTTGTTTAACCTGCAACACAGGCTGCTTTTCAATATAAACAACCTGCTTGTCTGCTTGTTGTTTCATCTCTACAGCTTGCTGCCCTAAATGCGAAAACTGAGGGTATGTTGCAAACAAAAGGTCACGCACCACAAACTCAAAAGGCAATAAACGCATTTGATCAATACGCTGTTCAACATGAACCCGATGCCCATCAAACTGTAACTTAAATAATTGCTGGCCTGTTAGGCTCAAAGCGACCATATCCAGTACAGCGCCCTTTTGCTGTTGATATAACAAGAAGCTAAAACTTTGCTGCTTCCACTGGACTTCAACCTGATCTTGTCTTTGATAAGTCTGAGCCTGCCATAGAGGACTTTGCAGCCCTTTGGCATGTGGCATGACCTGACAACCATTTAAAAATATCAAACTACTGAGTAATATCGTTGCCCATTTGCGTTGCATGGTTATCCCTCAAGTACCTGTTCTTGCGCCAAGCCTTCACGACAATATTCTGCCAAGGTGCTGAGCCTACGTTTAGCATTTTTATGGATTGGATTTTTTTCATCCCACGCATAACCAGCCAATAATGAAGAAATCATACGGCGAATACCTTCATTCTGATTTTTCGAGAACACCACATCTTGGAACTCGCCTTCGTACCATGACTCAACATAGGCACGAAATACCTGAATGCCGCGGCGTAATGGTTTTTCATATTCTTCTAACCAGTCGACTTGCTGACCTTGCAAAACTCGTTCAACCAAAGGAACCGCCAAACTTGAAGATTTAAGAGCAATTGTCACACCTGATGAAAAGACTGGATCAAGAAACTCACCCGCATTACCTAATAGCGCATAATTGCGGTCTGCCAAGTGTTTTACATTCGCTGAGTAGCCCACCAAGGTCCGCACTGGTGTATCAAACTTTGCATGGCGCAATACATGTGACAAGCTTGGCTCATCAGCCAAAATACGCTTAAACATTGCCTCAGGCTCATTATCTTCAGCATTTTCGACCGTGTATTTATCAAAAAAATCTTGTTCTGCAACAACCCCGAAAGAAGCCCGTCCATCTCCAAATGGAATCAGCCAATACCATGCACGGTGATCTTTTTCATGGACAGTAATTAAAATTTTATTACGATCAAACTCTGGATCATCTGTAACTCCATCTTCAATATGGGTAAACAGCGCACGTCGTACCGGAAAATTTGATGGACTTTCTAGATCTAATAACTTTGGCAAAATTCGTCCAAAGCCACTCGCATCTAACAAGAATTTAGTTTGAATCTGATAACGCTGTTGTTCTTCATCAATTACTGTAAGTACAGGCTGTTCAGATGCAACATCAACATCTAAAACCTCATGCCCAAAGCGAATATCCGCCCCATAAGCTTGAGCCTGTTTTGCTAGTAAGTTGTCAAAATCTGCACGGCGAACTTGCCAAGTTGTGCCCGGACCATCGGTAAATTTTTCTGTAAAGTCATAGAAGCTACGCTGTTTGCCGCGTAAAAAAGCCGCGCCATTTTTAAATTGAAAAGCGTATTGCTCAACATGTTCACGGACTGTTTCCAATAAGCCAGCCTCTTCTAAAAATGCCATAGACTGTGGTAGCAATGACTCACCTATCGAAAAACGAGGGAAATGCTGTTTTTCAATGACCGTAACGGTATAGCCCTTTTTTCGAAGAAGTGCAGCAGCAGAACTACCTGATGGCCCAGCCCCAATAATCACGACGTCAATTTTTTCTATAGTGCTCATAGCACAACTTCCTTTTTAATTTATTCAAATTATGAATGGTCTTGTAAATTTACAATATGTTTTTCATCTGCGGGGGTTAACAAAGTCGCATAGATAAATGAGAAAATAACCCCCAATAAAACCGTTAAACCAAAACAATGAATTGCATAAGTATGGCTAAATGAAAGTAATCCAAAGCCAAGTAAGGTCGACATCATACATAAAAATAATGCCATTCCAACTACTTGTGGGTGATCATGTCCATGTCGGTAGAAAATTGCATAGTCGACACCAATCCCAATAATCAGGAAAGTCGCCATAATACTAAACAGGTTAATCTCCACACCTAACCATGCCTGAATAGCAAAAGTACTCAGTAATGCCAAGCTGACTGGCAGGACCAAAGGCACAATCGAACTTAATCCATAAATAAGCGCCAAACCAACTGCCAGACCAATTAAGGCATAAATCAGAAGATGTTGAGCCTGCACTCGATGTTCAGCAAACATTTGCGACATTTCGGTAATCGGTTGTTGGAAATGTATATGCTCATTCTGAAGCTGCTTTAACACTTCAGGCTGTTTTGCCCCTGTCACCATCACTAATCGTTCATTGGCTTGAGGTTGTAAAAAAGCTAAAGGGTGATCTTTAAATACCGAAAAATCTAATAACGGTTGTGTCGCCAGTTGCTGTTGCCATTGTAAAACATCATTAACATTTAGCCCCATGCTTTGTGCATATTGCAGCAAAGTCTCTTTAGGAATATTTCTTAATAGTTGTAGATTATTTTGCTGCTCTGCCAATGGTGGAATCCATTGTCCCAAAGCTTGAAATGCACTGATTTCCCCTTGTGACTGTAACTGTTGCAAATGTCCAATCAGTCGCTGCTCTTGTTGCTGCATTTCATTTGCCGATGCTGCACGCACCACAAAATAATCACTACTTTGTTGCTGGCCAAATTGCTCACGAACCGCTTGGTCTTGCTGTTTTAAGCTCGCGTCCATACCTTGTAAATTACGAATATCATCGTTACTTTTAAGATAGAAAAGACTCGCCGTACCTACTGCTAAAATGATTGCAATCAAGCTATAACGGACTGTGGTTCGTTGCTGAAACCATAACCGTGCGTGTCCAATCCACGATAATGCTTTTATTGCTGGCTGGGCATTGAGTGCAGGTAATCTTGGTAATAGTAAAACACTACTGATCCACGCCGCAGTTAATCCTACAATTGAAAAGACTGCAATCTGCTTGAACCCAGGAAACGGAGTAAAACTCAAAAAGATGTAAGCAACCAATGTGGTCATTAAGCCCATAAACAAACTTGGTAATAGTGGTTTTAAAATTTGAAAACCACCAAGCTTTCTATGCTGCGATTGCATCGCCATAAAATAAAATGAAAAGTCGACACAGACACCAATCAGACTTGCACCAAAGACCAATGTCATCAGGTGAATTTCACTAAACACCCAATGTGTGACCGCAAACGCCACAAAGCTTCCAGTCGAAACTGCAATAAACTCGGTCGCCAAAGGTCGTAGTGAGTGAAAGCCGAACCAAACCAGAAAAATTAAGCCCAGTGTCGAGCCAACACCAATAGTTGATATTTCCTGTTTAGCGGATTGCGTCCCAAAATTTGAAAATAAAATAGTTCCAGTCCAATGAGATTTTAATCCCATTGCAGCTAACTTTTGCTTAGTTTGCTCAATCCAAGTAGAGGTCTGTTCTTGGTAATCAATATTGTATGGGCTTTGCGTCAACTGTAATACGAAAAGCCGAGAGATACCTTGCTCATGATGAATTGTGGCAAAACCCTGCTCCATTTCAATATCTTGTTGCGACGGGGTTGCCAACTGCATGGCATAACGAGGGAACAATAATAGCGGGTCTTGCTTAAGTGACTCAGCAGTGACAGGCATGCCTGGACTCATCATCTGCATCAAACTTTGTTCAGTCAGCGCAGCATAGTCCTTTTTTTGCAATAAGGCTTGATCTTGAGAACTCAACAAGCCTGCGCGATGTTGATACAACTGTTTTGCAAATTGATCAAAATCAAGTTGTGGCTTCAACGGTTGCCACAACTGACTTTGCTTGGCCTGTGCTGTTAAGAAATGAGTCGCTTGTTGTATCTCAGCTTCATCTTTGGCATCTACCACCACAAATACTTTATTGTTGAGTTGCTCATTCATGTACTGCTGGGTACGTGCAAGTTCTGGGTCTTGCTGAACTTTAGGTAATAACGCAAAAATATTAGTTTGAATATGAATATCTTTATTCAGCCACGTCACGCCAAGCCCCACCGCGATCAGTAGCAGAGCAATTAACCAAAGCGCGGTGAACTTATTTTGCCAGTTGGAAAATCGCATGCTCAGCAGCCGTTAGAGTCGTCGGTTGAGAAGTCTGGTGACTAAAGCGGATAGTCGTTAAATTATTCGCTTTCTCGGTAATTACGATTTGGTTGACGTACTGTTGCCCTTGAGCATCAACACGCACAAATAACTTTTTAAACAAGCTACTTTTTGGAGTTAAGCTCATGCTCCAACCCGCTGGACTATAATTCGCACTTACCACATTAAAATTCTTTGCTAGGGCCTGTTCATTACCAGACATAAGCTGTAAGAATAAAGTCGCGACCGAACTATATGGCGATTGATCAACTTGTATTTGGCTAAATGTACGCTGAGTTTTCTGTACCAATTTGGTTGGGGTAACAATCAAATCTGCTTGTACAGGTCGTTTGATTTGCCAGGCTACACCATAAGATTTTGAGAACAACAAAGAGCCGTTCGATATAAAAGTTTTATTCAACGATGGCAATTTTTTTTGCTGTTCAAAATCAGCACGAACCGTAGGAGACTGTGACAATTGCTGAAAAATTTGAGTGATCTGTGTTGGCGCTGCATAGACCGCACTTAAACTGCTCATCCAAACAGCAGCACCTAAACCTAAAGTTTTGATGAATTGAGACATCACGTATTCCTCTTCGGTTGAAACTCAGACCATGCATTCAAGCGATCAAACAAAACCTGTGGCGATTGAAAACACATTTCACGAGCTTCAATATTCACCGCTACCTGTGTGGTATAACCCTTGGTTAAACGTTTTCCTGACTCAGCATCAAAAATCAAATAATCAATTTTCAAACGATTTTCCCATTCTTTTAAAATGGCCCGAACCCGAATCTTTTGTTCAAACTCAATACCGTATGCATAGCGAACATGGCTTTCAATCACAGGCCATGCATAGCCTGATTCTTTCATCTGCATATAGTTGTAATGAAATTGATCGAGCAATTTACAGCGCGCAATCTCAAAATATTTTAAATAGTGTCCATGCCAAACCACATTCATGGTATCGACATCATGAAATGGAATTTCAATGATTACATCTGCATGCATTGGCTCACCTTATCCCATAAATTCTGGTTGATTAAACAGTTCAAGTTGGTCTAAACGATCAACAATCTGTTGTAATTCGGTTTGTAATGGTCGGTCTTCTTCGACAAATGCAAAGCTTTGTAAGGTCCATTGCATAAATGCCTGCAATGTTGGACTTAACTGTGTGGTGAGGCCTTTCAAGTGAATCGCCTGCACACTTGCACAGCACAGCGCTGCAATGACTTGCTGTGTTAAGGTAATTACTCGGCTCGCATCACGCGCAGCAATAGTTCCCATGCTAACTTTGTCTTGGTTATGACATTCGGTTGAACGTGAAAAAATTGAAGCTGCCAAAGTGTTTTTTAAGGCTTCAGCCGTCCACGCCGATACTCCGATTTGTACCGCTTTAAAACCATGATTCAGTGGCAAACGTTCAGCCGTTGCACCCGTTAAATTACGTGGTAAACCATGATTCATTTTATGATCGACTAGTTGTGCAATCTGTCTATCCATCAAGTCAGCAATATTGGCAATCATAATTTTTAAGCTATCCATTGCTTGTGCAATGTGTCCACCGTAAAAATGACCGCCATGCAACACACGCATACCGACTGGATCAATCAATGGATTGTCGTTACTTGAATTCAGTTCATTTTCAATAAACTGACGTAACCATACTTTTGAGTCTTCAAAAACACCAATGATGTGTGGTGCACAGCGCAACGAATAACGGTCTTGCAAGCGTGGACTTTGATGTGCTGTTTGTACTTCACTGTTCAGCCAGTCACGTAATTGCTTGGCAATTTGCTGCTGCCCCGGATGGGGCTTTTGTGCAAATAGTACTTCATCAAAATGACTAGGATTACCTTCCAAAGCCAATACATTTAGAGCAGTAATTAAAGTACCTGCAAGTGCAATTTGCTCTGCTTTTTTATAGTTCAAACAAGCAATCGCCGTCATCACCGCTGTGCCGTTCATGAGCGCCAAACCTTCTTTAGGTCTAAGCGTTAAAGGCAACATATTTTTTTCAGCATAGACTTGAGCAATAGGAACAATTTGCCCATCGACATAGACGTCACGTTCACCGACTAAAGTTCCCGCAATGTAAGATAACGGCGTTAAGTCTCCGCTTGCCCCGACTGAACCTTCAGATGGAATGACTGGAATTACATTTTCATTCAGCAACCAAACTAAGCGTTCCAGCAAAGCGATCGACACGCCTGAATAACCGCGAGCCAATGAACATAAACGTGTCACGACTACTGCACGTGCAGTGATGACATCTAAATTTTCGCCTAAACCACAACCATGAAAGCGTGAAAGATGCAGCGGTAGTTCATTAACCTGATGTAATGGTACTTCAACCAAACATGAGTCACCATAACCCGTGGTCACACCGTAGATAACCCCTTCTTCTTCAAGGAGCTGATCGAGAAAATCAGCACCTTTTTGAATCAGTTCACGCCACTCAGACGTTTCTGGTAAAGCAACCTGACATTCGCCTCTGGCTACGGAAACGACATCTTCAATACTCAGAGGTTGTTCACCTACGGTTAACACACGCATGTTATTTCGTCCAAAAATTATAAAAATTAAACCATTGATAAGGGGCACGCAGACAATGCTGTTCTAGTACGGCAACGTACGTTTTAGTGATGGTTTGCATACTTTCAATACGGTGAGCACGGGGTAAATTGATCTGTTCAGCAATTGAATGAATATGAACTTGAAACTGCTGTTGCACTCGATAGCAAAACACCGCAATAACAGGCACTTTGAGTAAATTTGCTAAAATCCATGCACCTTGTGGGAAAGCTGCTGATTCCCCTAAAAAATCAACATGCTGTACACGATCTGAATGCACAGGAACTCGATCTGCCGCCACAATGACCCACTCACCTTGCTGCATTTTATCTTGCAGCAACATCGCGGTTTCAATACCTAACTCATCAACTGATAAAAGACAGACATCCGCCTTATCATTTAGTTTTTTCAAAAACTCATTAAATTTTGTCGCGTGCTTTTGATAAACCAGCACATTAATTTTCTGCGGATGCTCTGACTTAATAGCTCGAAGCAATTCAATATTGCCAAAGTGAGAGACAACAATAAGAGCGCCTTTTTGATAATGCTGCGAGAAGTTTTCATGTCCAAAAACTTCTAGATTTTGCTCGGAGATATGGCCTAGCCAACCCTCAATCTTATCTAAAATACATTCGCCAAATTGCATGAAATGCGCATAGCTATTTGTCCAATTTGGTTGGTGGCTAAAAGGCGACTGTGATCCAGCAAAATGATGCAGTTTTTGTAAATAAAGTAAGGAAGCCTGTCGTGCAGTGGCAGCAAATAACCAGTACCACATAATAACGAAGTACATCACCAACTTGCATAACCAACGTCCACCAAAACGGTAAAACCACAACACGAGCATAAGGGGCAACATACCGCCTCGCTCTTTAATGTCGTTCCATTTTGGTGAAGCTGAATCTGTCATAATTAACCTTGCAGCTTTTGTTTTAATAGCTTCGGTAAGCGAATCAGCATGCCCATAAACAAAGTTGCATGCGCTTTGCTTAACCCTAAGTTATCTCGCCAAGCATGAAAATGAGAAATACCCTGCTCTGGATAAACCACAGGTGTTGGTACATTAATAAAAGGAGTATTTTCCCATTTTAAACGCACTAAAATTTCACTATCAAAACCCATACGTGGCTGAAATTTAGCACTATTTAAAACATTTATTGTGCTCTCAAGCGGATACACGCGAAACCCACACATGCTGTCTTTAATTTCAAAAGACAAACTATTTAACCAGACCCAAAAATGAGTAATGTAACGGCCATATAAGCGCTTTTTAGGAATAGAGGCATCAAAGTATGGCTGACCAATTACCATTGCATCTGGATGTTGTCGAGACTGCTCAATAAATTTTAGAATGTCATCCCAGCAGTGTTGACCATCTGAATCGAGTTGTAATGCATGGCTTAAACCAAGCTCATAGGCTGCACGTAAACCAGTCATTACGGCTTGTCCCTTACCCTTATTCACCTCATGTTCAATAAGATGAATTTGAGAATATTGCTCTGCCAATCCTTTTAAAATTTGGCTACAAGCATCATCACTTCCATCATTGACCAACACAATCGGTAGATCAAAACTGTCCAGATAAGAAATCAAATCTGCTAAATAATGTGGATGGTTATAAACCGGAACAACAAAACCGTAATTGGTCTGCATTTTTAACCCCCTACTTCCGTTTGCAAAGCAAATAATAGTCGCCCTGAAGCCAGAATCTGTTCTGAATCGCGTAGTTCAAAACTCACCTTGTGATCTTTTCGAGCAAGCTTGAGTTGTACCACGGCATACGGACGAATCAGGTTTTGAAATTTTAACTGCTCATATCCCTGACACCAGCTCAAATCAGACCAAATTGATTTAGCAAAATGTTGTAAAAAGCCAATTTGCCCAACCCCAGGATAAATCGGTTGTGTTGGGAAATGCCCTTTAAAACAAACTAACTCGGGTGGAAATTCCAACTCCCAAATGTAGTCATCTGAATTTTGAGACTGTGACAGCACCACGGGTTGTAACATAGGCTTAAATAGAGTTTTCAAATAATTTTTATTGAGTTTGGACTGAGTGTTTTGTGGTAGCTGACTGAGGAAACGCCATTGACGAGGAATCGCGATCGTTTCCAAGCTGTCTTTTAATTGTTGTTTTAAATGGCTGACAAAAGCGGACTTACCTTGCTGTTGTAATTGCTCACGAGCTTGTTCTTTCAGAACAACAATACAACCCAATATTTGACGTTGCTCATGTTCAAGTACCAATACATGACAGTGTTTTACGACATCTAGAGCCTGAATACTTTGCTCAATCGCATCTAGACTCAAGCGCTTTTCTTCAAGTTTTACAATTCGATCTGTACGCCCCATCAACTTAAAGGTCTGACATGTTGCATCTGTCCATACAGCGCCATCACCTGTGGCAATCCAATCATTCTCAAAGGCGTGATTACTCTTGACCATAAGCTGTTGCTCTTCAATCCGAATAGCCACATTACTAAATGCAATCCAAGCATCTTCATCTTTAGCACGATGGGCAATACCACCAGTTTCCGAACTTCCCAAAACTTCAATAATCGGACGATTTAAGAAAGGGCGAACACCACTTTCTAGCTTGCCACCAGAACTAAAGACCATTTGGCAGTGTTGTAAAATGACATCGGTTGTCCAACGTTTTAATAATGCAGGACTTGAGATCAAATAATTGCTTAATCCCAACGTTTCTAATTGTTTTTGAGCTTGTACCACATCTTCTGGGAATGCCATTTGAGGCACATAAAAACTTCGACCAGTAGCAAGTGGTAGCAGTAATTTAAACAGTAATCCATAAATATGTTGATGACTGACCGTTGCAATCCCGATCGCATGTTCATCAAAACTAAAGCTTTGACTTAACCCTTGGACTTCGTTGAGTAATTGTTTGAGTGTCCTTGGAATTTTTTTAGGTTCACCAGTTGAACCTGATGTATAAAAATAGAGTTGCGCCTGCTCTAAAAAAGCATCGTCTAAGGTTAAAGATGAAGGAACAACTTTTTCAGTATTTTGGCGCTTTAAAAAATAAACCTGCTGTGCTGCAAAATCCTGTTCTAATTCACGCACTCTATTGGGTGGTAAAAGTACTTGTTTTTTCGCTAGCAAAGCAGCAAAGAATAAAACCAGAAATTCATAGCTATCTGCTTCCCATAAAGCCCAAGTTAGATTTTCCATTTGAGCAATTGCAGTAGCTTGTAAGGCCACATCCTGCCAAAAGTAATTAAAACTGGTCGAGTGCAGAGCATCGTCTATACAAAGTGGCTGAGCTGAATCGATGAATTTCTGAAAATGGCAATACATAGTTTTTAATTAATGATTTGAAGAATGTAAACGCTGATGTCGCTTACGCAAAATAAATTCACCAAAGAACAAAATGCCCATCAGCACATAAGAAATAAAGCCATTATAAATGACCCAAACCTGAGTTGAGGTAAAAAGCACAGTGCTTAACGCAATCAGTGCATTACAAAAAAAGAAAACACACCAAACTTTAGTCACCTGTCTGGTCCACTGCACCCCAGAATCAGGTAAATTAGGTTCAACGAGTCGGGCAAAGCGCTCAATCATAGACGGCGGCTTGATGAGTGTCAGCGAAAAAATAATTAATGCGCCTAAACTCATACCAACTGGATATAACTTTAACCACGCATGATTATGTGACAATAAGCTCAGACTGCCACAAACAATAGCAAAACCGGTTAAAGGCCATAATAATGAGTTACCTTTACCAAAAAGTCTGACGACACCCAACCCGATGAGTAATAGGCTTACCCAAATGAATTGACCGTGTGTCAAACTCCAACCCACAATAAAGGGATACAGCACAAAAAGTGCTGTTATTATCCCTTTAAGAATAAACTTCATTCAGCAGTCATGTTCTGAATAACCGTCACAACATCCAGTACGGTTCTCACATTTTTAAAGTCTTCAGGCTTTACTTGCTTACCTGTTAACTCTTTAATTTTTACAACTAAGTCAACCGCATCAATACTGTCGACATCAAGGTCTGAATAAAGGTTCGAATCGAGTTGAACAGACTCCGGTTCAATTTCAAACAAATCTTCCATCCATTCACGGAGTTTAGTTAATACTTGCTCTTGAGATAACATCATCACGCTCCTTATGACTTCTGTTGTGCTTCAACTAAAGCAACCAAACTCTGGATTGATTTAAAATGCTGTTTGGTTTCATCCGACTCTGCATTTAAATGAATGTTGTAACGCTTTTTCAAAGCTAGTCCCAACTCAAGTGCATCAATCGAGTCTAATCCTAAACCTTCTCCAAATAGTGGCGCTTCTGTATCAATATCCGCAATAGTGATATCTTCAAGTGCCAAAACATCAATAATCATTTGCTTTAGTTCATCAGCAAGATTGCTCATTTCAAGATAACTCTTCATCAAAAATTTTATAAAAACTACGACTTAACTGACGAACTTGTTTAGGTCCTACTGTTAAATCGTCTAACAAATCTGATACTTGCACTGCATCTAAAACCTTGACCTCGATATGAAATGGTTGAGATGGTACGTGGTACCATTTTTCATTCTTGGTTAATGTAGATGGTGTGCAGGTAATAATTACTGGACGAATTGGTACATTTGCGCGAATGGCAATATTGGCTGCGCCCCGCTGAAACTCATTTAGGGTCATCCCTTTTTCAGTGCGCGTTCCTTCCGGAAAAATTAAAAGAGAAGCCGCATTGTTTTCTTTTAGACGCTTTACACAGTCTTCAACAAACTGCTGAGAACCTGCATTTAAAATATAGCCTGCGCTTTGTACGGGTCCTTTGGTAAATGGGTTCGACCAAAGAGACTGCTTCACAACACAATTAGCCTGCTGCATCATACCAATTAGTACTACAACATCAATCAAAGTCGGATGATTGGCAATCACCAACTCTTGACGACTATTTTGTAGCTTTTCCAAGCCCTCTACCGAATAAGTCATGATGCCAAGTTTGACCATCATTTCGGTAAAGCCTTTAAAACTATGTTTAATCACATTTTGTGCGCGCTGCTGACGCTTTTCAGAGTCAGAGGTTGTCGCATTTAGTACTGGTGCAATCACTGAGGCAATTGCCATACCACCCAGCCCAAAACTGGCAAAACTAAAACCAGTAGCAGCCACACGCCAGCAATAATTACTTTTTTGCTTGAGGTTCTTAAGATTTAGCATTTGTTCCACCCAAATGCAGATGTTAACTGGTCAGCATCCTGCCAAAAATGAGCAAAAGCAGGAGCATCTGCTTCATCTGTATGCATCCACGCAGTAATTTGTAAATTAGGTTGCTCTAAAGTAACGACAGCAGCCATTGCATAGGCAGGAAAATCGACTGCCTCAGCATAAATATTAGGTAATGGCTCATCATAAGCAACGACTAAGACCCGTTTGATATCAGTCATTGACTTTAAAAGTGCATACGCCTCAATCAAACTTTCAGTCCATGAACAGCTTAAGCTTGTAGAGGGAGTATCATCCTGACATAAAATAGAATAAAGCCCAGAAATTGCATTATGAACAGACGTTGAAAATTGTGTAGGTGATGGAGTTTGTTCATTTAAAACATCTTTTAAGATATTTAAAGTTTTGGCCTCATCACCATATTTTGACACCCAAACAATATAATCGGCTTTATTACCATCTAATGCACCGATCGCGCTATTTAAAGCAAGTTTAGCTAAAGGCGATAACCGTCTACGCTGAATCGCGGGAATGCAGTCGAGAGCTGCGTAGGAGGGCTGAGCATGTGTAAATATAAGCTGAGCAAGATGTAATGTTACCATGCTAAAAAATGAACCCTAAGCCGCGTTATTCTGTCGAAATATAAATTATTTTATAAAGATGCTGATTATAGCATTCGTTATAAAATTTACAAAAAATTACGTTTATTACTCACACTTTTTCATAACTCTTGGCACGTGCTCATTTATTTGCAATAAAAAACCCAAAGAAAACTTTGGGTTTTTGAACGTTAAAAAGCTTAACGATTAAATTTTTTCTCTGCTTTTTTAAATTTCTGAATGTAGCGACGACGACGCGCAGCAGTACGTTCATCAATTTGACTCTTACGACCTTCAAACGGGTTTTCAGAAGTTTTAAAGTCAATACGAACTGGTGTACCTTCAAGTTTATATACTTTACGGAACACGTTTTCTAAGTAACGACGATAATCCGCAGGAGTCTTATCAACCTTATTACCATGGATCACAATCGTTGGTGGGTTTTGTCCCCCCATATGCGCGTAACGCATTTTAATACGTTTTCCACTCACCATTGGCGGTTGATGTGCATCTGTAGCATCATTCAAAATTTGGGTTAATTTCGCAGGTGAAACTTTTAAATGCGATGAGTCATAAGCACGGTGAATAGTTGGGTACATATCCCCTACACCCGTACCATGCAATGCAGAAATAAGGTGTACTTTCGCCCATGGAATAAAGTCAAAACGACGATCAACATCCAATTTACATTGTTTGCGATCATATTCGGTCATGTTATCCCATTTATTAATGGCAATCATCATGGCACGCCCAGCTTCAAGCGCATAACCAATTAAATGTAAATCTTGCTCAACAACCCCTTCACGAGCATCGAGAACTACCACAACCACATGCGCATCTTTAATTGCTTGTAGCGTTTTCACAATTGAGAATTTCTCAATCATTTCTTCTACTTTACCCTTACGACGCACACCAGCTGTGTCAATTAATGTGTATTGACGACCATCACGCTCAAAAGGAATATAAATCGAATCGCGGGTTGTACCAGGTTGGTCAAATGCTACTACACGATCTTCGCCCAGTAATCGATTGACCAAGGTAGATTTACCAACGTTTGGACGGCCAATAATAGCTAAACGTAAACCTGTTGCTTTATCATGTTCTTCTTCACTTTCGTCTTCAGGAACATTCTCAAGAACATCTTCAAGCATTTGCTGCACGCCACGACCATGGCTGGCAGCAACTTGTAAAGGTTCACCCATACCAAGTTTGTAGAATTCAACCAAAGCCGCTTCTGCATGAACTCCATCTACCTTGTTCGCAACAAGATAAATTTTCTTGCCCAAAGTACGTAGTTCACGGGCAATTTGCTCATCTGAAGCCAATAAACCAGCACGAGCATCAACCACAAAAATAATGATATCTGCTTCATTGATTGCTGTTTTTGACTGCTCGGCCATGTAGTTATCAATACCGCCCTCATTTTCACCAATACCGCCAGTATCAACGACAATGAAAGACTTATTCTGATAAGTCGCATCACCATATTTACGGTCACGAGTCAGGCCCGCGAAGTCGGCTACAAGTGCATCACGACTCTTGGTAATCTGGTTAAATAACGTTGATTTTCCGACATTCGGACGACCAATGAGCGCAATAACGGGTTTCATACAATAACCTTAATTCAAGACCAGCCATATCTCATGGCATGAGCATTAAAAACAGTACAGGAGATATATTTTAAGGTCAGAGATGACCATAATAAAAGACGGGGCTTTGAACTGATTTAATTCAAACACCCCGATATTTTTAACAGCATAATTTGTTAAGCGCTTATTTTAGCACAAGCGAACGAAATTAACGATTCTGCCAAATACTTAAATCGCCTTTTCGGGTCGAAACATAAAGTTGATTCTCGATAACACGTAATGTATTAACTTCACCACTTGTTTTTGAACGACCAATTAACTTACCTGTTGTTGGTTCAACAAGATGTAATACGCCATCTAAATCACCTACAACAAGATCTTGTCCCAGCACAACTGGATTACTTAAATGACGGTTTAACAAACTATCATTTTCCCAGATTTTTTCACCAGACGCTAAATCGTAAGCTGTTAACTTACCATCTGTTGAAGAGACAAATACTTTATTGTCATAAACTTCTGGACGTTTAGTACTGCTCGAATCTTCACTCCAAACGACACGTTGAGAAGCAAGATCGGTTACAGTCACTTGACCTTGGAAACTGGTCGTTACCATAAACTGTCCAGCTACAGTAGGATCACCATCGATATCAATTAAACGTTGAATATCAGAACGACCTTCACTTACCGCAACACGACGTTGGAAACGTGGAATACCACTAATGGTATCAATTGCATAAACATATGCATTCGCAGAAGCAATTAATACAGTACGAGGGTCAAGGCTCACTGGTGATGCCTGCCCACGCAAACTAAATTGGACATTCGGTAACTTATAAGCCCAAACTTGTTGGCCTGAAGTAGCATCATGAGCAAATACAGTACCATCATTCGCAATAGTAATAACACGTCCAGATTGAACCAATGACGGGCTTAACAATGCGCCAGATAACTGTGCAGTCCACTTCTGTTCGCCTGTTGCCTGATCTAGTGCAAAGAGTTGACCTTTACTGTTACCAACAACAACAATTCCTTCAGCAGCTTCAACACCAGAGCTCAAGCCTAATTTGCTGACTTTCTTTTCCCAAATGCGTTGTTTACCACGATATGCAGCTACTTCACCTTTTGGATCAAGAGTGAAAACCACACCATCGTTTGCATCAAGTTGCAAACGTAATGGATCAGCTTTATCAGTAGAAGAAACACTACGCGAAAACACTGGCGTTAAGGTCTTTTTCGACTCGGTCAATTTCGGTAGAGGATTTGGTTTAACTTCTTTTACTTTATTACTAGAACATCCCACCAGTACAGCCGATGCGATTGCAATTGCCAAAGGCAGTTTGAATTTCTGATTCATTAAGACTCTTCCACCTGTGTTTCCAAAATTGGGCGCTCAATCTGTGGATCTTCAACTAAAACGCCAACACTTTCGAGTTTAATTTGTAAAATTTGTCGCTCTTGTTTACGTTCTAGTAACGAATTCCAAGCTGCCTGATACGCTTTTTTAGCAGAATCAACATCTTTCTTAGCAACAAAGATATCGCCACGTAACTCTTCTACCGTTGCTTTAAATGCAGGATCGACGTTACCAGACAGAGTTTTTAGTGCTTCATCATATTTGTTTTGCGCCAATTGTGCATCTGCTAAACGCAATTTTACAACTTGAATCAAACCTTCATCTTTAACTTTTGAATTTTCAACTTTCTTTAAGGCTTTCTCAGCAGCAGCATAATCTTGTTTTTCATAGGCTAATTTTGCCAATACAAACTGAGTCTGTATAGCCTGAACAGAGTCGATATCATCTTTTACAATTTTATCTGCTGATGCAGTTACTGAACTTAAAGCATTCGGATTATCGGCACTCGCATTTGCCTCATCCATTAACTGCTGTACTTTTGCAGTTTCTACCTGACTAGTTGCCAGATTCTTTTTTTGCCAGTATGTCCACCCAAAAAAGGCAATCAACGCAATGAGAATTCCGCTAATCATGGCAGAACCATATTTTTTGGCGAACGACTTTAAGCTGTCGAATTGTTCTTCATCACTTAAGCTCATGTGATTGTCCTTTTCCAGATGTTCAGTTTATTTTGTAAATTTTTGGATTAAAAATGGTACGAGGTCAGCAATTGCGACTTGTGACTGTTCAGCTGTTGCTAACTCTTTAATAGCAAACTGCTGCGCTTCCCACTCTCGTTCCCCTAAAATCAAAGCAAAGATTGCTCCAGCCTGATCAGCTTTTTTCATCTGGCTTTTCATGCTGCCTTGTGAACCTGTTTTGATTCGAATACTGCTATTTGCAGCTTCTAACTGGTCACGTAATTGTTCCGCTAAAATCAAAGCATTTGTTTGATAAGCAGGTTCTGCAACCAAAAAGACTTCACAATCGCGAATAACTTCAGCTTGTTCAACTTGCTCAAGCAGAAGCAATAAACGCTCCATACCCATCGCAAAACCAACAGCTGGTACAGATTGATCTGGCTTACCTTTTAATTGACCAACTAAACCGTCGTAGCGTCCACCAGCACATACTGTGCCTTGCGAACCGAGTGCTGTAGTCGTCCATTCAAAAACAGTCTTGTTGTAATAGTCCAGACCACGTACCAACTTCTGGTTAATTACAAACTGGATGCCAGCAGCAGTCAAATAATCTTGTAACTGCTTAAAATGATCCAAACTATCTTCTTTTAAGAAATCATGCAATTTCGGCGCATTTTCCAGAATTTTCTGGGTAGATTCAATTTTAGAATCTAAAATGCGTAATGGATTTGTTGTTAAGCGACGCTGAGAATCTTCATCCAACGCATCTTTATGCTCATTTAAAAAAGCAACTAATGCATTGCGATACTCTGTACGCTCATCAGTTTCGCCTAAAGTATTCAACTCAAGCTGAACCTTATCAGCAACGCCCATACGTTTCCATAAGCGAGCTGTCAACATAATCAATTCAGCATCAATGTCAGGAGTCGCAACGCCAAAAGTTTCTACACCAAACTGGTGGAACTGACGGTAACGCCCTTTTTGTGGTTTTTCATAACGGAACATAGGTCCCATATACCACACACGTGGTGTAGCGCCACGCAACAAATTATGTTCAACCAAGGCACGAACACAACCAGCTGTACCTTCTGGACGTAAAGTTAATGACTCTGGTGGGTTGCCTTTATCGAAAAAGGTATACATTTCTTTTTCAACAATATCAGTGGCATCACCAATAGCACGTTTAAACAAGCCCGTTTGTTCAACGATTGGTAAACGAATTTGTTGATAACCATAAGCATCCATTAACGATGCTAAATGTTGCTCAAGACGTCTCCACGCTACTGTTTGCGTTGGTAAGACGTCATTAAAACCTTTGATTGCGACAATTGAACTCATGATGAACTACGAATAATTTCTTTAGATTTAGCTTCTTCAAGCTCTTGGACACGTTGACGAACCATTGTTTCGATTTCATCAACCAATTGATCGGTATCGATTAAATGGCTTTTCTCACCATTACGATAAACCAATGAGCGAGGCGCAGCCCCAACAACTCCGATATCAGCTTCTTTTGCTTCACCCGGGCCATTTACCTTACAACCAATCACTGACACATCCATTGGAGTACGAATATCTTCTAAACGTTCTTCCAAAGCTTGCATCACTTGAATAACATTAAACTCTTGGCGAGAACAACTCGGACAAGCAATAAAGTTAATCCCGTTAGAGCGTAGACCAAGCGATTTTAAGATATCAAAACCAATCTTGATTTCATCTTCCGGTTCGGCAGCAAGCGAAATACGCATTGTATCGCCAATGCCTTCCATCAATAATCCGCCAAGGGCAATCGCTGATTTCACAGTACCCGTACGGTAAATACCCGCTTCGGTAACACCAAGGTGTAATGGATTATCAATTTGCTGAGAAAGCAAGCGATAAGCATCCATGGTTAAAAACACATTTGAGGCTTTTACGCTAACTTTAAACTCATGGAAATCAAGGCGGTCTAAAATATCAATGTGACGTAAAGCTGATTCAAGAAGTGCTTGCCCTGTAGGCTCGCCATATTTTTTCTGTAAATCTTTTTCTAGAGAACCTGCATTCACACCAATACGCATTGAAATACCATGATGACGTGCCGCAGCAACGACCTCACGAACTTTCTGGTCTGACCCGATATTACCCGGATTAATACGCAAACAGTCTGCACCATAATCTGCAACTGCTAAGGCAATTCTATGGTCAAAATGAATATCGGCAACTAATGGTACTGAAACGCGCTTACGAATTGCGCCAAATGCCTCAGCAGCCTCCATAGATGGGACCGAAACACGCATAATATCAGCACCTGCATCAACGCAACGCTCAATCTGAGCAACGGTTGCATCAACATCGCAAGTTTCAGTGTTTGTCATACTTTGCACACTAATAGGTGCATCGCCACCGACATACACCGACCCAACACGAATTTTGCGTGTTGGTCGACGTTTAATTGGGTTCTCTATCATTGTATCGCTCAACTCATGGTATTAGCGGGATAAACGGAATTCAGCTTTACCGTTTACCGTATATGGAGACAATGAAATCTGTTCTTGGTTTAAACTTAATGACACCGCAGTTGCATCATCAAGACGAATCTGAAATGGAGACTCGCCATTTAAGTTTAAAGTTGATGACTGACGGCCTGTCGCCAAAACTTTACCTGTTGCATCAACAATATGAACAGACGTTGGACGGTTAAAGTTTAGCACCAATTGATCACCCACTGTTGAGGTGGCATTTCCTTTCATAGGCAAAACTTCAACACTAGATTGATTTACTTTAGGTAAATCAGCATCTTCTTTCTTAGAAGTCCATTTTTGAATACCCATGACAATCAATGACACAACAGCAATAACCACAATTGCAAGAAGTGCACGCTTCAACCATTTCTTATTACGGTCACTATTAGAACCTGGGAGTTTACCCATGATTTTAATCGGTGAGTTGTTTAAGGCATGGTTTGGTAAAAGCCCGGTATCATTTGCATAAATTTCATCAAAGCGCTGAATAATTGCCGTCGCATCTGTATTTAAATATTTTGCATATGAACGGTAATAACCCTTGATAAAAGTCGCTTCTGGCAATGACTTGTAATCATCTTGCTCTAAAGCAGTTAGAGTCTTAACCGGCATGTTTAAATCTGAAGAAACTTGCCCTAACTCTTTATTCTGAGCAACTCGAATTTGACGTAAATACTCACCAGGACGTTGAATATTTCCTAAAGCAGAAGTCGGTAAGCTTGAGCCAGTTGGCTGCTGTGAATTAGGATTTATTTCCATACGGCCTCAGTACTATACTGTAATTGCAAATAACGTTGATATTCTGGACTTTCCGGGAACAAAGCACGTAACTGGTTTACTAACACTTGCATTCCCATTTTATCCGCATTGGCTCGAGCCACTCTTACACCAATCCAAAGTGCTCTCGCACCCTGATTTTTCTGCCCCACTGTATGAACATATTGCTCATACATTTGTGTAGCAGCCGGAATCTGCTGCTGCAAATAAAAAATTTCCGCTAACTCTAACATTGAAATATAAGAGTCGCGGTTAGCAAGGAGTGCTTGTTTGAATGTTTTTTCAGCATTCGCAACATCACCCAATTTTAAATAAATACGCCCTAGATTTTCTAACGCCTGATAGCGTTGGTCATAACCTAATGTTGTACCAGCAATACGAAATTGCTCGATCGCATCATTATAGCGTTCCATTTGATACAAGTACGTACCATAGTTATTATGTGCTTGAGCATTATCTGGTTCAGATGAAATTGCTCGTTTAAAGTAATGTTCTGCTTTTTCTAAGTTCGGCTTACTACCTTCTTGCTGTAGCAAAATGCCCATCATCATATTTGCCGTTGCATCGCGGCTATCTACACTTAAAGCTTGATCAAGAGCTCGCTTTGCCGAATCCAAGTCACCCGAACGGATATGTTCAGCAGCAAGTTGTGTACGCACTTTTACCGCTTTTTCTGGGTCTTTCTTTTGCACATGCGTTGTCTGGCAACCACTTACCAGAAATGCAACTGCAACCCCCATACATAATACCGTTTTTAACTTTGGAGTACTCAAAGCCTGCCCTCAATTTTATCCCTGTGTACGCAAAATCTCTTGACGCTGTGTGACTTTCTTCTGCCACTGTTCAGCACGACGAGTTCTATCGGCCACTTGACCGACTAACTGTCCACATGCAGCATCAATATCATCACCACGTGTTTGACGAATCGTACACACAAATCCAGCATCAGACAAAGCTTTTTGGAACGAGATAATTCGATTTCGGCTTGAGCGACCATATGGTGCATGCGGGAACGGGTTAAATGGAATTAAATTAATTTTACTTGGTAGGTTTTTTAATAATTTAATCATTTGCTGTGCATGTTCAGGCTGATCATTTACACCCTCTAACATCACATATTCAATGGTCACATGTTTACGCGTACTTTCATTACCATCTTTGGCAATATAACGCTGACATGCTGCAATCAACTGAGCCAATGGATATTTTTTATTAATTGGCACTAATTCATTACGTAATTCATCGTTTGGTGCATGTAAAGAAATTGCTAAAGCAACATCAATGTCTTTTGCAAGCTGATCAATTTTAGGTACAACACCTGATGTTGATAAAGTCACACGACGCTTAGACATACCATAAGCAAAGTCATCAAGCATGATTTGCATTGAGCTTAATACTGCATCATAGTTGAGCAATGGTTCACCCATACCCATCATCACGACATTGGTCACTGAACGCTCGCGCTCGGCAACGGGCACTTCTTCCATATAAGAATAGTTTGCCATCCAAAGTTGTCCAATGATTTCATCTGGCGTTAAATCACGTTGGAAACCTTGTTTGCCTGTTGAACAAAATGAGCAGTCTAATGCACAACCGACTTGTGACGAAATACACAACGTCTTACGCAAGCCTGTTTTATCTTCGGCAGGAATTAATACAGTTTCAACTAAAGAACCTGCACCATCGCCCACACGAAAAACCCACTTACGTGTACCATCTTTTGAATAGTGACGGTGAACCACTTCAGGAGCTTTGATTTCACAAATCTGTTCAAGCTTCGCACGCAATTTCCCTGAAATATTGGTCATTTCAGCAAAATCAGTAATGAAGTATTGATGTATCCATTTCATGACCTGTCCGGCACGAAACTTTTTCTCGCCAATATCTTCAAAGAATTTTTCTAACTCAGTACGAGACATGCCGAGTAAATTCACTTTATTTTCGGCAGCAGGAATTACCAGCGTGGACGAAGATTGCTGCTGTCCATCAAGATTTTCAGATGAAACGACCTCTGCAGAACTCATGTGTATTTACCTAAACCATGTCAAAAAACTGAAGATATTGTTCAAGAATCAAACAATATTCTCTTGAGAGAATAAAAAAACCAGATAAGTAGTATACCACTTATCTGGTTTGAATGCTTTCGATTAACGAGTGCGTGGGCAGATCTCGTTGTCAGCAAAGAAGTAAGCAATTTCACGCTCTGCAGAAGCAACTGAGTCAGAACCGTGAGCAGCGTTTTCGTCGATGCTTACAGCAAAGTCAGCACGGATAGTGCCAGGAGCAGCTTCTTTAGGGTTTGTAGCGCCTAAGATTTCACGGTGTGCAAGAACTGCATTTTCGCCTTCAAGAACAGATACTACAACTGGACCAGAAGTCATGAATGCAACTAAGTCACCAAAGAAACCACGTTCTTTATGCTCAGCATAGAAACCTTCAGCATCAGCTTGAGAAAGGTGTTTCATTTTAGTCGCAACAATTTTTAAACCCGCTTTTTCAAAACGAGCAAAAATATCACCGATGTGGTTTTTAGAAACTGCATCAGGTTTTACGATAGACAAAGTACGTTCAATAGCCATGAGTGGCTCCTTTATTTTAAAATTTAAACATTGAAAAATTTGCCGCATTATACCGATGTCATAGGCAATAATCAGCTTTGAATGTGTAAAAGTTGCGATTTTTTCTACTGTTTTTAGCGAACTTCGTCTATCCAGGCCATTTGAATCCCTTCTAGCAATCCTTCTGTCGATTTATTTGGGTCATCATTGAAGTCTGGTAATGCGCACACCCATGCATGTAAATCGGTAAAACGAATCCATTGCGGATCAACTTCTGGATGTGCTTCTGACAATTCAATGGCAATATCAATCGTATCTGTCCAACGTAAGCCCATAGCGGCTCCTATCTGTTTAATCTGCTAAATCACGAACTGTGTACTTTAGCAAATCCACAAACCTAATCGATAGCTTAAGCTGATAAAAATTACCGATACTTATAAAGCGATATTCAATAGTGGAGCCATAAAGATAATCATACCCGCGACCGCCGCGCCAATAAGTGCACCGACAATCACATCACTTGGGTAATGAAGACCAAGCACCATACGAGACAAGGCTACAAGCACCATGAAAGGAAACATCGCCGCAAGCAAAGCGGGCTGGATATAACCCAACACAATTGTCACCATCACTGCATGAAGTGTATGACCCGATGGAAAGCTAAAATGATCAAGTGGTCTCTCACCGAGCACAATCACCTGATGCACTTGATAAGGACGAGGTCGTGTTGTCTTATGTTTTAAAAATTTATAGATCGCGGTCCCAACAGAACCACCTAATAACAAGTAGATGATTTGCAGGCTATAGGTGATGCCTTGCATCCCCCACACGATTGCCAGCATTAGATACCAAAATGGACCGTCACCCACACGACTGATGATTTTGAAGAAAAGGGCAACACGCTGTGAGTGAGAGAAATTGTTCAGATATAAACAGCCTCTTAAATCTAAATCGAGTATTTTTATTTTTGCATTCTTAAATTTCATGGTCATTCTCCTATTTTAGGATACTTAGGTGAAGTCCACCGAGGGCTCCTTCACTACCTGATAAAATGCCTGCTCCAATTGCTGAACCGGAAGTTGCCAACCGCTTTGCTGTACTTTATGACAGGCTTGCACGCCCATTTCTCTAAGTTGTTGTACTGAAGGAAGCTGATAAATTTGTTGTATAAAGTGGCTTTTTTGTCCAAGTGGGCTTAACCAGCCATTCACACCATGTGTTAAGTATTGATGTGCACATGCATAATCATACGCTATAACTGGTAAACCGCTTGCCATTGCCTCTAAAACTACGTTACCAAACGTTTCAACTTGACTCGCAAATACGAATACGTCTGCACTCGCATATGCAGCAGCCAAATCTTGACCTCTCAGACTTCCGGTAAAGATAACACCCTTCGCTTCAGGTAGTGACTTTAAACGAGCAAAATCTGGGCCATCTCCCACAATAACCAATTTCGTTTTATGTGGCTGAACAGTTTGTAAGTTAGAATAACTATCAATGAGCACTTGCACTTCTTTTTCGGGAGACAAACGCCCGACATAAAGCATAACGCGAGTATTCTCATCGGCATCCCATTGCTTTCGTAAATTTTCAGAGCGATGCTTTGGTGAAAATCTCGTTGTGTCTACGCCGCGCCCAACAACAACCAGCGGGCAAGTAATACCAAAACCGCGTAATGCTTCTTGTGTATCTTTACTTGGCACACAAGTCACTTGAGTATTGTTATGAAACCAGCACAGGTATTTTTGAATCGGTTTAACTAAAAAAGCCAAATCGAAGAATCGACTAAAATCTTGAAATGGCGAATGAAAACCACTAGAAACCGGAATAGCTTTTGCCTTAGCAGCTTGCATGGCAGTTAAACCTAATGGTCCTTCGGTCACAATGTGCACTACATCTGGTACAAACTTTTCAAAAGCTTTCGATACTTTTAGATATTGTGGCCAACCAAACTGCAAAGTCGGATATTTTGGAATCGCCTGCGACATCACCAGACATTCTTGCTCTGGCGTAAAGTCATGGCATTTTGCTTTTTGCTCTGGACGAATCAGTAAAATCTTATGCCCCTGTTTCTGTAAACCTTGGCATAGTTTTAATAATGAAAGTGCTACACCATTAATTTCAGGTGGCCAAGTTTCCGTCACAATCGCAATTTTTAAACGTGGGCGCACCAAATCATGCAATGAATGCGTATTAGATAGCTGCTGCTTTTGTTTAAAAAAGAATTGGAAGCTTTCAGGAAGTTGCTGTTGTTTTAATAGTGCTGTCGCGTATGAGCTTTGCATAGCGCCATCCATCAATGTATTTATTTTCATGCTTAAAGATTAAGCAGTTTTTTTGACATTTTGATGATAAATGCGTGACAGTTTACTGACATGAAAAATAAAAAAAGCACACTGATAACAGCATGCTTTTCTCTTAAAACCTAGTAATACTTAGCGATTTTGCAATTTTGCATAGTCCATGAGTACATTTGCAGCTTCAGTCACAAAAGTTTCTTCCTCTGGTAATGCAGGGCGTTGAGATGCTTTCATTTTAGCGCGAGATTCAGCTAGAGCATCTAATGAAGCTTGATAGCTTTCCCAGTTTGCAAAAGGCTTTTGACCAGTTGCAGCACGGCGTTCATTTTCTGCATCTAAAGTTTGTTTCTCTAGACCAAGTAATTCAGCACGGCGTTTATCAATATCAAGCACCACTTGTTTCTGATCACTCGTAACTTTGGCAATCGCGGTACGTTTATTTAGATATTTAAACTGGGCATCATTAGCAACACGTTGTTCAGAGAATTGAGACAACTTGGCCACATAAGGTTGCACAGAGCCTTCACGTTTAAATGGTGCTGTAGGAATTGTGTCCCACTTCAACGCATTCTTCGATTTACGTTCACCAAACTCTTCGTTATAGATATCGACGAGTTTAATGTCTGGCACTACACCTTTATTTTGTGTACTACCACCTGTAATACGGTAGAACTTACGCTGAGTTAAAGTCGCTTGACCGTATGCCAGAGTATCAAGTTGTACCTGAGCTGTACCCTTACCAGTCGTTGTACTACCAATAATAATACCGCGCTCATAGTCTTGGATTGCAGCAGAGTAAATCTCACTTGCAGATGCCGATGCCAAGTTCACCATTACAGCGAGTGGACCTGTGTAAACTTGCTGGCCACCATCGTTGTCTTCAAAAACACTTACGTTGCCATTGCCATCACGAATTTGAACCACTGGACCTGACTTAATCACTTGACCCAGCATACGTGCAACTTCTTCTAATGAACCACCTGGGTCATTACGCAAGTCGATAATAATACCTTCTACTTTTTTCGCTTTTAACGCTTCAAAAGCATTTGCTGTATCTTCAGAAACTGAACGATATTGTTGACCCGCACGACGTGAACGATAGTCAAAATAGAATGATGGAATTTCAATCACGCCCAACACATGCTTTTTACCATCACGTGTCACTTCAACTGTACGTGAACGAACACCAGCATCTTCTTCTTGAATCACATCACGCACTAAGGTCACATTACGTGCTTGACTCATTGATGCGCCAGCACCAAGAAGTTTTAACGTGACTTTGGTTCCACGCTTACCACGAATGAGTCCAACAATTTCAGAACTTGTCCAACCAACCACATCAATCATTTTCTCGCCTTCTTGGGCGACTCCAACGATTCGATCTCCTGATTTCACTTGGCCAGACTTACTTGCAGGACCACCTTCTACAATGGTTTCAATCTTGGTGTAATCTTCATTGCCACGCTCTGGACGAATCGACACACCAATACCTTCAAGCTGCAAGGTCGTTTGGCGATTCAATTCTATCGCATCGATTGGTGGGTAATAGTTACTGTGTGGATCATAAGTCGCCAACATGGCGTTCAATGTTTTGTCCAACACATCATCGCTTTTCACACGACTAATTCTTTCAAGCTGACGCGTATAACGTTTAGTTAAAGTCTGAGCTGGTGTTAAATCTTCTGGGCCAGTTAAATCTTGACCATCAGCAAGTGATGGGTTTTCTTTAAGCGCTTTTTGTTTCGCCTGCTCTTCTTCACGGCTAATGGTTAAGTTGATTAACTGTGAAACCAACATTTTACGCCAGTGATTTTGTTGCTCAGCCGATGTTTTAAAATACGGCGCTTTTTCGCGATCTACTTCAATATAGCTATTTGGCTGTTTTAAATTTTGCTGCTGTTTCAGCTCAGCTAACATGAACTCATAAAATTGTTTTAAGCGTTCACGATATTGCTGGTGAATGGCAAACGGTCCAGTCAAATTCCCCGCTTTTAAAGAAGCACCAAAATTTGAACCATATAGTTTTTTATAATTTTGAACTTCAGCGTCTAAAAATAGAGAGTGATCCGGATCAAGACTATCTAAATACATATCAAGAATACGATTTGATGTCGTCGCATCCAGACGCATATTTAAATAATGTTGGCGATCAACTAAAGTTGCCAGTTGGCGAGCCACCAAAGCCTGTTCTTGCGTTGGCTGGATCGATTGAGAAACCACAGCAGTATTGGTTGCTGCTCTCGCTTCATTCATCGTATGAGTGAAGAATAAACCGCCAGTCGCGATCGCTACTGCACAAGCTATAGTTTGAAGTTTCATAAATTTTTAATACTTCCTTGGGTGTTCCTATCTTACACGCTCTGTTTTCGATATGAACTAAGCAGATTCAAAATCTTAACCAACTAAATTGTTTATACCGTGTAGTTTTATCATATTCTGTACTGACAAAATGTAGCAAAACATTGCAAAATTCGCTTATTGTTTTTCAATCAAAATTCAAATGGAACCAATATGATTGGCGCATTGATGCTGGACATCGCCGGCACAGAACTTACTCAAGAAGATATTGAACTATTACGCGCTCCGCAAGTCGGTGGCATGATTTTATTTGCACGAAATATTGAATCTCCACAACAAGTCCGTGCATTAACGGACCACATGCGTCAAATTCGTCCAGATATTTTAATTGCTGTCGACCAAGAAGGTGGGCGAGTTCAGCGCCTAAGATCAGGTTTTACCTTATTACCGGCCATGGGTCGTTTTGGTGAACTCTATATCACTCAACCTCAGAAAGCACTTGAACTGGCTGAACAGTGCGGCTGGCTCATGGCAACTGAAGTCTTGGCTGTAGGTATCGATTTTAGTTTTGCACCCGTTTTAGACCTCAATGCAATTAGTGATGTGATCGGTGACCGTGGTTTCTCTAGAAATATTGAGGATATCGCACCGCTTGCTGGCGCGTTTATGCAAGGCATGAAAAAAGCTGGAATGGCAAACACGGGCAAACACTTCCCGGGCCACGGTTCAGTAAAAGCAGACTCTCATGTTGCAGCTGCAATCGATAGCCGTAGCTATGACGAAATTTACAACCATGACATGCAAAGCTTCATTAAGCTTATGCCTCAGCTTGATGCGCTCATGCCTGCACATGTGATTTATGATCAGATCGATCCAAATCCAGCAGGTTTTTCACCGTTCTGGATTCAAGAAATTCTACGCAACCGTTTGAAGTTTGATGGTGTACTTTTCTCTGATGACTTAAGCATGCAAGCCGCATGTGTAGCAGGTGGCGCAGATGCACGTATTCAAGCTGCTTTAACTGCTGGTTGTGATATGGGACTTGTGTGTAACGACCGTAGTGCAGCATGTACAGCACTTGAAGGTATTGCAAACTTAGAGCTACCAAATCAAGAACGCCTTGAACGTATGCGTGGCCAAATTCCACAAATTCAGATTGGCGAAACTTTATCGCTTGGAAATGAATGGCAAGCTGTCAAAACAGCCATTGAAGACTTTAAAAATTCGATCTAAATTATGAATACGTAGAAGCGTCATCTGCAACCTGAGCAATGCAAAAGCGTTAGCGCTTTCGCATTGCGCAAGACAAACGAAGTGCGTAGCATTTACTAAAGCATAGCTTTCGTTTTACGGTACGGCAAAGATAATTAATCTTTGCTATTCGTACCTCAGGTTTTGCCTACTTTTGCCAAATGAGAAACATCGTTTCGCAAGGTAGGTCGAACCGAAGGTTAATCCCGATATGAAACATTTAAAATAGCAAAACTCCGCCGTAATGTATTAATCAACTTAAATGACGTAATTTCAATTCAAGATCTTATAGCGCTTAGGCAATGAAGATCACAGAAAAACAATAAATCGAGCTCAGGACGAATGACACAACAACTTTCAAAACACCGCCATATCTCTTTTACAGCCCACTATACAGGCTATATCTGGTATCAAATGGGGATCTCTCATGAAGCACTTGCTACAGCCAAAGGCAAATCACTAGCATATTTGGTTCATCCGATAGAGTCTTGGGCAGAGAAATATGTGGGGGGTAGCATGCGCACGACGCTCAAACAACGTCACACCATGCTTGATCATCACTTAGAACAACTCATTCAAGAAAGTCCTGATTTACAAGTTCTAGAAATAGCATGTGGCCTGTCTCCACGTGGCTGGTGGTTTAGACAGCATTACCCTTCGATTACCTATCGGGAGCTTGATTTACCCGATATGGCACAAACCAAACAAAATGCGTTACAACAAATTGAAAAAAATGCACCTGAAGTTTTATCAGTTGATTTATTTACAGAAGCTTTTGCACAAGCATTTGAAGTATTTGACCCGAACCGCCCACTGGTTGTGATTAGTGAAGGTTTAATTAATTACTTTGATAAAGATTTATTAAAACAGCTGATTCAATCGATTGCTCACTATGGCGCTTCTTTTAAAAATTTTCATTATTTAACTGACCTCTACCCTGAACCAGTTAAAAACAAACTTGCCAGCATCATCTGGAATAGCAGTAAATTATTGAAATTAATGTCTCGAAGCTCGTTTAGTTTTCACTTCAAAAATCCCAAAGAAGTTGAAGACTTTTTTAAAGATACAGAGTTCGATCAAGTTAGCGTGGAACAACCACAAATTTTCTTTGGACAAGCGTCTCAAGACAGTCATGAACAACATTTAGGGGACTTGGTCTGGACCATACACGCGCAAATAAAATAACAAATATAAAAAAATGGAAGCTCGAAATAAACGAGCTTCCATCTCTAACTATATTATTAAACTGCTTGTTTTTGACGAGCAATAAAACGGCTTAAACGATCAGCAAGTTCGAAACTACCATGTTTAAATAAAGCTCGAATACCCTGCTCTGTACTTTCAAAAATTAAGCACTCAATTGCAAAGCTACCTTCTTCATCTTCTAAATGTAGTGCTAAATCACGTGGATGATCATTCACAAAATCAAGCTGCGAAACATCATCCATTTTTAAATATATACCGAAGAAAGTGATATCAACAATCGTTACAGGTACCTCTACATCAGACTCTCGGTGAGTAAGTTGGGTTTTTGGCTGCAAAACCCGAACTCGCTCTTCCCCACGGCGCTCCATGTTTTGCATTTGTTCACGTGTCATAGGAATAATGCCATCCAAATTTTGGATAGATTCACCTTTTAAAAATGAAGTGAACAAACTCATGGTTTCTTTACGACGCTGCAACTGTGGCACATGGTCCGCATTTGCAATAAGGGCAAATTCCATATCTGGGCATTGCAAAGCAAAATTCGCATTTTCATGAGGCAGAGTAAAACTATCGTACTGCCCTGCTGCAACCAGCGTTTTACACTCTGGAATGGGTACATCAGTTAACCGCAAAAGACGATTACAGTTAATTTCATAACGTTCTCGCTCTGTACCCGTAAACTCAGCCATTTGCCTAAAAAATAATTTTTTGGCTGTTGGTGACATGCGGGTTTTATCTAATTTTGCATGATTAACTAAATATAAAATTACAGCTTGCCCAAACTCTTCCATGCGGTTTTCTTGCATGAGCTTGAGCGACTCTTCCAAAATCATTCGCCAACTTTTTCGGGTCTTTTGCATAACCCCCATTAAAATCATGCGATCCATTAATTCTGGACGGTGATAAGCAAAGCAAGAAGCAATCACTGACCCCAAAGACATTCCCATCACAGAAACTTTTTGTAGTCCCACAATATCTAACCAGCGTCCCAACATTTTAGACAAATCAGGTAGCTCTAAAGTACCTGCTGATACTCCTGTGTCCCGATTGGTAATTTGCTGATTTGCGCCCATAGAAGGTAAATCAATTAATATGACCGGACCACTTTCAAACAATTGTTCAACACAATATTTATAAGAATTAAAATTCTGGAAAGCTCCGCCCACAATCACAATTGGCGTATTGTGAATCGTTTTTGGGTCGGCAATCGCCATATATTCAATTTTCCAGCCGTCAATCCATGTGGTACGAGCAGGTTGTTTAAAACTATCTCTATGGTAGATATCGAAAAAGCCAAAACCGGCATAAGCTTGGTTGATCTCCGAATCCATTTGAATAATGGAATTCATATCCTTGCTTCCTCCTTGCTGTAATTTTTTTATGCTGCAAGAGTTCCTTCTTGAACACGTAATCTTTTATGCACAAAACTTTAAAATTTGTATTAGTTTGTATTGCACAATAACATTCTAAACAATTGTGTGAAATATACGCAATCGCTCAAATGACCGCTCATCTTGTTTAAGTCGCTAATAGTTTGCAAAATATTTAAATGTTTTTTTATGGCGGTCACATTTTTCAAAAAAAGCCATTCATTGTTCCGCATTTGACTGCTACTATCTTACTCATTGGTAAATGATTAAAAAATGCTATGCAAGATTCAATTGAACAATATATGCAAACAGTTGGGCAACAAGCACGTCAGGCCTCTCGTGTCCTTACAAGTGCTTCAACCTCACTAAAAAACCATGCACTCTCTGCTATTTATACTGCTTTAGAAAATAATCAGGCAGCAATTTTGGCAGCGAATCAAATCGACATGGATAAAGGTCGTAGCAATCAGCTCGACAGCGCATTGCTTGATCGTCTTGAACTTACGCCCGCACGTTTTAAAGGAATGTTGCAAGGTCTAAAAGATGTGATTGCACTTGTCGATCCAATTGGGGAAATTACGGATCTTGCATATCGCCCCACAGGCATTCAAATTGGTAAAATGCGTGTGCCTTTAGGTGTTGTTGGGATGATTTACGAATCACGTCCAAACGTAACCCTTGAAGCTGCATCTTTGGCCATTAAATCGGGCAACGCCATTATTTTACGTGGTGGTTCAGAAGCACTCGAGTCAAATAAAGCAATTGCTGAAGCGATTAAGCATGGCTTAAAAGTTGCTGGCTTACCTGAAGATTCAGTTCAAGTGATTAACACTTCTGACCGCGCGGCAGTTGGTCATCTTATTACCATGGCTGAATATGTAGATGTAATCGTTCCACGTGGTGGAAAAAGCTTAATTGAGCGTGTAACTAACGAAGCGCGCATTCCTGTTATTAAGCATCTTGATGGTAACTGCCATGTATTTGTTGAAGCACAAGCAGATTTGCAAAAAGCTTTACCAATTACATTAAATGCAAAAACACATCGTTATGGCGTTTGTAATGCGATGGAAACTCTGCTTGTTGATGAAAAAATTGCAGATGTTTTCTTACCACGCATTGCTGAACTCTATGCTGAAAAACAAGTTGAGCTTCGCGGGTGTCCAGAAACACGTCGCATTTTGGGTACCTCTGTAAAACCAGCGACAGAGGAAGATTGGTATACCGAATATTTGGGGCCAATTCTTGCTGTTAAAGTTGTTAGTGGCATTGATGAAGCAATTGACCATATCAACAAATATGGTTCACATCACACCGATGCAATCGTGACTGAAAATTACACTTTGGCTCGTCAGTTCTTAGCTCGTGTAGATTCAAGCTCAGTTGTAATCAATGCATCAACTCGTTTTGCTGATGGTTTTGAATATGGCCTCGGCGCAGAAATTGGTATCTCTACAGATAAAATTCATGCCCGCGGTCCAGTTGGTTTAGAAGGTTTAACTTCTCAGAAATGGATTGTGTTGGGTGACGGTCAAATTCGCCAATAACCGATTTAACAATTCAAAAAAACGCCTGATCAATATCAGGCGTTTTTTTATCATTTAAACTTTTCTATGATTATTCTTGGCAGACATCACTAACTACACCAAGTTGCTGCATGACTTGCGCAACAATCTGCTCAGGTGTCAAAGCAATATCAATCGTTATTGCTTCGTGAAGATCTGGTTCTTCTAATGTATCAAGCTGGGTTTGTAGCAATGATGGATCAAAGAAATGACCTGATCTTGCCGCAAGTCTTTGCTCCAATAACTCATAAGAGCCTTTGAGGTAGACGAACTTAATATTTTGATCTTGCCCTCTTAAAATATCGCGATACATGCGTTTTAAAGATGAGCATGTAAATACAGCTGTTTCACCATCTCTTTGTTTGGTTTCAATCACCTGACGAATCGCCTGTAACCATGGCAGACGATCATCATCAGTTAAAGGAATTCCTTGGCTCATCTTACTTTTATTTGCTGCCGAATGAAGCGTATCACCGTCGAGAAATTCACAAGCCAAACGCTCTGATAATAATTCACCAATCAGGGTTTTACCTGTTCCACAGACACCCATTGCAATCACAATCATGGATTACTCACCTTTAATTATAAAATAGTGCTAAGCAGTAGCGTGAAAGATAAACCCAACACGGAAATGATCGTTTCCAATACCGACCAAGTCTTGAGTGTCTGCCCCACGGTCATACCAAAATATTCTTTGATTAACCAAAATCCCGCATCATTTACATGTGAGAAAACCAATGAGCCTGAGCCTGTAGCAAGTACTAAAAGTTCTGGCCTAACAGCAACACCAGCCGTAGCTGCAATTGGAGCAACAATGCTACAAGCGGTAGCCATAGCAACCGTTGCAGAACCTGTTGCCAAACGAATCAATGCTGCAACAAACCAGCCCAACAATAACGGCGACAAATTTGCTTTCAAGGCTGTGGACACAATCTCATTAGAAATCCCTGTGTCACGTAAAATGCCACCAAAACCACCACCAGCACCAACAATCAACATAATTCCGGCAATAGAAGCTAAACATCCGCCGCAGAATTTTTCAATTTGTTCACGGTTAAAGCCTTGCATCGTACCAAAAGTAATAAAGCTGACCAGTACAGCAATAAGCAATGCGATATCAGAAGTACCAATGAAACGTAGTAAATCATTTGCGAAAGTCTGTGGTGCAAAGAAAAGATCTGCCCAACTTCCGATTAACATCAACACTACTGGTAGCATAATCGTAAATAAGGTAATCCCAAAGCTTGGCAAATCACGAGTTCTATTTGTATCTGCTTCAATAAACTGTTTTGCTAACGGGTTATTTTCAGGCAATTTGACGTACTTATTAATCCAAAGTGCATACAATGGCCCAGCAACAATAGCCGTTGGCACACCGACGATTAAGCTGTAAGCAATCGTTTTACCAATATCAGCATGATAGGCTTGTACTGCCAACAATGCCGCGGGATGTGGTGGAATTAAACCATGCACAACCGATAAACCAGCAACCATTGGCAAGCCAACAACCAGTAAAGATTTGCCAGTCCGCTTAGCAATGTTGAACGCAATTGGAATGAGTAGAACGAAACCGACTTCGAAAAATACGGGAAGACCAACAATCAGCGCAATAAACATCATGGCCCAGTGAATATTTTTCTCACCAAACCATTTAATTAAAGTAATTGCTATTCGCTCAGCGCCACCCGACTCGGCCATCATTTTACCGAGCATCGTTCCCAGTGCGATTACAATCGCAAGGTGGCCCAAGGTTTTACCAGTACCAGCTTCATATGACTTAACAATATCGCCCATTGGCATGCCAACAGCTAAAGCCAAACCGAGTGAAACAATAATAAGAACAAGAAATGGATAAATTCTGAACTTCGCGATCATGACAACCAATGCAATAATCGCGATTACAGTGTAGATAAGCAACATGCCACCCTGAACGGTCTCCATGTGATACTTCTCCTTGGAATAATACTATTTAGGCACACTGCCCAAACAAAGGTCTTCAACCACAGTAATTCCTACTGTTAAGACACTAAATTTTTATATTTAGGTGTGACCAGCACAAACTGGCCACCTCAATACAGCCTTAAAGCACATAGAATGCACTTCATTTTTTATAAATATTGACTACATTTACAGTGCTCTCAACTGACTCGCAATTTGCGCTAAGCGAGTAATTTCAGCCCAATCTTGTGCAGCTACAGCAGCTTTAGGCGTTAACCATGAACCACCTACACACACTACGTTTGGTTGCTTTAAGAAATCTGGCGCTGATTCTGCCGTAATTCCGCCAGTCGGGCAAAAACGTAAGTTTGGAAATGGACCATAAAATGCTTTTAGCATCTCAACTCCACCTGCCTGTTGAGCTGGGAAGAACTTCACAATCTCATAACCCAACTCAATCGCCTGAATCAGATCACTTGGTGTCATCACACCCGGTAGTAAAGGTAAGCCAGCATCTTGTGCAGCCAAATGCAGATCTTTAGTCAAACCAGGAGATACACCAAATTGAGCGCCTGCTTTTTTAGCTTGAGCACAATGTTCTGGCTTGGTAATCGTCCCCACCCCCACCACAATGTCATCCGCCAATTGGCTCGCACGCTCAATAGCAGCAAGACCTGCAGCGGTACGCAATGTAATTTCAAGGACTTTTACACCACCTGCATGCAACGCACGTGATACATCTTCACCTTGCTCAGCAGAATCAAATGCCAATACAGGAATGACTGGGCCTAATTTGACGATATCTTCAATTTTAATCATTATTTTTCAGTTCCTTTGACTCAAATCTGCTCTGGTGAAGTTTCACCAACCAATGCACCAAATACAGATGCTCCATGTTCAGCTGGCGCAGCAGCAGCACGGAAAACACCAAATAATTCACGGCCAAAACCAACTTCGTTTTCTGCCTGATGTTCTGGCTGTGCAACAGGACGCGACAGCCAAGTCTGTTCATCTATTTCGACATCGAGTACGCCGGCCTCAGCATCAATAATCAACATATCGCCTGTTTGAACTTTAGCAATCGGCCCATTTAATAAGGCCTCAGGAGATAAATGAATCACCGCAGGAACTTTGCCTGAAGCACCAGACATACGACCATCGGTTACTAATGCAACGTGGAAACCTTGATCTTGTAAAACACCCAACACAGGCGTTAAGCGATGCAATTCAGGCATACCGTTAGCACGCGCACCTTGGAAACGAACGACTGCAATAAAATCTCGGTGTAACTCACCACGATCAAATGCTGCTTGTACTGCTTCTTGAGAATCAAACACGATTGCTGGAGCTTTAACTTTACGGTGCTCTGGCGCAACAGCAGAAATCTTGATAACACCACGACCAAGTCGACCTTGCATTAAACGCAAGCCGCCATCTGGTTGAAACGGCGCATCAATGCTACGTAGAACTTTGTCATCAAGGCTTTGAACAACACCATCAATCCAAGTGAGCTTGCCATCAATCAGTTTTGGTTCTTTGGTGTAATGCTGCAAACCTCTACCAGCCACTGTCGTTACATCGTTATGCAACAAGCTAGCTTCAAGTAAGTTACGAATAAGGAAAGCAACCCCACCCGCAGCTTGGAAATGGTTTACATCGGCCTTACCATTTGGATAGATTTTTGCGAGCAATGGAACAACAGCCGACAATTCATCGAAGTCATCCCAGTCAATCAAAACGCCAGCGGCACGAGCAATCGCAATCAAATGCAAAGTATGGTTGGTTGAACCACCTGTAGCGAGTAACGCCACAATGCCGTTTATAATTGCTTTTTCATCGACAACATGACCAATCGGCGTGTAGTTTCCACGCTCAACTGTTAAATCAAGTACACGAATCGCAGCTTCTGCGGTAAGTGCATCACGTAATGGTGTGTGAGGATGAACAAATGCAGCGCTTGGCAAATGTAAGCCCATGACTTCCATCAGCATCTGGTTACTGTTGGCTGTACCGTAAAAAGTACAAGTCCCTTGTCCGTGATAAGCAGCTGACTCAGCTTCTAGCAAAGCATCTCGACCAACTTGACCCGTTGCAAATTGCTGGCGAATTTTAGCTTTCTCATCGTTAGATAGCCCACTAGTCATTGGGCCAGCTGGCACAAAAATAGTAGGTAAATAGCCGAACTGCAAAGCCCCAATGAGTAAGCCTGGTACAATCTTGTCGCAAACACCTAGACACAAAGCTGCGTCAAACATGTTATGAGAAAGTGCAATTGCTGTGCTCATTGCAATCGTTTCACGAGAGAACAATGAGAGTTCCATACCAGCATTACCTTGGGTAATACCGTCACACATCGCAGGAACACCACCTGCAAACTGTGCCACGCCACCATTTTCACGAGCGGCTGTTTTAATTAAATCTGGAAATGTTTTATAGGGTGCATGAGCCGACAACATTTCGTTATATGACGACACAATGCCAATATTTGGTTCACGACCTACTTTAATAATTAATTTTTCATTGTCATCCATGCTGGCAAAACCATGAGCCAGATTGGCACATGAAAGTGCCCCACGAGCAGGAAATTTGCCTTGTGCATGTTCAATACGTTGTAAATATGCAGAACGAGTTTTTTGACTACGGGCGATTACACGCTCGGTCACTTTTGCCAATATTGGATTCGGCAAGTCCATGCTGGACGCTCCTGTACAACCGGATAAGCCGGAAAAGAAAAATAGACCAAATGATATATTTTTTATGATCATTTGAAAAAAGGATGAACAATATTATTCAGGCAAAAAGCGACATGCAACCCCAGCCAATGCTGCTGTAATGGCCTCAGTACAAGCTTTAAAGACATAACGAGTTTATCTTTTAGACAAAAAACTTATTTAATATTTAGGTATATTTACAGCTAAACCAAATCTCAAAAATACGGTAAATTTATTGTAAATCAACATAATAAAATATATTTAACAATATATAAATGATGAGCTTTTCATTCTAATTTTTAGTACTTATAAATCCATATTAGGTTCTTTTTTCACGCCCTTAATACCATCAAAACTTAATTTCAATTACGTATATTATTTGTAATATATGCTTAAAATTTAACTTAAAGAACCAGCTCACTTATTCAATAACGGTTTGGTTTCTACCATTTAAAATTCATCCTTCATTCAGGTTTATTTTTTCATAAATATATACAAAAAACTCGTTTCTAAGCATATAAAAAAACAAGGAATACAGTGGTTAAGCTTTATACTGGACAAATATTAGTTACAAATAATTTGATGGTCGATAGTGCTTAAGTCTAATGGGCTAAAGTCTATCTTGGACAGAAAAACAACACATGTTAAAACATGACAACCCGTTCAATCTGTATGAAAAAAATAATACATCTTGAACAGGAAGTTAGGAAAACTATTTTAAATCAGGACTTGGGTATTTCAACGTGGCTATATCAGTATTAGTTATCAATTGCGGCTCTTCATCTATTAAATACGCACTGGTTTCAGAGCGTCGTGAAGACCGTATTTACGGTTTAGCAGAAAACTTGGGGGCAGCTGACGCTCGTATTAAGGGAGTTACAGTTGGTGGTGAACCACTTGAACTTTCAATTCCTTATGCTGACCATGCCAAAGCTTTAGAAACTTTACTTGCACGTCTTGCCAACTACAAACCGCAAGCCATCGGACATCGTGTTGTACACGGTGGTAGTTTAACCAAAGCAGAATTACTCACTCCTGAAATTATTGAACGTATTCGTGCAGCAACGCCTTTGGCTCCGCTTCATAACCCAGCACATTTAATTGGTATTGACGCAACCGTACGCCTATTTCCTGAATTACCTCAAGTTGCCGTATTTGATACTGCATTCCATCAGACCATGCCACCGCATGCATACCGTTATGCAATTCCTAAGTTTTTATATACTGACCACAATGTCCGCCGTTATGGCTTCCATGGTACGAGCCACGCCTATGTATCTGATAAAGCAAGTGAGCTCTCAGGCAACCTGAAAAAAGGTGGATGGTTAACAGCGCATCTAGGAAACGGCAGTTCAACTTGCGCAGTATGGAATGGACAAAGTGTTGACACATCTATGGGCCTTACTCCACTTGAAGGTGTGGTGATGGGAACACGTAGTGGCGACGTCGACCCAAGCTTACATAGCTTCCTTGCGAAAAACCTCGGTTGGGATTTAGCAAAAATTGATAAAGTTTTAAATAATGAAAGTGGCTTACTAGGCTTATCTCAACTGTCTAATGACATGCGTACAGTGATTGAAGCTGCTGAAAATGGTAATGAAGATGCTTGTCTTGCAATTGAAGTGTTTAGCTATCGCCTTGCAAAATCACTTGCTGCATTAAGCTGTGGCTTACCAACTTTAGACGGCTTAATCTTCACGGGTGGTATTGGCGAAAACTCGGCTTATATTCGTGAAAAAACCTTAGCTTATTTACCTCATTTTGGTTTGCAGCTTGATAAAGATCAAAACAACAACTTAAAACGTGGCACTGAAGGGCGAATCGACAATGGAACTGGCCCTCAAATTTGGGTCATTCCTACAGATGAAGAAGGTCGTATTGCCAAAGAAACTCGTCAAGTTGTTGAAGCGGCAGAAAATACAGCATCTGTAGCAAGCCTTGCTTAATTAGAGCTCAGCGAAAACTCGATATTTATTTATAGGTTTATATGAATACAATTTTATTGATTCCTACAGGCGAAGGGGTTGGCTTAACCTCTGCTTGTTTAGGCATGATTTACGCACTTGATTGCAACGGGATTAAAGCTGGCTTTTTAAAACCATTTTCTCAAGAAGACCAAGAGCATCTTGACCGAACCACTTCATTATTTGGTCACTTATTTCAAAGTAAAACCGTTCAATCTATTTCACATGAAAAATTAACTCAGCTTATTGCCGCTGGGGAAGTAGATGAATTACTTGAAGAAGCTGTTAGTCTTCACCGTAGCGTTGCAGCAGACCACGATGTCATTATTGTGGAAGGCTTATTACCTAACGGACAAGACCACTTCGCCAGTGAGCTCAACGCAAGTCTTGCACAAGCGCTTGATGCAGAAGTCGTATTGGTCAGCACAGCAGATATTCAAAACCCGAAAAAAGCCGCAGAAAAAGTAGATGCTCATTTACGCCAGTTTGGTGGAGCAGCGTCAAATCGTACTGCTGGTGTACTCTTTATGCGTACCCGTGGATTAACTGAAGAAACAGCACAAATTCCTGTTGCGTTTGATCCATCGTTACGACCGACTGAAGAAATCGCAAAATTTACGACCGAACTGCAAAAATATAATCGCTATTTCGGCTCAAGCGATTTACCAATCATTGGACTGGTTCCATTTAGTAACACGCTAAGCGTACCAAGAACTCTCGATATTGCAAATGTCATTGATGGGCAATGGGTACATCAAGGTGAAGCGAAAACACGTCGTATTTTGCATTCGAGTTTAATTGCTTCAAGCATTGAATATGAACTGAATAAGTTTATTGCAGGCGAGTTGATTATTAGTGCATCTGAGCGTACCGACGTTTTACTCGCAAGTAGTTTAGCAACTAGTAATGGTATTCCTCTAGCGGGTTTAGTACTTACAGAACGAGAAGCTCCAGCACCCGAGCTTTTAGAGTTTTGTCAAAGTGCGATTAAACAAGGGTTGCCGATTTTACATACCCGTTTAAACACACTTGAAACTGCACAGCGTTTATCTAATTTTGGCAATGAAATTCCAACCGACGATACTGAACGTGCTGAGCAAGTGACCCGATTTGTTTCAAGTCATATTGATGTTGAATGGCTTAAACAGCACAGCAACAATGCAGCTACCCCTCGCCTGTCGCCATCGGCTTTCCGTCATGAACTGGTGCAAAAATCAATTGCAGCGAAAAAACGAATTGTACTACCTGAAGGTGATGAACCACGCACCATACAAGCTGCGGCAATCTGTCAAGCACGTGGTATTGCTGACTGTATTTTGCTGGCTAAACCAGATGTCGTACAGGATGTTGCAAAAGCACGTGGTATTGAATTGCCTGCTGAGCTGGCAATTGTCGACCCTGATAGTATTCGTGACCAATACGTTGCACCAATGGTTGAGCTACGTAAAGGTAAACTCAACGAACTTCAAGCGAAAGAACAGCTTCAAGATACCGTAGTGCTTGGCACCATGATGTTAGCTTTAGATCAAGTCGACGGTTTAGTTTCAGGTGCGGTACACACCACGGCCAATACGGTTCGTCCAGCATTCCAGCTCATCAAAACAGCCCCTGATTATTCACTGGTTTCATCAATCTTCTTTATGCTTTTACCAGATGAAGTCTATGTCTACGGTGACTGTGCAATTAACCCAGACCCGACAGCAGAGCAACTTGCTGAAATTGCAATTCAGTCGGCTGACTCAGCGAAAGCATTTGGAATTGACCCACGTATTGCCATGATCAGCTACTCAACTGGTACTTCGGGAACAGGTGCTGATGTTGAAAAAGTACAGCAAGCAACTCAAATTGCCCAGCAACGTCGCCCGGACTTACTCATTGATGGTCCACTTCAATACGATGCAGCTTCCGTTGAAAGTGTGGGACGACAAAAGGCACCAGACTCACGCGTTGCTGGCCGTGCCAATGTATTTATTTTCCCAGATTTAAATACGGGTAATACCACTTACAAAGCAGTACAGCGTGCTGCAAATGTTGTGAGCGTTGGACCAATGCTGCAAGGTCTAAACAAGCCTGTTAATGACTTGTCTCGTGGAGCTTTGGTAGATGACATCGTCTTTACCATTGCATTAACCGCAATTCAGGCAGAACAGCAAGCCGCTGCCAAATAATTAATATAATTAACCTTTACTACCTCTCGCCATTTGATGTCCGCTCAAATGGCTTTTTTTATTTTAGTCATTCAAGAATAAATAATTTTTCGATTTCTGGCTTTTAAATCACCTCAATATGTTCTTATGCGACTTTCGGTCAAAAGATCAACCAATCTCCCACAACACTGTCTTTTTGTCATATAATTTAGCCCGCTAGCTAACAGCCCGCTCAAGAGATTTTCTGGTATGACAACGATTATCAAACAAGATGACTTGATTACATCGATCAAGGACGCCCTACAGTTTATTTCGTACTATCACCCGCAAGACTTTATCCAAGCGATGAGCCGTGCTTATGATCGCGAAGAAAACAAAGCCGCAAAGGATGCAATTGCACAGATTCTAATTAACTCTCGCATGTGTGCGGAAGGTCATCGTCCAATTTGCCAAGATACTGGTATTGTTAACGTTTTCCTTGAAGTGGGCTTAGATGTTAAATTTGATTTAACAATGAGTTTAGACGATGCGGTAAACGAAGGTGTTCGCCAAGGTTACCTTGAAAACAGCAACGTTCTTCGTGCATCTGTACTTGCTGACCCAGCATTTGGTCGCAAAAATACAAAAGATAATACCCCTGCTGTAATTCACTACAAACTCGTTCCGGGTAACAAAGTAGATATTACTGTTGCTGCTAAAGGTGGCGGTTCAGAAAACAAATCTAAACTTGCAATGCTTAACCCATCTGACTCGATTGTTGACTGGGTTCTTAAAACTGTTCCAACAATGGGTGCAGGCTGGTGTCCTCCAGGTATGCTCGGTATCGGTATTGGTGGTACTGCTGAAAAAGCCATGATGCTTGCTAAAGAAGCACTCATGGAAGAAATCAACATGGACGAATTACTTCGCCGTGGACCAGAGAACAAAATCGAAGAACTTCGTATCGAAATCTTTGAAAAAGTAAACGCACTTGGTATTGGTGCTCAAGGTCTTGGTGGTTTAACGACTGTTCTTGATATTAAAATCAAAGACTACCCATGTCATGCTGCTGGTAAACCAGTAGGTATGATTCCTAACTGTGCTGCTACTCGTCATGCTCACTTCCAGCTTGATGGTACAGGTGTAGCTCATATTCAAGCACCAAAACTTGAAGACTACCCTTCAGTAACTTGGGACTCTTCACAATCTAAGCGCGTAAACCTTGATACCATTACTCAAGCAGAAATGGATTCTTGGAAACCAGGCGACACATTACTTCTTAGCGGAACAATGTACACAGGTCGTGATGCTGCGCACAAACGTATGGTTGAAATGATCGACAACGGTGAAGAATTACCAGTTGATCTTAAAGGTAAATTTATTTACTACGTTGGTCCTGTTGATCCAGTGGGTGATGAAGTCGTTGGTCCTGCTGGCCCTACAACTGCAACACGTATGGACAAATTCACACGTAAAGTACTCGAACATACTGGTCTATTCGGTATGATTGGTAAAGCTGATCGTGGCCCTACAGCAATTGAAGCAATCAAAGACAACAAAGCAACTTACTTAATGGCAGTTGGTGGTGCGGCTTACCTCGTATCTAAAGCTGTTCGCGAAGCTGAAGTTGTTGCGTTTGCAGACTTAGGTATGGAAGCAATCTACAAATTCGTAGTTGAAGATATGCCTGTTTCTGTTGCAGTTGATGTAAACGGTACTTCAATTCACGCAGTAGCTCCAAAAATCTGGCAAGCGAAAATTGGAAAAATTCCAGTAGTCGATGCAGCAGCTGGCTAATCAAGAAAAGCACCGAATTCGGTGCTTTTTTTTTTGCATTCTTTTTTTATTTTAAAATCTGAAAAGAATTGTAACAATTACTTCTTCAATCTGTGCTATTAATAAATGCACTCTCTCGCCATATATTGAATATAGGTCATTTCATGACTATTCGCCCTATTCTTAAAAATCTTTCAATCAGTCTCTGCTTAAGCTGTATTACAACAAGCTTATTTGCTTCTCCTGCCAAATTAAGTTCAGTAAAAGAACTCATGCAAATGAGCCAAATTGATTACCTACTTAAAGAATCAATTAATGAATTAACGCCTTACTATGATCAACAGGCAGAACAGATCGTTAGTAATATCACAGGTATCAAAACTTTAGGTCCAAAAGAAAAAGAGGCCGCGAAAAAGTTAGGTTTACTATTAAAAGATTCGAGCAATCAACTCATTAGCAATCCTAAAACCACGCAAGCCTTACAGGATATTTACCTAAAGACTTATACTGAAGAGGAAGTTCAAGCAAATTTGAAGTTTTTGAAAACTCCAGAAGGCCAATCAATTACACGCAAGAACGTGCAAATTATGGGGCAAATTTCAGAATATATGATGGAGTTGGGACAACAGACCTTTAATGACCCTAAAGCAAGGGATCATATGCAAGAAGAGATGCTTAAAATTCTTGCCCCACTCATGAAAGATAAAGAAAAGTCTTAATTTTTCTTTATCTTTTGCAGTCCATTACCAAGTTAAAGGATTCCATAATTTAAATGGCTTAATCAGATGTACATCTGATTTTTCATCATATTTGGCAGGCTTTAATTCTTGTGGTTTATGACGTATCTTTCCTGAAGCATCTTCAGCCACAAAGTTGTAGCTAGAAGATTTAAGCTCAGTAAACGCTATCTCTTTACGTCCAATATTGTCTTGCATTAACATAAATGGGCCAGTGTGTTCACCACGGTCCATTTTGTTCTCTTCATCATATTTCAAATAATAAGACGTTCCCGCCTCAACAGTGATATCAATATATTTCGGTTCTTGAAAATGAATACCAAGTAGAGGGCGGCTCGCAGAAAGACGATAAGTGCCTGCTGGCAATTCAATCCAGTAATAATGATTATGTAATAGACTCGGAATGCGCTTGCCATTCACAAAGAGATTTATCGCTGCAATTTCCTGACGGTTCCATTTCGTGTCTGGTCGGTAAAGATAAACAACAGCAGCTTGTTGATTTTGTGGTTTGACTGGAACAAAAGTCTGACCCAATTTTTGATTAACCCAACCACCTACAGCAAAACCACCCACATGATATTGATCAAATAAACCTGGTTCTTTTTCAACATCAACTTTAGGTAAGGTTGCCGTCAATTCACCAGTATTTTTTTCTAAATGAGATGAACTTTGACAGCCCACAAACAGTCCGGCACAGCACAAAGATACGATTAAATAACGCATGGCATCCCTCAAAGCGTTTTGTTTTTGATTTATTTTTTACAACGCAAAACTATGCGTATTTTGTATTTTTAAGATTAACACCACGCACATAAATTGAAAACAAAAAAAGCATGAATCACTCGCGCGATTCATGCTTTTTAGATGAATGAAATCTATGCAGACTTCGAATCAATAACCTTTAAATCTGCCTTAGCAACACTTTCATGCGTTGCAGCTTCTTTAGGTTGACGCTCTGCTTTATAAACAGGTTCTGCTTCACCATTAATGACTGCTTCATTAATAATGACTGTTCCAACATCAGTACGACTTGGTAAATCGTACATGGTTTCAAGCAGCACGTTCTCCATAATAGAACGTAAACCACGCGCACCCGTATTGCGTTCAAGTGCTTTCTTCGCGATAGCACGCAATGCAGAATCTTCAAAGATCAGATCAACATTTTCCATAGTGAAAAGATATTGATACTGGCGAGTTAATGCATTTTTTGGCTCAGTCAAAATTTGCATTAATGCTTCTTCATCCAACTCTTCAAGTGTCGCAATCACTGGTAAACGACCAATGAATTCTGGAATTAAACCAAATTTCACTAAGTCGGTTGGCTCAACCTGACGGAACAATTCAGCAAGTTTTTTGGTTTCATCTTTGTTTTTAACATCAGCTGTAAAACCAATACCGCCTTTCTCTTGACGCTGCTGTACAATTTTTTCCAAACCAGAAAATGCACCACCACAAATAAACAAGATATTCGAGGTGTCAATTTGAATAAACTCTTGCTGCGGATGCTTACGTCCACCTTGCGGAGGAATAGAAGCCACTGTACCTTCAATCATTTTTAACAATGCTTGTTGTACACCTTCACCAGAAACATCACGAGTAATTGACGGGTTTTCAGATTTACGAGTAATCTTGTCAATCTCGTCAATATAGATAATGCCCTTCTGAGCTTTCTCTACATCGTAGTCCGCTTTTTGCAAAAGTTTTTGTACAATATTTTCAACGTCTTCGCCGACATAACCAGCTTCGGTTAATGTCGTTGCATCTGCCATTGCAAATGGAACGTCTAAAAGGCGAGCCAATGTTTGCGCAAGTAAAGTTTTACCCGAACCTGTAGGTCCAATTAATAGAATATTACTTTTAGCAATTTCTACTTCTTTAGACACATGGCCATTATGACCAACTTTTAGGCGTTTATAATGATTATAAACCGCAACAGATAATGTCTTTTTGGCAAGATCTTGACCAATCACATATTGATCAAGCGCAGCACGTATTTCATGTGGTTTTGGCAATGCCTTACTCGCCCAGTCCCCTGCTTCAACCTGTTGGCTGGTTTGTACAAGGTCTAAGCAGACATCCACACACTCATTACAAATATATGCGTCCTCACCTGCAATCAGTTTCCCGACTTCAGACTGCGTTTTACCGCAAAATGAACAATGTTTTTGTCCTTGAGGATGTTCGGACATATTCACTCCACAAATAGAATCTTAAATATTAGGGCAAGATGCACTGCATAAATAACTAAATGGAGATCTTTTTCAACATCTCAAGTTATTTATATAAGAAGGTCCTTATGGACGCTTACTTAACACCTGATCAACCAAACCATATTCTTTAGCAGACTGTGCTGTCATAAAATTATCACGGTCAGTATCACGAGCAACAGTTTCGTAGTCTTGACCACTATGCTCTGCCATTAAGCGGTTTAAACGTTCTTTAATAAATAGAATTTCACGCGCATGAATTTCAATATCCGATGCTTGACCGCGGAAACCACCTAATGGTTGGTGAATCATGACACGGGCATTTTCTAGACAATAGCGTTTGCCTTTAGCACCAGCATTTAATAAGAATGCACCCATTGAAGCAGCTTGGCCCATACAATATGTCACGACATCAGGTTTAATAAACTGCATCGTGTCATAAATAGCCATGCCCGCTGTCACAGATCCACCTGGAGAGTTGATATAAAGGTGGATATCTTTATCAGGATTTTCAGCTTCTAAAAACAACATTTGGGCAACAATTAGATTTGCCATGTTATCTTCAACTTCACCTGTTAAAAAAATGACGCGCTCACGTAAAAGTCGTGAATAAATATCAAAAGAACGTTCGCCGCGAGAAGATTGTTCAACCACAACAGGAACTAAAGCATTTTCAATTGTTGGAACATACATACGTTATTTATTCCTAAATTTTTTGTGACTTAACCTATGGCAACAATATGCGGGATAATTTCTCAAATTGCAAAAGGTTCGCACTGAAATATTATATTATTTATACCTAAGTACTTAATGTCGCACTCAAATTGACCACATAAAGAAAAACAAAAAAGGCGCCTAAGCGCCTTTTTCTAACTTCTAAAAAGATTAGCCCATACGGCGAGCTTGTTGTTCTTTCAATAAGTCATCATAAGATACAGCTTTGTCAGTCACTTTAGCACCAGCTAAGATGTGATCAACAACTTGATCTTCTAATACAACTGCTTCGATTTGAGCACGTTGTTGAGCATCATTTTTGAAGTATTCAATCACTTCAGTTGGATCTTCGTAAGAAGAAGCCATGTCGTCGATGTAAGCATCAACGCGAGCTTGGTCAACTTCAAGTTTAGCATCAGCTAAAACTTTGCTTACCAATACGCCAAGCTTAACAGAACGCTCTGCTTGTTCTTTGAACAATTCGTCAGGAAGCATGCTCTTGTCAAAAGATTGCGCGCCTGCACCACCGAACTGTTGAGTGAATTGTTGAACCATTTGTTGACGTTGGCGGTCAATTTCTTGAGCAACCATTGCAGTTGGAACTTCAACTTCGTTCGCAGCAACAAGTGCATCAAAAGCAGCTTGTTTAACTTGGTTACGTAAACCATTGCGAACTTCACGCTCCATATTCTTACGAACGTCAGCTTTTAATTTCTCAACGCCTTCTTCTTCAGTTACACCGAAGATTTTCAAGAATTCAGCATCAATTTCTGGAAGTTTTGATTTTTCAACTTGCTTCACAGTGATTTTGAACTGAGCTGCTTTACCAGCCAAGTTTTCAGCTTGGTAATCTTCTGGGAAAGTAACATCAATTACTTTCTCTTCACCAGCTTTCATACCAACGATGCCGTCTTCAAAGCCAGGAATCATACGACCTGAACCTAATACGAGTTTAAAGTCTTCAGCAGAACCGCCTTCAAACTTTTCACCGTCGATAGTGCCTTCAAAGTCAAAAGTCACTTGCATGTCTTTTTTCGCCATGCCCTTGGTAACAGCCCAAGTTTGACGTTGTTTTTGCAAGTTTTCGATCATAGCATCAACGTCAGCATCTTTAATTTCAGCTGTTTTACGTTCAACTTCTAAACCGTCGAATGCTTGTACTGCAACTTCTGGATAAACTTCTACAGTCGCTTCAAAAACTAAAGCATCTTCTTTATGTTCAACTTTATCAATGTTCGGCATACCTACCGCATTGATTTTTTCTTGTTGAATTGCTTCAAAAACGCTATCACGAATGATGTCATTTACAACTTCTTGATAAATGCTTGCACCGTATTCGCGGCGAACAACGTTTTCAGGTACTTTACCTGGACGGAAGCCGTTGATCTTCACAGTTTTGGCAGTGCGTTTCAAACGAGCTTCAAATTGCTCGTTAATACGGCTCGTCGGTACAGACACATTTAAACGACGGGCAACGCCCGAAACCGCTTCAGTCGTTACTTGCATGGCTTCCTCGATAAAAATTAGTGAGTAGGAACAGTTTTTTTAAAAGTGCTGTATTATATGACAACTTTCAAGATATACAAAATTAACCGATCACTTCATTTAAGTTAGCATCGTTATTCTCGTAAATTTCACAGTAATTTTATGATTCTTTAAATATTTTTCAGAAAGCATTAAGTAAAACTAATTTTTTAGTTATTCCTCATAAATCTAAAATTACAATCAAAATCTAAATTTAATCGCTTTTACAAACAATTACTAAGAATCAGTAGATTAGCTAAATAAAAGTACAATTAACCATTCAATCATTCACTTTTTCTTCATAATTCAATTGGCAAATCCAATTAACACAAACTGTACATATAAATAAGAATTATTATTATTCGCATAACCTTTTAGTTTTAGAGTCCTGAAGTCATGTCTTTGATTAGAACACGTAAAAAAATTGTTTCTTCTGCGATAGCTTCTTCGTTATCAATGATTGCAACAACAGCCATGGCACAAGAAGCAATTTCACAATTACCAACGATTCATACTCAAGCGACTCAAGAAGAATCTTTAAAAGTAGATCAGTCAGCAAACTCTAAATTCGTGGCTCCCCTCAAAGACACACCAAAATCAGTCTCTATTCTTTCTCAAAAATTAATTAAAGATACAAACTCTAATACCCTACTCGAAGCATTACGCTATGAACCTGGTATTACGCTAGGTGCAGGTGAAGGCGGTACCCCGTTTACAGATATGCCTTACATTCGTGGTTATAGCGGTCAATCTTCTATTTATGTTGATGGTGTCCGCAATACTACTTCACAAAGCCGCGATATGTTTGCCATCGAACAAGTTGAAGTTATTAAGGGCTCTTCTTCTGCCCTTGGTGGTGGTGGTAGCGTGGGTGGAAGTATCAACTTAATCCCTAAAGTTGCTCATGAAGGTGACGTTTACCAAGGTAGTGTTCAAGGTGGTACTGACAACTATCGTCATATCCAACTCGATGCAAACAAAGACTTTGGTAACGGAGTTGCTGGTCGTGTTGTTATTATGGGTCATGAAAATGAAAAAGCTGGTCAAAGTAACGGCGCAGAATATGCTCGTGCTGGTATTGCATCAAGTCTTGCATTTGGCCTAGATACTGCAACTCGCGGAACACTGAGTTACTACTATTTACGTAGTAATGATGAACCTGATGCAGGTATTCCGTTTAACAACGCAAATCCAACGACTCCTCCAGCTGGAGTTACTGTAACTCCTGGTGATGGTAAACCTGTTGATGTAAAAGCGGGTACCTACTATGGCTGGAAAGCACGTGATTTCGATAAACGTGAGAACCATATTGGTACGTTTAAATTAGAACATGATTTTAATGAAAATCTTACTTTGTCAAATATAGCAACTTACAACAAATCTAAATCTGATTATGTTTATACGAATGCTGATGACTCTAAGGGTAATATTTACAGAGGCACAATTGCTCGTCGTGCTTTAAGTCGTATTTTGGATAGCGATGCTTATAGCGATCAACTTTCTTTAAGAGGTAAATTTAATACTGGTTCATTAAAACATTCTTTTAATGTCGGTACTGAATGGAGCTTCCAAGAAACTGATCAAGGTGTACATACATTTACTAATGCTGCTGGTGAAACTACCTCAACCATTTTAGACAGCAACATTCAAAACTGTACTTCAGCCGCTGCTGTAGCAAATGGCTGGTGTACGAGTTTAAATAATCCAGGAAATGGTGCATTCACAGACAAACGTGGAACGATTACAGCACAATCGACCACTCGTAGTCATAATGTAGGCGTATATGCTTTAGATAGTATCGAATTTAATCCACAATGGTTACTTAACTTAGGTGTGCGTTGGGATAAATTTGAAACTGAGAAAAAATACAATAAAGACGTAGGTGGACGTACACCTCATAAAGCTGGCGATAAACTAGAAAGTGATACAGATTACTTCTCTTACCAAGCTGGTTTAGTTTTTAAACCAACAGAAGATGGTAGTATTTATTTAAGCTATGCTACGTCAGCAAACCCAGTAGGTGTGCTCGCTGAAGGTGATACAGGTTCAGATTCTATTAGCGACTCAGGTGCTGCAAGTGCGAGTGCAAATGATCTAAAACCAGAAGAAGCTCGTACTTTTGAACTTGGAACAAAATGGGATTTGTTTAATAATCGTGCGAACTTAACAGCAGCAGTTTTCCGTACTGAAAAGCAAAATACTCGCATCCAAATCGATCCTACAACAACTGCAAATGCAGGTAAAAGTAAAGTTGATGGATTTGAAATTAGCTTGAACGGAAAGATTACTGACAAATGGGATGTATCTACAGGCTATAGCTATTTAGATAGCGAAATCACTGAAGCTGCATACAATGCCGTTGCTCAAGAAGGTAAACCGCTTCCATTCGTAGCAAAAAACAGCGCAACTTTATGGTCTACGTATAAAGTTATGCCTCAATTGACTTTAGGTGCCGGTGTTGAATATCGTGATCAAGTTTTTGTGAACACAACTGCTCCGAAATACTTGCCAACCTACACTATTTACAACGCGATGGCTAAATACGACGTGAACAAGAACGTAAACTTACAGCTTAATATTAATAATATTTCTGATAAGCGTTATTTCACAAGTGCACATGCAGCTCACTACGCGTTTGAAGGTAATGGCCGTAATGCTGTCTTAGCGATTAACTTTAAGTACTAAGGTTAAATTCCATAATTTATTTATGGAATTAATTAAAGTTCATATAAAATAGCCTCATAACGAGGCTATTTTTACAAATGAAGTATCTATATTAAAAGGTGTTTGCTGTGATTCATCATATCCCCAATGTTTTAAGCAAAGAGCAAGTTGCCGAGTTTCGTAAACTCATGGAAGATGCCAACTGGGTAGGTGGAAAAGTAACTGCTGGCACCTTATCTGCTTCTGTTAAAAGAAATCAGCAGCTTTCTGAACAAGACCCGCTTACTCATCATTTAAGTGATATTGTCATTAAAGCAATTTGGCAAAATCCAGTGTTTCAGGCTGCGGCTCTACCCCACAAAATTATTCCACCACTTTTTAATCGTTATGATGAACATGAAAGCTTCGGTTTTCACGTGGACAACTCAATTCGTCTTATCCGTGGTACTTCTGAGCAGCTCCGCACCGATTTATCTTGTACGCTATTTTTAAGTGAACCTGATGAATATGAAGGCGGTGACCTCGTTATTGAAGACACTTATGGTTATCACGAAGTCAAATTACCCGCAGGTGATGTGGTGCTCTACCCGTCTACTAGCCTGCATGAAGTTAGTAGTATTACTTCAGGTACTCGTTTTGCTTCTTTCTTTTGGGTTCAAAGTTTGGTACGCGACGATAGTAAACGCCATCTTTTATTTAACTTAGATGAAAGTATTAGAGAATTACGTAAAACACACGGCGACAACTATCCAGAAGTCATGAAGCTCACCAACATTTATCATAATTTAATTCGAATGTGGTCAGAGCTATAACTACATTTATTTTTGCCTTATTGAGATCATATAACTTCTTTTACCTCAATTTGGCAAAAATATGAAAATTATTTTCTAATAAATATAAAACTGCGCAAAATTAGAAAATTATTTTCTAATTTCTGAGATTAAAATTACGATAAGAATTTTGCACAAGGTGTAATCATTGTTTAGATGTGATATATCTAAATATCAAGATTACCAGCAAACCATCAAACTTATTATTTCACGGTCTAGAGATGAAAACGAATTACTTGTTTGCCCAGCCTACTCAAGCAAGACATCATCCGCAACTCCTGATGCTGCGCCAAGCGCGCGTATAAAAATTTTGTCTGCTTTCTAAAGCAGCACTTTGAAGTTCCCTTTAATTTTTCTGAATTAGATACCATATATTAAGTAGAGACGTTGCCTTTTAAATATATCCAGAGCAACTGCGCTACGAGACAAGGAGTTTTCTCATGATGTTGGCTGACCCAAGCAAAAAATACCGCCGTATGTACCAACGAGTGGATTTACCAGATCGCCAATGGCCAAATAAAGAAATTACAAAAGCGCCAATCTGGATGAGTACTGATTTACGTGACGGTAACCAAGCAATTTTTGAACCGATGAACATGGAACAAAAATTCAAAATGTTCAAAATGCTTGTAAAAATCGGTTTTAAACATATTGAAATCGGTTTCCCTTCTGCGTCTCAAATTGACTTCGATTTTACTCGCATGTTGATTGAAGAAAATCATATTCCTGATGACGTATATATTGAGGTTTTGGTTCAAGCACGTGATCATTTAATTGAACGTACTTTTGAATCTTTGGTAGGTGCTAAACGCGCAATTGTGCATATTTATAACTCTAACTCTCCAACCTTCCGTCAAAAGGTGTTGAATGTAGATGTTGATGGCGCAAAACAATTAGCAATTAATGCTGCTCAAAAAGTTAAAGAGTATGCAGCGCAATATCCTCAAACTGACTGGATTTTCCAGTACAGCCCAGAGTGTTTCTCTGCAACTGAATTAGAAGTCGCTAAAGATGTCTGTGATGCCGTCACAGAAATTTGGGATGCACGTCCAGACCATAAAGTGATTTTAAACTTACCCGCGACTGTAGAAGTTTCTACACCAAATGTTTATGCAGACCAAATTGAATGGATGCATCGTAATTTGGCACGTCGCGATGGCGTGATCATTTCTGTTCACTGTCACAATGACCGCGGCTGTGGTATTGCTGCATCAGAACTTGCGATTATGGCGGGTGCTGACCGTGTTGAAGGTTGTGTGTTCGGTAATGGTGAACGTACAGGTAACGTTGACGTTGCAGCGATTGCATTGAACATGTACACCCAAGGTGTAGCGCCAGAGTTAGATTTCTCTAACATTAATGAAGTGATTGCAACGGTTGAAGAATGTACTGGTTTACCGGTACACCCTCGCCATCCATATGCAGGTGACTTGGTATTTACTGCATTCTCTGGTTCACATCAGGATGCAATCAAAAAAGGCTTCGAGTACCAGAAAAACGAAGAAATCTGGGATATGCCTTACTTGCCAATCGACCCGAAAGATTTGGGCCGCGACTATGACGCAGTTATTCGTGTAAATAGTCAGTCTGGAAAAGGTGGTATCGCTTACTTATTAGAAGCGAACTACAACGTTGTATTGCCTCGTCGTTTACAAATCGAATTCAGTCAAGTTGTTCAACAATATGCTGATGATAATGGTACAGAAATTAATGCAAAAGAAATCTGGACCTTGTTTAAAGATACTTATGTTGATGTGAAAAACCACCATTACACAGTCAAAAACTACAGATTATCTGATATTAATGGCACTCAAATCATCGAACTTGATGTTGATGTTGAAGGTGAAACACAACAACTTCGCGGTGAAGGTAATGGACCAATCTCTGCATTCTTAAATGCGCTTCAATTACCAATTGACGTATTGAACTATGAAGAACGTAGCATTAGTTCAGGTGCAAATGCGAAAGCATTAACCTTGATCGAACTTCAAGTCAAAGGTACAGGTAAAGGTTCATTTGGTGCGGGTGTTCATGACAATACAGTCACCTCATCGATTGAAGCAATTATTGCATGTACTAACCGTTTGATTGATCAAGGCGTTTTAAGTACAGATCAGGTAGTTGCCGCCGCTGTTTAATTTAAAAAAACTCTTTTGAAAGGATACCTAGCTTGGTATCCTTTCTTTTTATTCCTGAAAGATTTAAAAGGCGAAATGTTCCCGTGTCTTTTCCAGCTGATTCAGTGGGGTTAGTCACTCCGCAAAAGTTCCAATTTGAAGAACCATTACATCTTGAATGTGGGCGTGTTTTACCACGTTTTGAATTAATGGTTGAAACTTACGGCACTTTAAATGCAGATAAATCAAATGCCATTTTAATCTGTCATGCTCTTTCCGGACATCATCATGCAGCAGGTTATCACCATGAAGATGATAAAAAAGCTGGATGGTGGGATAGCTGTATTGGCCCGGGTAAAGCAATCGACACGAATAAGTTTTTTGTAGTTTCGCTCAATAATATTGGTGGATGTAGCGGCTCAACTGGCCCAACGTCACCAAATCCTGAAAATGATAATCGCCCTTATGGACCGGATTTCCCGTTAGTAACGGTACGCGACTGGGTCAAAACTCAAGCCATGCTTTCTGACCTTTTAGGCGTAGATGCTTGGTATGCAGTTGTGGGTGGATCATTAGGAGGCATGCAAGCACTACAATGGTCAGTCGATTATCCTGACCGCTTACAAAAGTGTGTGATTATTGCCAGCGCACCAAAGCTTTCAGCACAAAATATTGCATTTAACGAGGTTGCGCGTCAGTCGATCTTGTCTGATCCAGACTTCCATCATGGTCGTTATTTAGAAAATGATAGCTACCCGAAACGTGGCCTGATTTTGGCTCGCATGGTCGGTCATATCACCTATCTTTCAGAAGAAGCCATGAAACAAAAATTTGGCCGTGATTTAAAATCTGGCAAATTTATGTATGGTTTTGATGTCGAGTTTCAAGTCGAAAGCTATCTTCGTTATCAAGGCGAACAGTTTAGCCGTAACTTTGATGCCAATACTTATCTCATCATGACCAAAGCTTTAGATTATTTTGACCCATCACGTGAATACAATCATTCGTTAACAGAAGCGATGGGTAAAACCAAATGTCAGTTCCTGATTGTCTCATTTACAACAGACTGGCGTTTTGCCCCTAGTCGCTCTCAAGAAATTGTAGATGCACTTATTACCAATCATAAGCCTGTAAGTTATCTCGATATTGATGCTGAGCAAGGCCATGACTCGTTCTTATTCCCGATTCCACTGTATGTCAAAACCATGCGCGCTTTCTTAGGCGGTGAAGAACACTTAAAATCGACATCACTGGAGGCAAGTTAATGCGTATTGATCAACAACTGGCAGAAAAGTGGATTAAACCCGGCTCAAGCGTACTCGATTTAGGGTGTGGTGATGGTGAATTACTCGCTCATATGAGCCAAAAGCATCAAATTCGTGCTTATGGTTTAGAAATTGATCAAGAAAAGATTGCAATTGCCGTCAGTCGCGGGTTAAATATTATTCAACAAGATTTGAATCTCGGTTTGAGCCGTTTTGCCGACCAGTCTTTTGACTATGTGGTTATGGCACAGGCTTTGCAAGCCGTAGATGCACCGGATGTTTTATTAAGAGACATGGTGCGTGTGGGTAAACAGGCAATTATTACTTTTCCAAACTTTGCGCATTGGAAGACTCGTTCTTTTCTTGCATTAAAAGGAATGATGCCTGTATCGGATGCTTTACCATATATGTGGTATAACACCCCCAATATTCATTTATGTACATTTAAAGATTTCGAAGCACTCTGTGCTGAAAATCAGATACAAATTATTAATCGACTCGCCGTCAATGGAAATCAGCAGGGAAGCCTGTTAAGCAAACATGTTCCTAATTTGTTTGGTGAAGTCGCTATTTATCGAGTGAGTGCACTATGAAAAAGACATTATTTAGCACACTATTTGCAGGACTGCTAAGTATGCAGGCTCATGCAGATTATATCGCCCAGCCACAATCGGTTGCGAGTCAGGCTGCACGCTTTTCAACAATGGGGGTTAATGACCTTCAGAAAGCTGCAAAAGCTGGTCAAGCAGGCGCGCAATTTTACCTTGGTACACACTACCAATATGGTAAAGATGTAGAAAAAGACGAAAAACAAGCTTTCGCATGGTTTAAAGCAGCAGCTGATCAAGGTTTATCGCCAGCACAACTCAACGTGGGTCGTATGTACGCCGACGGTATTGGTGTTAGAAAAGATGAGTCAATGGCTCGTAAATACTTTGAAAAAGCAGCAAGCAATGGTGATAACCGTGCAAGCTACAACCTTGCGATGATGGAAGAGCAAAAGAAAAACTACGTTGGTGCTTACCAGTGGTATGAGCTTTCAACTCGTGATGGCATGCTCGACAATAAAGTGATTAGCCTATCTGAAGGTAAGAAAACTGCTCTAGCGGCGAACTTAACTCAAGAACAAATCCGTACAGCGCGTGACCGTGCAGACAAATGGATTCAAGCACAATAATAACGGTTCATCCGTAAAAAACCTTACTCGACTAAAGCCACCTTGTATGCTCTACAAGGTGGCTTTAGTTTAGGTTATCCCATTTTATATTCTATTTATTTCCCTCTATATCCCCTCTTAAAAAACACGTAACATAACTCACGTTCGATATTAGCTATAAAGTTTGGTTTTATTATGTCTACCCCACATTGGTTTGATCAGGGCAGTTTAGTTCTTGCCAGCAATAACAAAGGTAAAGTCGCTGAGTTTGAAAAACTTTTTGAACAGCTTAAGTTACCTGTAGAAATTATTCCTCAAGGTCGCCTTAATATTCCCGATGCAATTGAAGATGGCTTAAGCTTTATTGAAAATGCCATTATTAAAGCTCGTCATGCCTCTAAAATTTCAGGTAAACCTGCTATGGCTGACGACTCAGGCATTTGTGTTCCTGTTTTAGATGGTGCACCTGGCATTTACTCTGCACGCTATGCTGGAGAACACGGTGACGATGCAGCGAACAATGCCAAATTATTAAATGATCTTTTGCCATTTCGTAAAAATGGTGAAGTGATTGAAGGCATGTTTGTGTGTGTACTTGCTCTAGTAACACATGCTGAAGATCCTTTGCCACAAATTTTCCAAGGCATCTGGCACGGCGAAATTTTAGAAGCTGCACGTGGTGAAAATGGCTTTGGTTATGACCCACTGTTCTGGTTACCTGAGCTACAAATTTCTAGCGCTGAACTTTCTAAAGAAGACAAGAATAAGATTAGTCATCGTGGACAAGCGATGCAGTTATTTAGAGAAAGTTTGCAGAAGTAAAACTTTAAAGCCATTTGCTATCGTGCTAGGCGACATGGATGTCGCCCGTCGAACTGCGACATCACGGATGTGTCGTCAGTTCGACAAATGGTTTTGTTGCTTTTGACGAAACAAAAGTAAAGTATTGCTTACATACACAAAATAAGCATATAACCACTATTCAAAGGCAGCCTAATCTAATTATCTTACTTAGAAATAAAGATGCAAAAATACTGCATAAATCGCAATACATACACAACTCACAATCGTCCCAGAAGCAATATAAGCCGCAGATCTTCCTGTTCCTTGATAATGTGTTTCTAGCGCTACAATATTGGCTGCTGGTGGCAGACAGAACATTAAAAACATGACTCCAATTTGCTGACTTATATTTGGAATCGGTAGAAATCTATAAGTTAAGCCACAAAGAATAAGTCCACACACCACCTTAAATGCTTGAGCTTTGGTGCTGTAGATTAAGTCTTTTAAATGCACTCTAGTACGACATAACCACATTCCCAATACACACATTCCAGCAAATGTCATTGCGAACTTGGCAACCTCATATACCCAATGTATGGCAGAATGCTCGATATGCTGAGCACCTAACAACCTGAGCACAAGCGCGCAAAAGATTGAAATACAAGGTGGAGAAGTTAAAACTTTTTTTAATATATTGAGCTTACTTTGTGGTGCAGTAGTGACTGCCGTAACAGCCCATGCATTTCCAAAAAGAGACATTCCAATATATAACGCAACAATTGGGGCCGTAGCATCAGGGCCAAATAAAGCCATGGCAAAAGGAAAACCGAGCCAGCCCATGTTGGTATAACTAACGCAAAGCGCTAATAATCTGTCTTTAAATAAAGCTAAATATGCAAAGAAAATAAGAAATGCTGAACCGAAGCTAAAGAGCATCAAACTCAAACTACCCGGCTGATAAAATACCATGTTGTAAATAATCACAACTGGAATTAGTAAGCGGGCAAGCCAAGCTGAAAGAACAGGTTTTATCGTTTCTGAAAAAGAAGTCTGAGCAAGTAAAAGTCCAGTGATAAACGCCAATATTGGCAATAATAACGCCACGTTTTCTACTCTCACCCATCAAAATCAGTTTGTTATGCTACACCTTTTCAAAGTGAAATGTACTCTCCATTTCAAGTAATTTAAGCTTCACTTTCTCAGCTCTCTCTAAAATAAAAATCCAATACAGCCTTTATAAAACTACCCTTTTAGATTTTGACTGACGTTTATTGTCTTAAAAATGACATATAAATGTCACATTGTTGTCATGGCAACCTGTTGATATAAAGCAAACTGAAAAGAGGTATAAGATCATGGCCGGTTTATCTATTTGGCACGTCGTTATTTTTGCAATTGTCGTTATTTTATTATTCGGTACATCTAAATTAAAAAATATCGGTAAAGACGTAGGCGGTGCAGTAAAAGACTTTAAAAAATCAGTTCGTGAAGAAGACGAAACTGCTGCTCTTAATACTCCACGTACAATTGATGCCCAAGTCAAAACCCCTGACAGCACATCAGTGAAAAGCTAAAGGTTTTCCACCATGCTTGATGTAGGAATGACAGAGCTACTCTGTTTTGCAATTATTGCAATTTTAGTTTTAGGCCCAGATAAACTACCAGAAGCCGCACGCTTTGCTGGTCGCTGGTATGTTCGCCTAAAACGTTATATTACCAATTTGCAAAATGAGATTGATCAAGAGTTGCGTCTTTCTGAATTTCGAAAAGAAATGCAAGAAGAACTCAACCGCATTGAAGCACTAGAACGCAAAGTACAACAACAACTTGAAGAAATACAAAAACAGACTACTTCAGACAATTCAGAAAAAACTGAGGTAGCTGAAACTATATCTCAGTCTACGATGTACTCCCCTGTATCGGGTCATTATGAAGTGCCCTTTCTTGCCAAATTTACACCTTTGGTATCTGAAAGCGACACTTTAGAAACACCTCCCGTTAAATTGAAGATCGCCGTATGAACCAACTGCCTTCAACGACTGTAAATACGCAAGAAAATTTAGACCAAATGCCAATCATGAATCATTTGGTCGTTTTAAGACGTCATTTATTTAGGATTGTCGGGGTAACATTATTTTTATTCTTTTGCTTATTACCCTTTCGAAACCATACTTACCAATTATTATCTGAACCTTTAAGGCTGCAACTTCCAGCATCATCGTCAATGATTGCAACAGATGTAACTGCAACCTTTATGGCGCCGTTTAAGCTCAATTTATTTGTCGCGCTTGTGCTGGCAATGCCATTTATTCTTTATGAAATCTGGACTTTTGTCCGCCCAGCGTTATATCAAAAAGAACGTCATTTAGCGCTGCCATTACTCATCGGTAGTATCGTTTTGTTTTATGCCGGAGTTGCCTTTGCATACTACATTACACTTCCTGCGATTTTACATTTCTTTATTAGTGTATCGCCTGAAACTGTTGCACCTATGACGGATATTAATAGCTACCTAAGCTTTTGCTTAAAGCTGTTTTTAGTTTTTGGTGTCACTTTTGAAATTCCAATCGCGACGCTTCTACTGATTTTAATTGGTGTGGTAAATACAAAAAGTCTTGCTGAAAAAAGACGTTTTATCATTGTGGGCTGTTTTTTTGTAGCCATGTTCATTACCCCACCAGATGCAATTTCTATGGTGATGTTGGCAATACCGATGTGGTTGCTTTTCGAACTTGGATTATTGTTCGGTAAAATTCTTGAGAAAAGAAAAGCTCAATCTGCTGAATAAAATGATATCTAAGAAAAAGCCTGAACCTCTAAGTTCAGGCTTTTTTATCTAGGTCACTTTTTAATCTACAAAGCCATAAACTGTCTTCAAAGTGACTTAAAAATGTAAGAAAAGTGTCATTTACAGTCCATAGAATCAACTCAACAAATATACTCACAAAAGTTACGGATTTATTATGACAACTGCTTCTAACCACCCAACACGTCGCGATATTTTAAAATGGTTTACGGGGATTCCTTTTCTTCCATTAGGTGCGATGGCTACGGCAGCAACGTTAGCAGGATGTAACGATAGTAATGATGATTCAGACGTTACCACTCCATCAAAACCAATTAACTTTAAAAATGCAACGTTCACGTCAATGCCTGCTCCTTCCGTTGTAGCTGATATTGCCACGACAGCATGTGCATCAAAGCTTGCTATTTCATGGGAAGATGGCAGTAAAACTGAATATCAACTTGCTTACAAACCATTCTTCTTAACAGGTACAGAAGTTCCTGATGGTAAAGGCGGAAAGATTATCGCGGGTGGTTATGTTGACATTAATAATAAGCCAATTATTGATAAATCAGTTGCAGGTAAAGAACGTCAATTCTTTTCTGACTGTCCAGATGGTAGTTCTCTGATTAGCTTTAAACAAGCGACTGGCAAAGATTTCACAGATGCAGACAAGAAAGCATTAGGTGTAACTGGTAACCCAGTGTTCCATGTGGTTCAGTTTGAATATTTATCAAAAGACCAAAATGGTGGTGATACTTACGGTAAATTATCATCTCCGATTGCAGTGCTTACTTTAGATCAAGACCCGAAAACTGGTCATTTGACTTTAATTAAATATCACAATGTAGACACTTCAAGTGCACATGGTTTATGGATTACTTGTGGTGCAAGCTTGTCACCATGGGGAACTCATTTATCGAGTGAAGAATATGAGCCAGATGCTTTCAACCAAAAGTTAGGTCAATCACTTTCAACACTTAAAGCATTCAGTAAAAATGTGTATGGTGATGAAAATGCGGCTAACCCATATAACTACGGTCATTTACCAGAAATTACCGTAAATGCAGATGGTACAGGTCGTGTAACAAAGCACTACTGTTTAGGCCGTATTTCACATGAGCTTGTACAAGTTTTCCCAGATAACCGTACAGTTTTGATGGGTGACGACTATACCAATGGTGGTCTCTTCATGTTCGTTGCAGATAAAGAGAAAGACCTATCTGCCGGCACACTTTACGTTGCAAAATATACAACAGTACTTACAGATACAACGACGGGTCAGATCTCATGGATCAAACTTGGTCATGCAACAAGTGTAGAGATTGAAAACCTAATCAAGAGCGGTATCAAAGGAACTGATATTTTCGAATCGGTTCTACAAATTGCCAAATATCCAAGCGATGCAACGACAGCAGAAGTTGAAGCTATTGATGCTGGAGATAAAGGTACACCTGAACAACAAGTTTTAGCAAAAGCTGCGAAAGATCGTTTAAAACTACAACAAGCTGCTCAAAAAGCAGAATTAGAAGCTCAAGGTTTTAAATTTACTTATTTGAGCAAAACTGGTGTTTATCTCAAGCTTAAAGATAACAGCGACAAAACTAAACTTGCTGCGGCTTTCCTTGAGACACACCGTTATGCTGCTTACGTTGGCGCTTCAATGGCATTGACCAAGAACGAAGGTACGACTGTAAATATTGCAGATAAACGCGCATATTCAGCTTTAGCTAACATTGTTGATTCAATGGTTGAAGGTGGTAGCGGCTACCTTGCTGAGCACAACGTTAAATTCCCGAAAATCACGGCTGGTGGTATTTTGGAGCATAAACTGACAGGCGGCCAAAAAGACAGCTCAAATGTAGCAATTAACAGTGAATGGGTACCTAGCCAATCTAGTCTTCTCATTAAAGGTAAAGACATTAGCTTTGACAGCTTAGGTAACACTGCTGATCCAGAACAGATTGCTAGCCCTGACAACTTGAAGTTCTCTGAAAAGCTACGTACGCTATTTATCGGTGAAGACTCTGGTAACCACTTAAATAACTTCTTATGGGCTTACAATGTCGACACTAAACAGCTCATCCGTATCTTGTCTACACCAGCAGGTGCAGAATCAACTGGTCTACATGCAGTTGATGAAGTAAACGGTTGGACTTACATCATGAGTAACTTTCAACATCCAGGTGATGAATGGAATCGTTTCTATAAAGAAACTAACGGTGTTCGTACTGGTATCAGTGCAGATTTACTTTCGCAAATTGATACTGCGATTAATACAAACTACAGCAATAAATTTGCAGCAGCGGTTGGCTATATCACTGCCGACCCAATTGCTCCATCTGTTGTGAAAAAATAATCTCTTTCACCAAAATAAAAGAAACCTGCCTTATGCAGGTTTCTTTTTTTTGACTAAACGATCAATTATTTCACAAACCTATCATCAAAACGTCAAAGCCTCGTCACACTCCCCAACTAAGCTAATGAAGATTTTTAGAACAATCTCTTTATTTCTTTACTTACTTAGGAATTTCCCATGACAGAGCTGACGCCATATCATGAAGATCAAGAACTGGACAATAATACTTCTGACAATATCCACTTCCGTGACATTTTAGAACAACATGTAAGTCGCCGTAGTTTAATCACCAAAGCTGCAAGTGGTGCAGTAGCTCTGACTTTAGCCTCTACTTTAACAGGCTGTAATGATAGTAATGATGACTCAGGTTCTAACAACGGTGGAATCCCACCTGTAGATCCAAATAAAAAACCAGAGAAATTAACTTTTACAGCAGTTGCAAAAAACCATAACGACATCGTGACTGTACCAGAAGGCTATGAAGCCAATGTCATTTACGCTTTAGGTGATTCAATCAACCCTGCTTTTGGTGACTGGGACGACAATAATATTCCATCTGGTCCAAGCTTCCAGTTTCGCTCGGGCGATTGCCATGACGGTATGCATTTCTTTGGTTTAAATACGTCAAAAAACAACTTTGATGAAAGTGTTTCGGCTGAAGGTTTGTTGGTGATGAATCACGAATATATCAACCAGACCTTCCTTCACCCAAAAGGCCCAACAAAAGTTAATGGACGCCGCCCTGAAGATGAAGTCATTCGTGAGACAAATGCACACGGCGTATCTGTCGTTCATATCAAAAAAGATGCAGCAACTCAAAAAGTAGTAATTGATAAAAAATCTATTTTTAACCGACGTATTACAGCATCAACAGAGATGGAGTTTGCAGGTGCTGCTGCTGGTTCTAGCCTACTTGCAACTCGTTTCTCGCCTGCTGGCCGTCAAACTCGAGGCACACATAATAACTGCGGTAATGGTTATACCCCTTGGGGCACATATTTAACTACCGAAGAAAACTTTATTGGTTATTTCCAACGTTCAGGTAGCGATGAATATGCACGTACAGATGCAGAAAAAATTGCATTAAAACGTTACGGTTTAGGCGTTAAAAAAGATGAACCATATCTTTACGAGAAAGATGAAAAAGGTGCGCCTAAAAAAGATAAAGATGGCAAGGTTATTTATTTAAAAGATAAAAATGGTGAGTTAATCCCTAACGTTGATGAACAAGGGCGACAAATTTATTTAGGTACAAGCTCTCGTTATGGCTGGGAAACAGCAATTGGTCAAGTTGAGTCACAAGACTTATATGACCGCTGGAATGCAGATGTAAAAGCTGCACAGGCAACACAAGACTACCGCAATGGACCTAATACATTCGGCTGGATGGTCGAGATTGATCCATTTGATAACCGCCTAAACCCAGTAAAAAGAACATCGCTGGGTCGTTTTGCACATGAAGATAGTGCCTGCCGTGCCGTAGCAGGTCAACCATTAGCATTTTATATGGGCGATGATTCTCGCGGTGAATACATCTATAAATTCGTCTCTACCGCAGTGTGGGATGTCAAAGATGTAAACGGTGGCTATACAGCTGGTGACAAATACATGAACGCGGGTAAATTGTATGTTGCCAAATTTAATAATGATGGTTCAGGTCAATGGATTGAACTTGCCTACGGCAAAAATGGCTTAAATGAAAGTAACACTACTTACCCTTTCAAATCTCAGGCAGACGTTGTTACGTTTGCACGTTTGGCGGGTGATGCAGTCGGCGCTACCAAAATGGACCGTCCAGAATGGTGTACGGTTAACCCAGTAAACGGCGAAGTCTATGTCACCCTAACCAACAACTCAAATCGTGGTAAAGATTACGCGACCGATGCTGCAAACCCACGTAACTACACAGACCTCTACAACGGCACTAAAGAGCAAAAGGGTAACGTTAACGGTCATATTATCCGTTTTAAAGAAACTGATGACAAAACCACTGCTGAAACCTTCAAATGGGATATCTACCTATTTGGTGCAGAAGCATCTATGGCCTCAAACATCAACTTATCTGGCTTAACAGACAACAATGATTTGTCTTCTCCTGACGGAATGTGGTTTGACCCACGTGGCGTACTTTGGATTCAAACAGATGATGGTGCTTACACCGATGTCACTAACTGTATGATGCTTGCCGCACTACCGGGCCAAATTGGTGATGGTGCCGCTGCCACTACATCAAATGGCCAACAAACGCTAGTCGGTGCTAAAGTTACAGACTCAACACTACGCCGTTTCTTAGTTGGACCAAAGCAATGTGAAATTACAGGTATTGCCATGACACCTGATCACAAAGCTATTTTTATTAATGTTCAACACCCTGGTGAAGACTCGAAAAGTTACGCAACACCAGACAGTAACTGGCCAGCAACCCAGAAAGATCCAAACAATAAAACAGCACGTCCACGTTCAGCAACTGTTGTGATTACCCGTAAAGACGGCGGTGTGATCGCAGGCTAATTCGTTTATGCCAATAAAAATGCCGGTCAATTGATCGGCATTTTTATTGCTATCGATTTAAAAGAATGTGCTGCTCTACAATTTGACCGCTGTGCTCACCTTGTTGGGTCTTTTCAAACCAAAGCCATTCATTATTGGTCATTCTTAGAAAATTCGAACAGCGTGTGCCATACACAGGACTTTGAATAAAGGTAGATGACAATAACTCTTCCAGCTCAGCTTGAATACCAGTATTGGGTAATAAAGCAGTTGTGACTTTGCGCTCATCTTCCAAAATATCCCACGCCGCATGTTGCAAAGTTAACTCTTCTGTCTGATGCTGAAGCATAGGCAAAAACTCTTGCGTAAAACGTGTTCGTAAATGTTTAGTTTTTTCCCAATGTTCAGACATCAAACCATTCGAAACCACATACACACCGTTAGCCAATACTTGCGGAGCTTCACCACGGTTACTCATATAAACCGCTTGATCAGCATTTCCCATAAACAAGTTAAAGCCAGCAAAACTCTGTTGTTGCTGTTCCAATTGTTGAGCAAATCGAATCGGCATTAAATCAGATTCTAAAAAAGCCTGAACCAAATGCCCCCGAGAAGTCTCATAAGACTTTTGATCTCGCCCATCACGGAAGTTGGTTAAAACAGCCCATCGACCTTGAGGTGTAACGCCCATCCACGTGCCACCCGACTGCAAATCTTGTCCTGCAACAATGGGGGTATGTTCCCACTGATGCAATAAAGCCGTTGGACGATGATAAAACTCATCCCGATTTGACATAAGACACAAGGGCATATCATCCAGAACATGCCATGCTAAAGCCACAATACACATTGATTCTTGTTCCCTATCTTTACACATTGAATGTACAACATTTTTCACATCATTCCGCTACAATCTGTCAAAACGTAAGATCAAGGAGCAGCAATGCTGACCTATCCTAATATCGATCCGGTCGCAATACATCTAGGACCTCTTCAAGTCCATTGGTATGGACTCATGTATTTATTGGCATTTTTATGTGCTTGGGGGCTTGCTTCCTACCGTGCCAAACAACGTGATGGCTGGACATCAGAAATGGTTTCCGACCTAGTGTTCTATGGTGCCCTAGGTGTTGTTCTGGGCGGTCGTATCGGCTATGTCCTTTTCTATGAGTTTGATAAATTCCTCGAAAATCCGATTTGGTTATTCCAAGTCTGGACAGGTGGCATGAGTTTTCACGGCGGCTTTCTCGGTGTTATGGTTGCTATGCTATTTTGGTGTAAAAAATACCAAAAAACATGGTTCCAAACGCTCGACTTTATTGCCCCTTGTGTACCGACTGGCTTAATGTTTGGACGCATTGGTAACTTTATTGGTGGAGAGTTATATGGTCGTGCGGTAACTGACCCGAATTATCCATTCGGTATGATCTTCCCAACAGATCCGTTACACCTAGTTCGCCATCCATCACAAATCTATCAAGCACTTTGTGAAGGTTTGATTCTATTCATTGTTCTGTGGTGGTTTAGTTCAAAACCACGTCCTCGTATGGCCGTTTCTGCCCTATTCTTAATGGGATATGGCGTTGCCCGCTTTGTTATGGAATTCTTCCGCCAACCAGATGCCGACCAAGGTTTTATTCTATTGGGTTGGATGACAAAAGGACAGATTCTAACAATTCCAATGTTGCTGATTGGCCTTTGGATGATGTGGTATGCCTATCAAAAGAAAATTTATGACTGGGGTCCACAAAAGAATAGTTAATATTTAAATTAGAGGAGTTTCGGCTCCTCTTTTCTTTTTTTATACTACAGTTTTTACTCTCCCAAGATGAAGATATACCATGCTGGAATTCTGGTTTAACACGCAAGTCCCAACATTTAAAAAACTAGTGATTTTGATTATTACGCTACTTATTTGTATTGCGCTATATCAATACCAACCACTGCCTTTAGATACGATTCTAATGTTTACTGGAACTGGGGTAATTTTTTTAATCTGTCGTTACTTTAAATTGCATTTCGCTCAAAGCAACCCGACTGGTTTACTCTACCGTCTATTTACTTGGATCCCTATTGCCCTTTTGTTTGCCCTTATTTTTGTTAAAGCGATGCCGAACTTGCTGATCTGGGGTGTGCAAGGAATTGCTTTTATGGCACTTGCTGCTTTTATTTTTTCACCTCAATCGCTTTTTAAGAAATAGGTTTGGTTTTCATGTTGGCTTATTGGTACAACGCTCCGCGCCATATCAAACTCATTTTCATTATTGCGGTTTGTGCTGCAATTTATGTAGCCAATCAAATCCAGCCTTTATCGCCGACTTATACTATTCTTAGCCTTATTTTCGGTTTTGGTTTACATGTTGGACATTACTTAAATAGCAAAATTCCAAATAACACATCAGACAAATCGAGCTTTAGACTTTTAATCAAAATCTATCCTATTTTGATCGTTGTTATTTTGATGTATCTACTTCCTGCTCAGCATAAATGGATTCTTGCTATACAAGCTTTAGGTTTTGTATTGGTTGGCTTTTTTCTGGTTTCAATTTATCAAAATCGTGCCAAGCGTTTTTAAGCATAAAGTTTAGCTCGTTTTTACTATTCCCAAAGCATGCTATTATCTTCCACGGTTTATTGATCCATGAACCGTCTCCCTTTTATTTTATGGAATTAATCCGAACTCGAGAGTGTTATGCGTGCATATTTAGACCTACTACAACATATCCTTGATAATGGCGGTGACAAAGGCGACCGTACAGGCACAGGAACCCGTTCTGTATTTGGTCATCAAATGCGTTTTGATCTCTCTAAAGGTTTTCCTTTACTCACCACAAAAAAAGTTCACTTTCGTTCTATTGTGATTGAGTTACTTTGGTTTTTAAAAGGCGACACCAACGTCCAATATCTAAAAGATAATAAAGTTTCAATTTGGGACGAATGGGCAACAGCAGAACAAACTGCTCGTTTTGGCCGCCCAGAGCATGAGCTTGGTCCAGTCTATGGTCATCAATGGCGTAATTTCGGTGCAACCAAAAATGCGGATGGTACTTATAACCAAGATGGTTTTGACCAGATTAAATGGTTAATTAATGAAATTAAAACCAACCCAAACTCGCGTCGTTTAATTATCTCTGGTTGGAACCCGAACGAAGCTGGACAAGTAGCCTTACCACCTTGCCACACGCTTTTTCAATTTTTCGTACAAGATAACAAATTGTCATGCCAACTTTATCAACGTAGCGCAGACGTGTTTTTAGGTGTGCCTTTTAACATTGCAAGCTATGCTCTACTCACCCATATGATTGCTCAAGTGTGCGGTTTAGGAGTCGGTGATTTTGTATGGACTGGTGGTGATACACATCTTTATGCCAATCATTTTGAGCAAGCACAACTTCAATTGACACGTGAGCCTTTACCACTCTGCCAATTGAAACTAAATCCAGAAATAAAAGACTTATTTGATTTCAAATTTGAAGATGTTGAAATTGTAGGTTATGAGTCACATCCTGCAATTAAAGCACCAGTTGCAGTATAACGACGACTCAAATTTCATTAAGTTACGGTTTAGAGAATAAGATTATGGCATGGCAAAATGTAGAAGTTGTTCACGTTGTGGCAATGGACAAAAACCACTGTATTGGTAAAGGCAATGCGTTGCCATGGCATATTTCTGCCGACTTAAAACACTTTAAAGAAATCACCCAAGGCGGTGTGGTCGTGATGGGTCGTAAAACTCTTGAGTCTATGGGCCGTGCGCTACCAAACCGTGTGAACTGGATCATTACCCGTGACATTAACTGGCAATTTGACGGTGTTAAAATTGCCTATTCAATTGAAGATGCTTTAAATGCAGCTTTAGAAGATGTAAAAAATACTGAAAAGCAGGCATTGTTCATCATTGGTGGCGGCGAGATCTTCAAGCAAACTTTGTCAATTGCAGACCGTCTTGAACTTACTCATGTTGACTTAGATGTGCAAGGTGATGCACATTATCCAACAATACCGAGTGAATTTCATAAAACTGCAAGTGAACAGCAAGTTGATGAAAAATCAGGAACTTCATTCGAGTTTGCCACTTATAAAAAATAATTCTATGGATGCCTATGCACAATATCGGAACACGTGAATTTATTATTGCTCTACTTTTTGGGCTGTTACATAGTCTATTCACGCTGTTTATTGTGTTCTCTAGTATTTGGGTATGTGTAGCACTCTGGGTTCAACAGCCTTGTGGCTGGTTAGGCAGCCGCATACTCATTGGCATCTGGATTGCTTTTGCACTGAGTATGGCGGGCCTATATGTTGAAGGCCATCTTGTTAGCAGACGTACAGACATCCTAATTTACCTTTTAGCATTTGCTTGCTCTCTCGTTTGGTATTTTTCGATTACTGCACGTCAAGACCGTGACTGGAACCCTGAAGTTGCCAATATGCTGAGCTATGAAAAGCACGGCGATGTAGTCACTTTGCATAATGTCCGTAACTTCAATTGGCATCCCGATGGAACCTATGATGTTCGCTGGGAAACTCGAACTTTTGACCTCAACCAGTTAAATGGCATAAACATCATTGCCTCTTACTGGATGGGACCACAAATTGCCCATACGCTGGTCAGCTTCGAATTTGCACACCAACAACCTTTGGTCTTCTCAATCGAGATTCGCAAAGAAAAAACTGAAGAGTTTTCGGCAATCGGCGGTTTTTTTAGAAAATATGAACTGAGCTTAATTGCTTCTGATGAAAAAGATATTGTCTATACGCGTAGCAATATCCGCAAAGAGCAAGTTTATAATTTTCCTATCAATATGCCACGATCTGAGCAAAAAGCTTTATTTTTAGAATATCTTAAAAAATCAGATGAGTTGCGTACAAAACCAGAGTGGTACAATACGCTCACGAGTAACTGTACAACTCTAATTTTTGATATGGTTCAAGCGATTAACCCATATCAACTTCCTAAAGATTATCGTCTAATTGCTTCAGGTTACTTACCTAATTATTTATATGATCTTAAAGCTCTTAATCAAAATGTCAGTTTAAAACAGTGGTATCAAATTGCACATATCAATCCACGTACTGAAAATTTTGAACAGTTTTCAGATCAGAGTAGTGAACACTTCTCTCAAATCGTTCGACAAGGTTTACCTAAAGCTAAATGAAATAAGTAATGCACTTTTCTTTACTTTTTTATACATGCTTTACTTTGTATTTTAAATACATAAACCCTATTGTAATAGGCAGGAAATAGAGGGAAAAACAATGCAACAGGCATTATTTGGCGGCGGCTGTTTTTGGTGCGTCGAAGCTGTATTTTTACAAATACGCGGTGTAGAAAAAGTAACTAGTGGTTACGCAGGTGGGCACACGATTAACCCTACCTACGAGCAAGTATGTCAAGGAGATACTCAGCACGCTGAGGTGATCTTGGTTGATTTTGATGAAGAGCAAGTAACATACTCCCAGTTACTCGATGTATTCTTCGCGACTCACGATCCAACGACTTTAAATCGCCAAGGTAATGATATCGGCACGCAATACCGCTCTGTTATTTATTATTATAATGAAGAGCAAAAGCAGGCTGCGGAACATACGATTCAAACACTAAAAGATGATGATCTTGATATTGTGACTGAATTGTCTCCTGTTCCGACGTTCTATTCAGCCGAAGAATATCATCAGAATTACTATGCAAAGAATCCTTCACAAGGTTATTGCAACTTTGCGATTCCACCTAAGTTGCTCAAGCTATATAGTAAATTCCAGCATCTTATGAAAGATCAATAAATTAGAGCAATAAAAAAGCAACCGATTTGGTTGCTTTTTTATTAGGTAAACTAAATTTTAGTTTTCACTGACAAAGGCAATATCGCTCAGTCCGGCTTCACTGGCGCGAGACATTACCTGTGCAACAGTATCGTACTTCGACTCTTTATCTGCACGAAGCTGAACTGTTGGTTTAACATCACCTTGACCTGCTTCTTGAAAACGTTTTTGAAGCTCATCAAGGCTAATTACTTGAGTATCCCAAGCCACTTCACCATTTGCATTAATACTAATCGTAATTGCTTTTGGTGGTGGATCAATAATTTCAGCAGTTGTTTTAGGAAGCGTTAATGGAATCGATGGGTTGGCAACTGTTGCTGTGACCAAAAAGATGATCATTAACACCAACATAATGTCGATTAGCGGAATGAGGTTCATCTCATTTATGCCACTATCGTGGTCTTCACCCAATTGAAAAGCCATTAAGCTTGACCTCCAACATAACTTTGCTGTGCAGTTTTAACATCAGACTTTACAGTTGAGTCTTGCTGCAACATCGTATCAATTAATAAGCTGTGCGCTTGATCTTGTAAATCATGAGCAAGACCACGGTTAGCGCGTACACAAATGTTATAAGCCAATACCGCAGGAATCGCAACTGCAAGACCAAGGCCCGTCATAATAAGCGCCTCACCTACTGGTGTAGCCACTTGAGCCAAACCTGCTTGTCCACTTTTACCGACTGCAACAAGTGCATGGAAAATACCCCATACCGTACCAAACAAACCAACGAATGGTGCAATTGAAGCAATTGTTCCTAAAACAGAAATACCTTTTTCAGCATTGACTTTTTCAGCAGAAATTTGACGAAGTAGAGCCTGCTCCGCAACCGCTTTACGCTGCTCAAAACTTAAAGGTTGTAACTTTGCTTTTAGCGAAGCGATAGCCTGAGAAAGTTGAGCATAAGCTTGTTGCTTTAATTGGCGAGTCCCCATCAAACGTAAGATGAAAACTGTCCAGGTAGCAATCGACATTGCCAATAAGATGAAATACAGGGTTTTACTCACTGCATCTGCATGTTGCCAATAGATTGAAAAGTTCATATGAACTCCTGATTAAGGTTAGCCGTTGGGACTCAAATTCATTTAAGGGGTTAAATCAAAGGGTTGCTCTGCTTTAATTGGATAAGCAACACCATTTTCCATATAAGGTTTAAATTTCGCACCGCGAACAGCACGGACAACTTTGTCATCTAGACTTGGAATACCACTACTTCTCGTCACTCGTACATTAATAATCTTGCCTTTTTCATCGGCTTCAATCAGTACCATGACAGAGCGTGCTTCGCCTTGTAAATCTTTTGAAGAAACTGTTAAACGTGGTGAACGACTCCACTGTACACCCGAACCACCAATTGAAACTCGTTTTGGTGATGGATCTGGAGCGGGTTGAGCTTTAGGTGCTTCTTGTACTACTGGCTTTGGTTTTTCAACGACTTTTTCAGAAACAGTCGTTGTCACCACTTTGGTTTCAACTTTAGGTTCTGTCTTTACTGTTTCTTTTGGTGTTTCAGCCTTTTTCACCTGTTGAATTTTTTCCACTTTTTTCGGTGGTGTCACAGGCTTTTCAACAACTTTAACTTCTTTTACCTCTTTCTTAGGTTCCGGCTTTTTAGGCGGTTCCTTTGGTTTAGGAGGTAGTGGTTTAGGTTGCTCTTGAATTTTTACGAAACGTACCTGTAAAGGTTTCTTATCGATTGGCTTTAATTCAGCAGGCTTAATATGGCTAACTGCCCATAAGACCCCGATATGACCAATTGCAACTGCAATTAGTGCTGTGATGACTTTCTTTTTCATCGGATTGGGAGCGTTTAAGGCTGCGGAAGATTGACTCATAAGAATCTAATTACCTAATGGATGATGATTTCAGATTTCTATTTATAGAAACGATTTCAAACATCGGATAGAACAATAAAGTGCCACAATAATAAATGAGAAGTGTTTTCATTTGCAACTATTTTTTGAGAAAAACATTTACTCTGTGCCATAGCTTTGTGCCTGCTGAGCGTCTTTGCTTTAGTTTTCTCATAGTTACATCAATAGACACCCATGTTCACAATTTGTTTAACCAAACTTAAATAGCTGGGCTATTTACAACATGAACAGATCTATTCTTATGATAATCCCACTTATTATTGATATGTTATATTATTTCAATTTTATTTTAAATATAAAAAAACACGCAAGAAGCGTGCTTTTTTAAAATAACCGTTATTTAAAAAACAACAGTCTTATTACCATCAACAATAATACGATCTTCTAAATGCCATTTCACTGCACGAGCCAACACATTACGCTCTACATCTTCACCTAGCTCACGTAATTGCTCAACATTATAGTCGTGGCTCACACGCTCAACGTCTTGCTCAATAATTGGACCTTGGTCAAGGTCAGCTGTCACATAGTGAGCTGTCGCACCAATCAACTTCACACCTTTTTCATAAGCTTGCTTATATGGATTGGCACCCACGAAAGCTGGCAAGAAAGAATGGTGAATATTGATGATTTTCATTTCCCATTTCGCAACAAAATCTTCGCTTAAAATCTGCATATAACGTGCAAGAACTAATAAATCATTGCCTTGCATCATTTCATCAATTTGCGCATAAGCTTCAGCTTTATTGTCTTTAGTGACTTTAATTACAGTAAATGGAATACCGAAGTTTTCAACAGATTCACGTAAATCTTCATGATTAGAAATGACATGAGTAATTTCGCAAGGTAACGAACCACGTGCATGACGCCATAACAACTCAAGCAATGCATGGTCAACTTTAGAAACTAAAATACCAACTTTTTTAACATCGTTAACGAAAGCAAGACGCCATTGCATGCCGTAACGCTCAGCAACGTTCGCAGCAAAAGTTTGAATTAATGCATCTTTACGCGACTGTAAATGATCAAGTTCAAATTCAACACGCATGAAATAACGTCCGCCCTGAGCTTCCGTCGCATACTGATCAAGCGCGGTAATGTTTGCACCTTGGTGATACAAAAAGCTCGATACCGCTTGTACGATCCCTGGCTTGTCTTCACAAGTAATCAGTAAACGGGCTGTATTGGCAGTGGTCATATTCATTTGGTTAATATCACTTAATTGAGATAAATCTTTTAATAGGCCGAGTATTCTAGCGCCCTAAATAAACAAGCACAACTATTCGTCTTTTAAGGACGATAAGCTGGCAAATAGATCTGAAGGGCCAAGAGATTCAAGCAACTGCTCATAAGTTGCTCGGCTCTCCCCCATAAGATAAGGACCTTCAAGGAAAACCATTTGGCGTAATGCTTGCCAAACCCATTTTTCTTCTAAATGGTTATTGTCACTAATATGACCAGACATATACAAAAAGTTTGTCCAGTTTGTTAATACAATCCAGAGGTTAATAATGAGGGCTTCAATTTCCGATGCCGTCATTTTCATAAGACCTGCATCTACAAAAGCTTGATAAATCTTTTGCCCCTGCTGCATCACCTGCCCAGCAAAACGCGGATAAATCTTTTTAAAGTCTTCGTTACTTTCAACTAAATGATAAACATCACGATGAATAAAACGGTAGCTCCATAATTGGCCGCTGAGCACCTGAAAATAGTTAATTTTATCATTGGTCGTTAATGGTCTGTCGTCAGGTAAAGAAAGCACTTCCAATGTCTCGGCCTGATATTGATACATTAATTCCTTAATGATTTCATGCTTATTCCGAAAATGATAATACAAATTTCCAGGACTGATACCCAACTCCGCAGCAATATGATTGGTTGTAACTGACCGTTCACCTCGCTCGTTAAAAAGCTGCAAACTGATTTGTAAAATCCGGTCTTTTGTCTTCAGAGCTTTAGGTTGAGACATTTTAATAACCTTTAATAATTCACATGGTTAAGACTTGAACACATAAACTGACTTGACTATTTAGAGTATTTACTCTAAAAAATAAATATATCAATGTATTTGGTAAGTACCGATGAACAGTCAAACAAAAACAAATCCAGAGACTCAGCTCCCTTATGATGTTAAGCATTTACATGATTTGCTTGAACAACAAAAGCTTGCTTATTTACGTCATCCGGTACCCACTGCTAAAGAGCGTATTGATCGTTTAGCTCGTCTTAAAAGAGTCTTGGTAAAATATCAAGATCAGATTGCCGACGCAATTAACCTTGATTATGGCAATCGTGCAGTTATGGAAACAAAAATTGGTGAGCTACTCACCAGTTTGGAACAAATCAAATATTACAGTAAACATCTGACAGCGTGGATGAAACCTTCAAAACGCCATATCAGTGTATTACATCAGCCAGCAAAAGGTTGGGTACAATATCAACCTATGGGTGTAATTGGTATTATTACACCATGGAATTACCCATTACTTCTTTCAGTTGGGCCATTAATTTGTGCACTGGCAGCGGGCAACCATGCCATGATCAAAATTTCGAGTGCCTCTCCTAACTTTGGACGAGTTCTTGAAAGTGCATTAGCAGAAGCGTTCCCACAAGAATTAGTTGCTGTAGTAAATGGTGGCGGCGTTATTTCAGATGCTTTTAGTCATTTGCCTTTTGACAAAATGATTTTCACAGGCTCAACTTCTGTTGGTAAAACAGTGATGGCAGCCGCAGCTCAAAATCTGGTTCCTGTTATTCTTGAATTAGGCGGAAAATCTCCTGCCCTTGTGCATGCATCTATGGATATGAAAGATGTGGCTCAACGTATTGCTGTAGGTAAATTGTGGAACGCGGGTCAAACGTGTGTTGCACCTGACCATATTTTCTTGCCACGGGGGAAAACTGCCGAGTTCATCGAAAACTTTAAATTGATTGTGGCTGGCATGTATCCGCATTTCCGCAACAATCAAGATTACACGTCTATTATTAATGACAAGCAATACAACCGCATTCAGGGCTATCTTGAAAATGCCCGTGATCAAGGTGCTCGTATTATTGAAATTAATCCACAAAATGAGATTTTAGATGATGTCCGTAAAATTGCGCCGACTTTAGTTACAGGCGTAACGACTGCAATGGATATTATGCAAAATGAAATTTTTGGTCCGATCCTACCAATTTTAGAATATGACCAAATAGAAGAAGTTATCGAATTCATTAATAGTCGCCCGCGTCCTTTAGCGATGTATTATTTTGACTATGATCAGGCACGTGCTGACTATATTGCACAGCATACCCATTCAGGGCACTTCGGAATCAACATGGTGATTACCCATGTGGCTCAAGATGATTTACCGTTTGGGGGAATTGGTGCATCAGGTATGGGTAAATATCACGGACCAGAGGGCTTTTTTAGCCTTTCTCATGAACGTTCGGTGATGTCTAATCCAAAACTTTATAGCCTTAAATACATTCTTCCACCGTTCAATAAGCCCATTCATCGTTTCATTTCGAAAACCTTGTTGCGCTAACTGATCAAGGCATGATCTGTTATACTAAATCATGCCTCGTTTTTACCAATTCCGCTTGTCTTTTAATCGTATTTTTGGTATAAAACGCCCCTTGAATGAATTCATCCGTTTACATTTAGTATGACTGGCCACAGATTTGCTGTTGGCTGAATCAATGGAGTTACACCATGTCTAAGGTTTGCCAAGTTACCGGCAAGCGTCCAGTCGTTGGTAACAACGTCTCACACGCCAACAACAAAACCAAGCGCCGGTTCGAGCCGAACCTGCACCACCACCGTTTCTGGTTAGAAAGCGAAAAACGTTTTGTACGTCTTCGTTTAACCACTAAAGGTATGCGTATTATTGACAAATTGGGTATCGAAAAGGTTGTTGCAGACCTTCGTGCTCAAGGTCAAAAGATCTAAGGAGTCTGAACAATGCGTGATAAGATTCGTCTCGTTTCTACAGCTGGTACAGGTTATTTCTATACCACGACTAAAAACAAACGTACTATGCCGGAAAAAATGGAAATCAAAAAATTTGATCCAAAAATCCGTCAACACGTGATTTTCAAAGAAGCTAAAATCAAATAATTTTAGCCTCGAGAAAAAACGACTTCACAATGAAGTCGTTTTTTTTTGCATTTTTTTTATAGCTCGCTTTTTTTTGTTAAACTTTCCAGATATTTCGCCTTGGCATTTTTTATGCTTGTCTTTAGCCTAACTCACGTAAAAGGAGTTTTTAGTGCCGCATGACGTAGATTTAATTGTTTTACTTGCTGTTGGTTTCGGTGTTGCCCTCTTTTTTGGTTATCTTGCAGCCCGATTGCGACTTCCCCCTCTTATCGGCTATTTAATTGCCGGAATTATTATTAGCCCAAATACACCCGGCATAGAAGCAGATATTCATCTTGCTAACCAGCTTGCAGAACTCGGGGTCATGTTCCTGATGTTTGGTGTAGGCATGCACTTTTCATTAAATGACTTGCTGCTGGTTCGACGTATTGCTGTACCAGGTGCGATTTTACAAATTGCGGTCGCTACCCTATTAGGGGTCGGTGTATCCATGCTCTGGGGGTGGAGCTTTGGTTCTGCACTCGTTTTTGGCTTAAGCCTGTCGTGTGCGAGTACTGTTGTATTATTAAAAGCTTTAGGAGACCGAGGTCTTTTAGACTCAGTTAACGGCAAAATTGCTGTGGGTTGGCTGTTAGTCGAAGATTTAGTGATGGTACTTGTTTTAGTACTTCTTCCAGCTACAGCGGTTTTACTCGGTGGGAAAGCACCAGAAGGTGCAGATGGTAATATCTGGTTAACCCTTGGACTCACTTTATTAAAAGTAATTGGCTTTATTGCCTTTATGCTGATTGTAGGTAAACGTGTCGTTCCTATTATTATGCAGTTTGTTGCTCGTTTAGGTTCAAGAGAGTTATTCACCCTTACTGTTGTTGCCGCTGCTGTTTCAATTGCCTACGGGTCTTATGCCATTTTTGGGGTTTCAATGGCATTAGGGGCTTTCTTTGCAGGGATGGTTGTTAAAGAATCAGACTTTAGCCACCGCGCAGAAGAAGAAACACTTCCACTACGTGAAATTTTCTCAATTCTGTTTTTTGTTTCTGTGGGTATGCTGTTTGACCCACATATTCTTGTTGAACGTCCACTCCATATTTTGGCCGTTATCGCAATTATTATGATAGGTAAAACACTTGCTGCAATGGCTTTGGTTTTATTCTTTCGCTATCCAATTAATACAGCGCTTACAGTTGGCGCTAGTTTGGCCCAAATTGGTGAATTCTCATTTATTTTAGCGACTCTCGGCGTCTCATTAGGTTTATTAAGCTTAGAAGCACAAAATCTGATTTTAGCTGGTGCTTTATTTTCGATAACGCTGAACTCTTTTATATTCTCTGCCATTGAGCCTGTACAACGCTGGATTCGCGAGCGCTCTCACCTAGCCCGACTTCTTGAACGTAGTGGTGACCCATTAGCCATGTTACCCGATGAAGTTGATCAGGCTTACTTACGCGATCAGGTTGTCATTGTTGGATATGGTGGTGTGGGACGACGTATTACTGAAAATTTAATTAATGAAAATATTAAAGTCGTTATTGCTGAAGAGAATCGTGAAATCGTAGAAAAGCTACGTCAATCGAATATTGCTGCTGTGAGTGGTGTTGCAACCGAACCAGGTGTTTTAATTCAAGCACACATCATGCATGCAAGACTCTTGGTGATCTCACCTATGGATATTTTAGATATTCACCGTATTGTGGCGATCGCTAAGCAATTAAACCCTCAAATTCAGGTGTTAATTTGCGCAGAAAGTAAAGAAGAAGCGGCAGTAATCAGAGATGAGAATATTGGTGAAGTGTTCTATGCCAAAGAGGAAATGGCAAAGAATATGAGTCATCATATATTAAATCAGATCGAGCTTGCCCATCAGTCAACTATTCATTAACCCATATAAAAAGCGTACTCAAGAGTACGCTTTTTTTAACTTAAGAATTTAGGCTGTTCGTCTAGTACCTCAGCTTGCCATTCATTTACCTGCTTTTCGAGCAGTCCAAATAGTGCAGCCTGAATCATATGCTGAGCAACAACTGGAGTTTGCTCCCCCAAGATTGCTTTTACTTCATCGCTAAATTGAATTTTAACCAAGGGTTCATTCTCAGAACCTGCATTGCGCAAGGCGAGTTCGCCACCTTCGAGTTGGACTAATTCCAAAACGGCTTCTTGATTTCCAAATAACTCTTTCAATTGCTGTATAGACATATATTTCCTCCATGTTTCAACATGGTGGCAAAGCACCCTTGCACTTTGCATCTCTTGTCTTATTTATATAGGCACACCCGGATTAAATTTCAAGCGTTCGGGCAGTTTAATTTTAGAACTCGACCATTTCATTACGAAAACCATCAATTAAATGGCTTAATTCACGATGCCATTCACGCAAAATCTTAACATCTGGCAACCAAGATTGAGGACCTTGAGTTACTTTGATAATGAGATTAGAAGAAGTTTCTTCTTCTGGGGTCGGCTCTTTAGGTTCTGGTGCATATTGACACATACGGTAAGCTCGTTTGAGCTCTGCAACAAAACCATCTTTCGCCAATTGTTGCAAAACGGACACTTCTGGAGAAACTTGTCCTTTTGCCGCCATATGTTCTTCAATAGATTTTAAAGTAGGTTGCAATTCATTTAAACGGTAATAACGTACGAGTTCTTGTAAGAAAGCTAACATTGCACCATGTAAATGAAATACAGCTGCTTCACGATAAGCTTGTATCTGCTGCACATGATCGGTCTGTTCTGCCTGTTGACACGCTAAGCGCGCAAAATAGAGCTTCTGATTGGTACGATCGGCATGATAACGAGCAACACGTGACATAACTAAACTTTCCTGTTCTAAAATCGCTATTGCAACAGCTATTCTTTAGCTTAACGACTCCATTAATAAAATCAACGTTATTTATGGTAAATCCAGCTCAACTTGATAAATTTTACGTTTCGCTAAAACTTTTAGTGGCTGCTTTATAGGACGAACGTTACTTACAACCCAAGCAAAATACCCTTCGTCCCAAGCAGTTGCACATGCTGGCTCAATTTCATCATTTCGCCAAGGATGAATAGAGTCGACATCAACCAAAGCGACAGCAACTCCCTCTTCTTCATCTGTATCTTTAACCAAAAATTTTTGGTTCTCGACAATTAATAGATCTTTGATTGGCAGTTTTGTGGGTACCCATGAACGCACTTCAAGTGTTTTGATACCTTCAGCGATACGAGTGCCATTTGGCGTTACAATCGAAAGAGCTAAAAACTGTCTTTTCACACTGAAGTCTTATTCTTCAGCTGCTTTAACGCGAATTCCATTACCTTTAACTTTAAGCAGGTTTAAGCCTTTAATTGCCTTAATTGCTTCACGTGGGTTAGGCATTTCAACAAAACCAAAACCTTTTGATTTGCCTGTATTTTTATCAGTAACAAGAACACACGTTTCAACTTTACCAAATGCTTTGAATAACTCTAAAATTTCAGTTTCACTCACAGCACGATCTAAATTACGAACTAATATCTTCATTTTCTAACCTTAATTGGCAATTAAAGGGAGTAGCCAATATATTTAAGTAATCACAGTGTCTTATACAGTAGTTTAATCCAGATCGATACCAAAACCTAAATTTACTGCAGGTGAACGGTTCCATTGCTTTTTAGCAAATGGCTGAGGTACTTGCCTATGAATCTTTGCCTGAACCAAATGTGCAGGAAGGTCATTTAGGAAATAACTTTCGATTTTACGACCTTGTTCGTCATAATTGTCTTCTGACCATGTATTGAGATTTTGCTTGGTCAAAATTAATTCATTCTCTGCACGTGTTAATGCAACATACAATACACGGCGCTCTTCCTCGACATCATCAAAATCCCCCTGTGCCCTTGCATAAGGATATTGATTTGGCGATACATGAGGTACATAGCAAACTTTCTGTTCGGCACCTTTAGCTGAATGAATCGTAATTAACGTCACTAAATCCTGATCAGCGGCTTTCTCAATTTCTGAAACTGAAATAGGTTCAAGAACATATTCTTCGAGGAATTCACCTAAAGATGCATGTTTACGTGCAAGTTGCTTGACCAAATCAAAGTCTTTTAATCGGCGTGACCAATCTTTAGTTTTATAATTTTGCTCCAGTTGTTCACCTAAAGCATCGAGTGCCAAGCCAATGCTGGCTTCAACATGCTGCTGTAATACATCTAACTGTTTTAAAATTAAAATCGCTTGTAAAGGGACTTTCCCATGACGTTCTAGACGATTGCAGCGCTCCTCAACGTCAACAATTCCCATCAACTCTTGCGCGAGCTTACTTGCACCAACGTCACCAATACCATCCCACAAGGTTAAAAAACGCATCCACGCCAAATCATCGTGAGGATTGCTCACAATACGTAGCAAGCTAAGCACGTCTTTCACGTGTGCAGATTCAAGAAGTTTTACCCCACCAATAAAACGATAAGGTACTTCGGCAGCAATAAAAGCCCCTTCCAGATATCGTGCACTATAGCCCGAACGGACCAAAACCATATGGTCGTACCAGCTTGCACCTTGCTGATGTCGCGTTATTAAGTCCTGTGCAATCCAGTTTGCTTCTTCATACTCATTACCAAATAGGTGCAGCTGAGGCTTTTGCCCTTGCCCACGATGTGCTTGTAGTTGTTTTTGATAATCAATTGGGCTGTGGGCCAACAACCAGTTTGATAAATCCAAGATTTCTTGAGTCGAACGATAATTTAAATCCAGTGTATGAATAACTGCGTCGGGTATCCGCTCTTTAAAAGAATGGATATTTTCAAAGTCTGCACCGCGAAAACCATAAATCGACTGGGCATCATCGCCAACACAAAATAGCTTCACTTTGCCAATCAATGGTTGTAATAAAGCCCATTGCAAAGGATTGGTATCTTGCATTTCATCAACTAGCAATGCCTGACAGAAACCTGCTACCCAATTCGTTAAGGCTTCTGAATTTTGTAAATGGACAGCCACAATTGACAAGATATCGTCGTAATCTAAAAAATTACGCTCTCTTTTACGTTGCTCATAAGTTTTCATTAAATCTGCAATTTGAGTCTTATGCTCATATGCATCTGGAAGCTGTTTAATTAATGCCTCAGAAAGCTTTGTTTGAGTATTTCTCGCATAAGAATATAAATCACACAGCTCTGCGGCTTTGGGCAACACGTTATCTTTATCTTTGCCTCTTAATAAGCGAAACATAAGCAACTGATCATCACGATCAATAATACTAAATTGATTTAATCCAAAAGCTTGTGGGTTACGGCGCAGTAAATACATACAAAAAGTATGAAAAGTTGAAGCTCGCAGACCCTTTGCCTGTGCTCCCACATGTTGTTCTACTCTCGCAACAATTTCACTCGCAGCACGGCGCGTGAACGTTAAAATCTGGATTTGGTTCGCTGGCAAGCCCTGATCAATTAAATAAGCTGCACGAGCAACAATAGTTTTAGTCTTGCCACAACCAGCGCCCGCCAAAACTAAACAGTTTTGCGCAGACGTAGTGGCTGCTTTTTTTTGCTGAGCATTTAGTTCATTAATTAATTTTGCAAGACTCATAACACATATCGCTAAAACACCAAGACATAGTTTAACAGACCGAGGCAACAGATGGGTCTGCCTATCCTAAAAACAAAAAGAGCACTTAAAGTGCTCTTTGGTCGAATATTATTTTTTAAGATACTGTTTTTGAACTAGAAGGAAGATGCTTAATGGCTGAAGCCAAACCTAGAAAGTTAATTCCCTGAAATAAAATATCAATAGCAAGGAACATTCCTAACACCCAAAAAGGTGAATCTTTAGAAACTAAAATTAAAATACCTGTAGCGAGCGTCAATAAACCTGAAAACAGGGTCCAGCCCCATCCAGTAATTGGCTTAAGTAAAATTGCATTTATAGTACGTATAGCACCAGCTATGATCAGCGCTATAGATAATAGGCTTGTCAGCACTACTGCTGTAGTGACTGGAGTAGAAAACGCATAATAACCAGCCATTAAATAAAGTACACCAAATAGTGCCCATAACCATCGGCTTGCGCCTTTAAAAACACTCATAGCTGCGACGAGATGCAAAACACCGCCGACCATCATGAGTATTCCAAATAAAAAAACGACAGAAAAAGTCGCAAATGGTAATGAACTAAATAAAATCAGGCCAAAACCAATAAGCACAAAGCCCAATATCAAATACCATTTACGGTCAGCATGTAACTGATTACGTACTAAATCATTACCTACAGTTTTCATCATGGCTACTCTTATTATCAGGTATTAGAATTTCATCTACCTAATAATAGTGATGTACTTCACATTTTTTGTCTGTATAAAATCTGCATCGTTTCTTAACAATTGATATGGATAAAGCAGTATTTATCCACAGTTTTATTTCACCCAACCAATTTCTTGAGCTGTAGGTAAACCTATTATTGTTTCATGTAAGCCATTCGGCATTTTACTGCTCTGCTCAGACAAAGGCGTTCGACCACCCATGATTTCAGCATCAGTTTGTGGATATAGAGGCACTTTTTCAGGTTGAGCATAACCTAAAGGGTAAATAGGTTGTCCTGTTTTTAAATCATATTTGTCTTGTGCCCCAAAGCCATGTAATAGCTCATGAACAATCACGATCTGATTTTGTAAAGCTTGTGTTTTAGTCGCAAATAAATTCACACTACCAATGCGACCTTTTTCTAAAGCAGTCGAATGGATTAAGACTTTCTGATAATTCGGATCATAATAATTTAAATAAAGTTTGAGTGATGCTCCACTGTCTTCGGGCTGTTTTTGTCGCCATGCATAGAAACGAAATTTTAAGCTCCACCACATAACATGCAAAATATTAGCATTTTGAGGAACCTCTGGCGGTCGTTGCTGCAACTGTTGTCCTAAGCGGATTATAAAGTTTCCTGATTGCCCACGATAATGTTGTAACCACTCACTTAAATAGCTATTAATTGCCCAAAAATCTTCATTTTTCAACTGATGAATATAGGCCTGTGTTGTCTCTAAACCATCTGTATTAATAGGATGTAAAACGACTACAACTGGTCGATTCCAATCTTGATTTTGATCTCGCCATGCTTGAACAGCAACAATCAATAAAATAATTAATAAACATAAGACCCGAATGTTTTTCCACATTCTTATTCCCCATAAAATTAAAATTTTCTTTTATTGTTTTAGACATAAAAAATGCTAGCTGAGCTAGCATTTTTTATGTTGGACTTAATTAGCCCTCAACCCATTTACCATCTTGGTAAACTAGGCTCCATTTGGTTTGTTTACCTTCAGGGGTTTCTGAGCCGACATACTGTGATTGATTCTTACGACTGAATTTCACAATTGTTGGATTACCTTCAGGGTCTACATCTGGCGCTTGTAAAATAAATTGATATTTTGGATCAAGCTGAGCTGCCACACTACGTAACTCTGCAACTTTTGGTGCACGTGTTTCACGAATTTTCGGGAATTTACTCGCTGCCAAGAATAAGCCAGCTGCACCGTCACGCAACACAAAGAAGTCATCATGTTTCGCCGAACGTAAATGTTCCATCTTGATCGGTTCTACACGTGGAGGTGCAGGTTGACCACTTTTCAAGACTTTACGGGTATTGTCACAGCTTGTACAAGCGAAATACGGGCCAAAACGACCAGTCTTAAGCTGCATTTCACCATCACATTTATCACATGGGATCGTTGGCCCATCATAACCCTTAATCTTGAACTCACCTTCTTCAAGCTCAAAACCATCGCAGTCAGGGTTATTACCACATACGTGCAGTTTACGACCACCATCAATCACATAGCTGTCCATGGCAGTGCCACATTTTGCACAGCGATGCTTTGACATCAAGTCAGCAGTTTCAGCACCATCATCATCAGATAGTGCAGCCAAAGACTCAACAGGTGTTAAGTTCAATGTACCCTTACAACGCTCTTTAGGCGGCAAGTTATAGCCAGAACATCCTAAGAATACACCAGTTGTACCTGTACGAATTTGCATTGGGCGTGAACATTCAGGGCAATGTACTGCTGGTACTTCAACTGGTTGGTTACGGCGCATGCCATGCTCGCCTTGAGCATTGGTCAGACGTTTCTTAAAATCGCCGTAGAAAGTATCGAGTAACTCTTTCCAGTTACGCTCGCCTGTTGCAACTTTATCAAGCTGTCCTTCAAGGTCTGCCGTAAAGGCATAGTTCATCAAGTTATTAAAACTTTCATCCAGACGATCCGTCACAATCTCACCCATTTTTTCGGCGAAAAGACGACGGTTTTCTAACTTAACGTAACCACGTTCCTGAATAGTAGAAATAATAGCTGCATAAGTCGAAGGACGACCAATACTACGTTTTTCAAGCTCTTTAACCAAAGATGCTTCAGTAAAACGTGCAGGTGGTTTAGTAAAGTGCTGACTTGGATCTAACTTTTCTAACTTTAAGATTTCGCCTACTTTAATAGCAGGTAAAATAATATCGTCATCTGACTTATTCGCGCCACGTACTTTAGTAAAGCCTTCAAATACAAGCGTACGGCCTTTCGCCTTTAGCTCAACATTCGCTGCTTCAACAATCAACGTAGAAGACAAATATTCTGCTGGCGTCATTTGACACGCAACAAACTGACGCCAGATCAAATCATATAGACGTTGAGCATCACGCTCTACACCTGCAAGCTGATCACCTGTAAGTGCAACATTTGATGGACGAATCGCCTCATGGGCTTCTTGAGCACCCGCTTTGTTCCCATAGCGGTTTGGCTTTGCCGGTAAATATTTTTCACCATATTGGCTTTCAATATGCGCACGTACCATGCTTACTGCATCATCACTCAAGAAAGTTGAGTCAGTACGCATATAGGTAATAAAACCAGCTTCATATAAACGCTGAGCCAACATCATGGTTTTCTTTACAGAAAAGCCTAAACGTGTACTCGCAGCCTGTTGCAGAGTTGAAGTAATGTAAGGTGCACTTGGATTAACCTTAGTTGGTTTATCTTCACGCTGTGCAACTTTATATTCAGCACCTTTTAAAACATCTAATACAGCATCAGTTTCAGCTTTATTTTTCAGTTTAAGGGTTTTACCAGCCTGTCTAAATGCTTCAAGACGTATGTCATCTTTTTTCGCTTGAGTATCTGCAAAAACTTGCCAATATTCTTCTGGAATAAAAGCACGAATTTCTCGCTCACGCTCTACAACCAGTTTTACTGCTACTGACTGCACACGTCCAGCAGATAAACCACGGGCAATTTTTTCCCAAAGTAATGGCGAAACCATAAAGCCCACGACACGGTCTAAGAAACGACGTGCTTGCTGAGCATTTACACGGTTTAAATCTAGACGTGTTGGCTGTTTAAATGCTTCTTGAATGGCATTTTTAGTAATTTCGTTAAATACCACGCGGTGATAACGGCTGTCATCGCCACCAATCACTTCTCTTAGGTGCCAAGCAATAGCTTCCCCTTCTCTATCCAAGTCCGTTGCGAGATAGATTGCATCGGCATCTTTGGCGAGTTTTTTGAGTTCAGCTACAACATTTTCTTTACCAGGCAGAACTTCGTAATGAGCTTCCCAACCATGCTCAGGATCAACGCCCATACGATTAACTAAAGCCTGACTAGCTTTTTGTTCTTTTTCGGCTTCGGTGAGTTTAGTCCGGGCAGCCGGCTTTTTCTCTGTTGATTTACTGCCGCCTGTTGGCAAGTCACGTACGTGACCTACAGAAGACTTTACAATGAATTGCGAACCCAAATATTTATTGATGGTTTTCGCTTTGGCAGGCGACTCCACAATCACTAAGGCACGTTTATGTGCAGCAGGTGCAGTAGATGCTGTGCTTTGAGATGCAGAGCGCGAGGTATTCGCCATATAAAATGTTATTCCTATACCAATAAATTTAAAAATCAGGCTTTAGCCAAGGTCAACAGATAAGCCTTCATCTCATCTAATTGTGTTGCTCTTAGGTCTGATTCCTCATCCCAATAAAGCCCTACACAGTTTGCCTGCATATCAATAGCATAAATCCCTTTTAATGCAATGGGAGAATCATTAAATTTCTCATCGCCCTGAACCACTTTTAACTTGCCGTCTATAACACGAGCACGCATTAAGGATAAACGGGCATCAGGAATCAATACACTATAATAAGCAACCATGCTGGCACGTTTTTCAGTAGCCATTGGAACATGTGTCCATTCAGGTGCAACTATTACACGTGGATGTAACCCTATTTTTCGGGCTTTATCACGCATAATACCAAGTGCCTTTTCACGTGGGCTCACTCTTAAACCAAAAATGGAGCCTAGTACGAAAAGAACAATGATAACGGTAACCCAAATTCCCATATTGTCCATAGCAAAACCTATTAATCTCTTTTATTAGAGTTGCATAAGCTGACCAGAAAACGCAAGTTACATCAGAAAAATAATGCCCGATAAGATCGCAAGAACTAAAATATCAGTATTTCACGGTGCAAATTGCAATGTTGTCACTCAAATATAGTTAAGAGTTCTGACCATCATTAACAAGTGTCAACTTTCCAAATCGGTCAAGATGGGCATCACCCCACAGTTTTAAAGCAAATAGAATTTGCTCAAGACTTTGCCCTAATTCGGTCAGGCAATATTCCACTTTAGGTGGGACCTGAGGGTAAACTTCCCGATGAATAATTCCGTCTTGCTCTAACTCACGTAACTGATTTGTCAGCATTCTTTGAGTAATGCTCGGAACACGCTTTCGAATTTCATTAAACCGTAAGGTGCCTTCATTAAATAAATGCCAAAGAATGACGCATTTCCACTTTCCGTCAATCAAACTAATGGCCGCCTCCACTGAACAACCCGGAGAGCAATCAAAACTTGAATGTCGTAATTTTGCCATTTTACAGTATCCTTTTTGACACTATGAGCGTTATTTGTCTGTAGTCACTAAATTTAAGCTTACGTTATGATCAAACTCTCAACAAGAGGAATTATTATTATGAAAGCTGTGGCATATCAAAAAGCAGGTCTCATTACGTCACCAGAAGCACTCGTTGATATTGAACTCGACACTCCCGTTGCAGAAGGTCGTGATTTACTTGTTCGTGTTCAGGCGATTTCAGTTAATCCAGTTGATACAAAAATTCGCAACAATGTAAGCCCAGAGAATAATCAATGGAAAACTCTTGGTTGGGATGCAGTAGGTGTCGTTGAATCAATTGGAGATCAAGTTTCACAATTTAAAGTCGGAGATGCAGTCTGGTATGCAGGCGCACTCAATCGCCAAGGCAGTAATAGTGAATTGCAGTTGGTTGATGAACGTATTGTGGGGCATAAACCAAAAACTTTAGAAGCAACTGAAGCAGCTGCTCTTCCTTTAACTGCTATCACGGCATGGGAAATGCTATTTGATCGGTTACAAGTACCCAAAGCTGCTCCAGAAAATACATCAATATTAGTAATTGGCGGAGCTGGTGGTGTAGGTTCAATCACAATTCAACTTCTTAAACAGTTGACTAACCTAACTATTATTGCGACAGCTTCACGAGCCGAAACTAAAGAATGGGTTAAGCAACTTGGTGCCGACTATGTATTAGATCATCGAGAGCCTTTAGCAGCCCAAATCAAGCAATTAGGCTTAACTGCACCTTTATATGTATTCTCAACGACTCAAACAGATCAGCATTTATCAGATATCGTAGAGTTGATTGCGCCACAAGGTCATTTTGGCTTAATTGATGATCCAGCTCAGTTAGATATTAAGCCTTTTAAATCGAAGTCTGTATCGGTGCATTGGGAATTTATGTTTACACGTTCAATGTTCCAGACTGATGATATGCAAAAACAAAGTGAACTATTAAATGAAGTCAGCAAACTAGTTGACGAAGGAAAAATCAAGACGACCGTAACCGAGGTTATAAGTCCAATTAATGCTGAAAATTTAAAACGAGTTCATCAGCAAATTGAAAGCGGTACAACAAAAGGGAAAATCGTATTACATGGTTTTTAAGTAAAATTGAAAAATATTCCCTAATAAAATGGCAAGTATTGAACTTGCCATTTTATTAATAGTGAGGAGGTTTATTGGTTAATGGGTCAAAAGGTGCAATACCTTCCGATAAATCCGATGATTCCACACGTTGATAAAGAAATTGCATTTGTTTTTTTAAATCAGCTATTTCTTGGGTCTGAATAGCGAGTTGTTGATTTAATTCTTCAACTAAATCATCCAAAAATGTAATTCGCACTTGCAAATCTTCAATGGGTGCGGACAATGACGCTTGATCATCATGATATGGTGGTTTAGTCATTTAAATCCTCATTTGAGATTCTGGAAAACATTATGGCCTATATTACCCTAAGGGATGTCCAACTTGCTTTTGGCGGACCTGCCCTACTCGATGGCGCGAACTTTAATCTAGAACGTGGCGAACGAGTCTGTTTAATTGGGCGTAATGGTGAAGGTAAGTCTACTTTACTTAAACTGATCGAGGGAAGCCTATTACCAGATTCTGGTGAAGTTTCCATTCAAAATGGTCTAACTGTTTCAATGTTAGCCCAAGACGTTCCAATGGATTCTGGCAAAGTAGCTGACATTGTGGCAGATGGTGCAGGAGAAGCTTCTGAAGTACTCAGAGCTTATCATGAAGCAACCGACGCTTGTATGTTAGGAGATATGGAAGCCTGTGATCGCATGGGTAACCTTCAGCATAAGCTAGACCAACTAGATGGTTGGGCACTAGAAAATAAGGTAAATGCTCTTTTAAGTAAAATGGGGCTTGATCCAAACGCAGATTTGGCAGACTTGTCAGGTGGACGTAAACGCCGCGTCTTACTCGCACGCGCTCTTTTAACACAGCCAGACGTATTACTTCTAGATGAACCAACGAACCATTTAGATGTTGAAAGTATTGAATGGTTAGAAAAATTCTTACTCGATCAAAATAATTTAACGCTTCTATTTATTTCGCATGACCGTTCTTTTGTAGATAGCATTGCAACTCGAATTGTGGAACTCGACCGCGGTATTTTACGAGGTTATGAAGGCAATTATTCTCGCTATTTAGAGCTCAAAGCTCAGCAAATGGAAGCAGAAGAAAAACAGAATGCTTTATTTGATAAAAAGTTAGCTGAAGAAGAGGCTTGGATTCGCCAAGGGATTAAAGCACGTCGTACCCGTAATGAAGGCCGTGTTCGTGCTTTAAAAGCTTTACGTGAAGAATCGAAAGCACGCCGCTCACAACAAGGCAAAGTGAGTATGGCAACTCAAGACGCAAATCGTTCAGGTAAATTAGTATTTGATATCGAACATTTAAGTGTCGCTTACGATGATAATTTACTGATCAAAGATTTCTCTACCCTTGTCATGCGTGGTGATCGTATTGGCTTGGTAGGTGATAATGGCGTTGGTAAAACCACGTTAATTAAAGCCATTTTAGGTGAAATCGAACATGGCGGTTCAGTTAAAACAGGTACACAGTTAGAAGTTGCCTATTTTGACCAATTACGTAATGCCTTAGACCTTGAAAAAACGGTAATGGCAAACGTTTCAGAAGGCTCTGACTTCGTTGATGTAAATGGCAACCGTCGTCATATTTACAGCTACCTTCAAGACTTCCTATTTTCACCTGAACGTGCTCGTACTCCAGTAAAAGCACTTTCTGGTGGTGAACGAAATCGAATCTTACTGGCTAAACTGCTACTCAAACCATCGAATCTAATTGTAATGGATGAGCCAACCAATGACTTGGATATGGTGACTCTAGAGCTTCTAGAAGAAATGTTGTCTGATTACAAAGGCACGTTGCTTCTCATTAGCCATGACCGTGCATTTATGGATAACGTAGTAACATCTACGTGGGTATTTGATGGTAAAGGCAATATTGCAGAATACATCGGTGGCTACCAAGACTATTTGCAGCAACGTCCAGATGACAAAGTAGTCGATCAAAAATCTGATGTTAAAAAAGCTCAGGCGAAAGCTGAAGCGGAAAAAGCTGCTGCCCAAAGTACCGTTAAAAAGGTCAAACTGAGTTATAAAGATCAGCGTGAACTTGAACAATTACCCGCTGAAATTGAAAACTTAGAAAAGGAACAAGCAGAACTTTCTGAGAAACTTGCAGATGGTTCATGGTTTGTTAAAGATGCAGATGCTGCGACCCAAGCAAGCCAACGCCTAGCAGAAATTGAAGAATTACTGCTTGAAAAATTGGAACGTTGGGACGTGCTTGAACAAATGAGTAAAGGAAACTAATTCGTTTTACTTTCCAAAAAAGCGTCTAAAAAAAGAGCCTTCTTAAATTAAGCAGGCTCTTTTTTTATATTGTGAATATAAGCTTTTTAAAAACTTAAAGCTTATAAATCACATTCCTATCATGGATTATATCTTGGCTATTTTTAGTATTTTAAAATAGCCTTGTGCTTGAATATAGGACTTATAAAAATAATTATGCTATATCTAACAACATAATAATATTGGAGTGTTTTGGCATGCTGGAGCTTTCTCAAATTTTGGCATTTGGACTAATTTGTTTGGCGATGGTAGTCACTCCTGGTCCCAATATGATTTACCTTATTTCCCGCTCAATTTGCCAAGGGAAAACCGCTGGATTTATCTCTTTAGGTGGCGTAGCTGTAGGCTTTATCTTTTATATGCTTTGCGCATCTTTTGGTATTACGGCGTTAATTGTAGCTGTTCCTTATGCTTACGATACTATTCGTATTGCTGGTGCGATTTATTTACTCTGGCTTGCATGGAAAGCCCTACGTCCAAATGCCGCTCCAATTTTTAATGTAAAAGATTTATCAGTAGACTCCCCAGCTAAACTCTTTCTAATGGGTTTTGCGACCAACCTGCTTAATCCGAAAATTGCCATTATGTATTTATCTTTACTGCCACAGTTTATTCATCCACAACAAGGCAGTATTTTATGGCAATCAATTCAACTCGGTACGATTCAAATTTTTGTCAGTGTTTCAGTAAATGCGCTTATTGTACTTTCTGCGGGTAGCATTGCCCTTTTTCTACAACAAAAACCTCTTTGGGCAAATATACAACGCTGGCTCATGGGAACAGTATTAGCAGGACTCGCTGTTAAAATTCTTTTAGAAAATCGCCGATAACTCAACCTTCTTATTGCATCCCTTCTTAACACTCAATTGAACAGTGTATTACGACGATAATTTCAGTTCGTGATACACTTTTGCCTGTTTTAACTTTTTGAACTCTTTATATCGTTATGAGCCAAAAGCAGCCTTATACGCCCGGTGAATTTCAATGGTCCTTTTTATTGCCTAAATATTGGGGTGTTTGGATTGCTATTGTCTTTTTAATGCTTTTGGCTATTTTACCTTGGGCCATACAATGGCGTCTGGCGCATGGTGTAGCTCATCTGGCTTGGAAATATCTAAAATCACGCCGTAAAACCACTATTCGTAATTTAGAAGTCTGCTTTCCTGAATGGTCTGCCGATAAGGTTCAACAACAAGCTCAACAAGTTTTCGTCGATATGATGCTTGGGGTGTTTGAAACCTTAAATGCATGGTACAGCCCACGCTGGTTTAAAAATCGAGTCACGATTGAAGGTTTAGAGCACATTACCAATGCCCAAGCTCAGGGCAAAGGTGTTTTATTACTGGGGACTCACAGCACGCTTCTTGATGCAGGCGGCTATGTTTGTGCTCAGTATTTTGAACCAGATGTTGTCTATCGACCTCAAAATAACCCATTGCTCGATATGCTCATTTATCGTTGCCGTGGCACGATTTATAAAGCACAAATCGACCATGATGATATGCGTGGTTTAATTCGTCACCTTAAAGATGGCGATGCAATTTGGTATAGCCCCGACCAAGACTTTGGACTTAAACAAGGTGTTATGGCGCCATTCTTTGGCGTACCTGCTGCCACAGTAACTGCACATCGCCGTTTATTAAAAATCTCAAAAGCAGTCGCCGTGCCTTTATATTTCTATCGCCATGGAGATATTAAGAACCCCAAATATCACGTTCTGATTGAACCTGCAGTCGACAATATGCCAAGTGAAGACGAAGTTGATGATGCAACACGCGTCAATAAAATTATTGAAAATCAACTTCGCATCGCACCGACTCAATATATGTGGTTCCACCGTCGATTTAAGACACGTCCTGAGGGATATGAAGAGATCTATTAAGATAAAGCTGTAATGATTTTAAATTGGTGACAGGCACAGCCGCGATTTAAAGCAAGATTCAAATACTTTCGAATAGGCAGACCTTACTTTTTAGGGATAAAAAGTAAGCAAAAATCCTATGTTCCGCTGATGTTACTTCCTTGTAACACAGCGAAACAGCGACATCCATGTCGCTATCACGATAGTAAATTCCGGATAATGATTTAGTTTGAAATGATGGATCTGTGGATGGTCCATCTTTTATGAATGGATAAGGCAAAAAACAATGAAAGTGATGCAACTTCTCCCAGAACTCAACAGCGGTGGCGTAGAACGCGGCACACTAGAAATTGCACGTGCGCTCGTTGCACAAGGCCATCAATCACTAGTTGTTTCAAACGGCGGACGCTTAGTCTCACAGCTCGAAGCTGAAGGTTCTACTCATTTAACGCTACCCATTCACAAAAAATCACTTTCAAGCTTGTGGCAAATCCGTCCATTACGTCAGCTAATTGAACAGCATCAACCCGATATTGTTCATGTACGTTCACGTGTACCTGCTTGGCTGACTCACTTTGCTTTAAGAAAAATACCTGCGAACAAACGCCCTCACCTCATTAGCACGGTGCATGGCTTTTATTCAGTCAATCGTTATAGTGCAATTATGACGCAGGCCGAAAAAGTGATTGCTGTTTCAGACAGTGTAGTTAAATACATCACTGACCATTATAAAAACTGCCCTCCCCAAGATATTGTTCGAATTTATCGAGGAATTGACCCAGCCGCGTTTCCACATAATTATCAGCCATCAGCACAATGGTTTAATCAAGTTTTTAATGACTTTCCTGAACTCGAAAATAAATTCTTACTATGCTTACCTGGCCGTATTACGCGTTTAAAAGGACATGAAAGCTTAATTGAATTGATGCAAAAACTAGGTGAACAATATCCTCAACTACATGCTGTGGTTGTTGGTGGTGCCGATGCAAAAAAACAGGCCTATTTAAGCGAGTTGCAGAGTACCATTCAAAGCAAAGGACTCGCAGATAAAATTACCTTTGTAGGACATCGCTCAGATATTCGCGAATGGCTCGCTTTTAGCGACATCGTGCTCTCTCTATCCAATCAAGCAGAAACATTCGGTAGAACAGCATTAGAAGCGCTCTCAGTCGGTACTCCAGTCATTGGCTGGAATCGTGGAGGCGTGGCCGAGATTTTATCGAATGTCTATCCACAAGGTCTTGTTGAAGTAGGAAATGAAAAGGCATTATTGGAAACAGTTAGACAGCATATTGAACAGCCTCAAGTCGTTGCCCCTGTTACTATGTTTAGCCTGAAAGACATGTGTGATCAGACACTGGCACTATATGAATCTGTACTGAAATAACCCCATAAAAAAACCCGCGATCAACGCGGGTTTTTATTACAACAATAAAAAATCAGCTTTATTTAAGCGATGCTTCATAAGCTGCTGCTTTTTCATAGTCGTATTGTTTTTCCCATTTACTAATCACAAGTACTGCAAGTGCATTACCTACAACGTTCAATGCGGTACGTGCCATATCCATGATACGGTCAACACCAGCAATAAATGCCAAGCCTTCTACAGGAATACCAACACTACCTAATGTTGCTAATAACACAACAAACGATACGCCAGGAACACCCGCAATACCTTTAGAAGTAATCATTAAAGTTACAACTAAAATGACCTGTTGGCTAATTGACATTTCAATACCGTAAAGCTGTGCAATAAAGATTGCCGCGATACTTTGGTAAAGCGTAGAACCGTCAAGGTTAAATGAATAACCTGTTGGGATTACAAAACTAGAAATTGCTTTAGGCGCGCCATAAGCTTCCATCTTTTGCATAATACGCGGTAAAACTGTTTCAGAGCTTGCAGTTGAATATGCCAAAATTAATTCATCTTTCAAAATCTTAAACAAAGTAAAGATATTGATGCTGAACATTTTTGCAGTTAAACCAAGTACCACCAAAGCAAAGAACAAGATCGCGCCATATACCAACACGACTAACTTGCCTAAAGGAATAAGCGAAGCGAAACCGAAGTTTGCAACCGTTACTGCAATCAAACCAAACACACCCACTGGCGCATATTTCATGATGATGTGCGTTACACGGAACATTGTTTCCGATACAGCATGAAATACGTTTAATAATGGATCTTTAGTTGTTGCTGGTAATGAAGACAAACCAATACCAAATAACACAGCAAAGAAAATCACAGGTAACATTTCACCATGCGCCATTGAACTAATAATGTTCGTTGGGATAAGCGATAATATTGTCTGCATGATGCCATGAGACTGTGACTGAACTTCTTCAGTTGTATGCTTATATTGAGAAATATCAGTTTGAACCAGTTGAGACATATCAATGCCTGAACCTGGATGGAAGATATTCGCTGCAACTAAGCCCACCAAAATAGCAATAGTGGTAATAATTTCAAAATAGAGAATGGTTTTAAAACCAAGTCGCCCTAAACTTTTCGTACTGCCAACACCTGCAATACCTAAAATTAAGGTAGAGAAAACGATTGGAATAACAATCATTTTAATCAGGCTAATGAAAATCTTACCAAGTGGCGTAAGAACATTAGTTACAATACTGTCTTTGATTTCAGGCTGGTTATGTAAAACAGCCCCGACAACTATCCCTAGGATTAAAGCAATTAAAATTTGCCAAGCAAGGCTAAATTTAAAATTCTTCATAAGACAATCCTTATGCACCGCAAAGTATCAAATATGAGAGGGAGAAGACCACTAACTAAGAGTGAAACCTCAATATGTACAGTAATTTCCAAACAGAAATTTAAATGCACAAACAAATCACAACTCGCCGATCTGACGAGATAAACAACAATGCCTGTTGACGATCCAACATGTCAACGATCGGCACATTCTATTGAGATTTGCTAATTAAACAACCCCAATTTATCTCTAAACAGATGAAAACCCATATTTATTCATCAATAATCTATAAAAACAGAAACTTATCTGAAAAAAAAATTGTATCTATTTTCATTGAAAATTACTTAGATATACATGAGTGCTTACCTATCATTAGATAGATTTTAAAATTAAGATTAACTTAAAAATATTTCTTTTTTTACGATAAATTAAATATTGTATATATAAAATATTAACCCGAGTTCTGCGTCCTGCAAAACTCGGGTAAATGAGGTTGTGCTTTCAGGTTAATCGTTATTTTTATCGTTTCCGTTCCAACATCTAATCCGTGATGCTATTCCATATCAGCTTTGTGTATCCTTACGTGGGATTGTCCATTCCCGTTTCCGTGTGCCGATGAATGTAGAATAAGGTTTTTATCCCCCCCTGCCTATTCGCCCTAGACTCAAATCTTTGTACGATATTGCTTACATCAATTTTTATATTCTTTTTATTTATAAGGCTGTGCAATTTTATCAGTCACAATTTTTTCTTCTTTTTCAGCCTTTGCAATCCCTTCTTGTATGGCGCTTTGAGCCTCTTCTTCATCGGTTTGAGTTTGTTCTAATTCCTCTTGAATATGTTCAAATATTCGGCCAGTCTGCAAAACAACATATACAGGAAAATGATCAGATCCAATATGTGGTAAACGCTGCATTTTAACTAAACCAAAATCGGTACTATGAAAAATATGATCTAAAGACCAACGCAGCAATGGATAATCTGCATGAAACGTATTAATGAAATGTCGCCCAACTCGTGGGTCAAGTAGCCCACTAATCCGCTGGAACAGCCGCGTAGTACGTGACCACGCTACATCATTTAAATCGCCCATCACAATACAGCTTTCATCTAAGTCTTTAATCTGGTCGCCAACAATTAAAAGCTCTGCATCACGTAAAGTCGAATCTTTCGCCTCGGTTGGACTCGGTGGTTTAGGATGCAAACAATAGAGTTGAACTGGCATACCAGATCGTAAGGTCACAGTAGTATGAATAGAGGGAATTTCATCACTTAAAATAAATTTAACTTCAGTATTCGATAGAGGTAATCGACTATATAAATGCATGCCGTATAAATTATCTAAAGGCACGGGAACGCGATAAGGATAATCTTCTTCAATTTCTTTTAAAGCCTTTTCCCACGTCTTATCACTTTCCAATGTAAGTAACAAATCTGGTTTTAATGTCCTGATCTGTTCAAGCAGTAAATGATATTTATCATTTGGGGTTAGAACATTCGATACAATTAATGAAATTTGCTTTTGTTGGTCTAACTGAGATGATTTGACCTGTTTCACCTGTTTTTTCCAGAGCAAGGTATAAGGCAAAACCATTTTAAGCTGATAGGCGATGGCCGCCATAAGCACAGCAAGCACTATTTCACGCCATAGATTCCATTCGCTAGGCCAAAACAGCATACCAACAAAGGCTAATAGACCAACAAATAGAATCTGCAAACGAGGAAAATCGGCACCACGAAACCACCACTCATCACGAGGAATAAGTGACCAGAAACTTAACCAAATCACCAGACCAGCTAGAACTTCGACATAAATCATTGAATTTTCTCTTTTAAGATGATTTGGTTTTTAAATTTTTTGTCATCTTTATCAATTTTGTATGTAACATAAACAAGATATTCTACTCAATAAACATGGTGTTTTGTTTCTGTAACGCTTGCAGTTGTGGACACTTTTGATACACTCAACTCCCCCTAACAATTTTAACGCACCGAGGCAAAATGACATGAAAGTAGGTCTGGTCGGTTGGCGCGGGATGGTCGGTTCCGTCCTTATGCAACGAATGGTTGAAGAGAATGATTTTGCTCATATTGAGCCATTTTATTTCTCTACCAGTAATGCAGGTGGTGAAGCTCCTTCATTTGGTGGTAAGACTGCCCCAGCACTTATGGAAGCTACAGACATTAATAGTCTGAAGCAAATGGATGTCATTATTACCTGTCAAGGTGGTGACTATACGTCTGAAGTTTTCCCACAGTTAAAAGCGACTGGTTGGGATGGCTACTGGATTGATGCAGCCTCTACTTTACGTATGTCAGATGATGCGATCATCGTTCTTGACCCAGTAAACCTTAACGTTATTAAAGACGGCTTGGTTAACGGCACCAAAACTTTCGTAGGTGGTAACTGTACAGTATCGCTTATGTTGATGGGTGTAGGTTCACTTTTCCAAAACAATTTGGTGGAGTGGATGACTGCTATGACTTATCAAGCGGCATCAGGCGCTGGCGCACAAAACATGCGTGAGCTAATTACTGGTATGGGCTACTTATATAACAATACCAAAACATTGTTAGATGATCCTAAATCTGCAATTTTGGATATCGATCGTCAAGTTGCTGAGTTACAACGTGGCGAAGGTTTCCCATCTGCTAACTTTGGCGTGCCATTAGCTGGATCGTTGATTCCTTATATTGATAAACAGCTCGAAAGCGGTCAGTCAAAAGAAGAGTGGAAAGGTCAGGTTGAAACCAACAAGATCTTGGGTAACTCACAAATTGTTCCAATCGATGGCCACTGTGTCCGTATTGGCGCGATGCGTTGTCACTCTCAAGCATTGACAATCAAGTTGAAAAAAGATGTTCCGCTTGATGAAATCGAAGATATGATCCGTACTTCAAACCAATGGGCGAAAGTTGTACCAAACACTCGTGAAGCGTCTATGACTGACCTTACACCTGTTGCTGTAACTGGTACCTTAACTGTACCTGTTGGCCGTTTGCGCAAACTTAATATGGGTAAAGAATATTTAGGCGCATTCACAGTAGGTGATCAGTTACTTTGGGGTGCTGCTGAACCTTTACGTCGTATGTTACGTATCTTAGTAGAATACAAGAGCTCATAATTTGGTCTGAATTATTCAGTCAAAACGAAAAGCCGATCACATTAGATCGGCTTTTTCGTAACTGGTTTGTAAAAATTTTACAATTTATTTACATTTCATTATTGTATAATTTTGAACGACTTTACGACTTATTAGGTCATGGATTGAGATGACTGTTTATAACAAATTAAAAATTGCCATTTTCACCATTATGTCTTCGCCTTCTCTTTATGCGATTACATTAGACCCTATACAAATTCAGTCTGCGCCCGGGGATTTGTTATATGCAGAAATGAATTTCCAACAAGCTGACCCCAACGCTACATTACAAGTGAGTTTAGCGACTCCTGAAGATTTAAGCGCTTTGGGTGTAACTCATCAGCCTCCGGGAAATCTTAATTTTTATACACGCCAAAATGGTCAAGGTTCTGGGGTTATTGTGATTACCTCATCCCGACCTGTTAATGATCCTGAGCTCAATATTGTTGTGAAAATCAGTGAAGGTTCTGCAACGCGTTTACAGCATATTAAAACTGTAATTAAACCTTCTCCGATAAAAAAGACTGAAAATAACGAAAGTACTTTATCTCCTCAGTTTGTTGTTAATGAAAAGGATATTGCATTAAATCTGCCAGAAAGCACCCAATATGCTTCATCAACTTCGACCCCAACTACAACAAACTCTAATAGTGAACAAAATCTTAATATCAGCTCTGGCACTGCCTCTGCATTAAATACGAATTCAACACCATCACTTAGTGAAAACGCTTCAGCTCTAGCAGCTCAACAAGTTGTAACAGGTACGGCGCCCGATCAGGCACAAACCAAACCCACTATCACTAAGTCAAATGCCCATACTTCGCCAAAGACAACCGTTAAAAATTTAGCAGGACAAAAGAAGCCTGTTCCATCCAAAAATATCAGTCAAAATACTGCAAAGAAACAAACCCTAAGTCCATCTAAAGGACCAGTAACTTCAGGTAAATATGTAGTACAACATAATGAATCTTTATGGAGCATTGCTAATCGTATTGCAGCGAAAACCAAACAGCCAGTTGCAAAGGTCATGAATGATATCCAAAAACAAAACCAGCATGCTTTTATTCAAGGTGATGTAAACCGTTTACGTCAGGGAATTTCTCTAAAACTCACACACCCTCCTGTCGCTAAAACTCAGCAAAATAAATCAAAAACAGAAATAACACATACTGCAAAATCATCTTCTGGCCAAGCTAAATACCGATTGCAACAAGCAGAAATGATTATCGTGGCTGAAAACAGCCAAAATTCTACACATGGAAGTGCTAAAAAGAGCACACAACAAAGTCAAAACAATACTGAGTTAGCAGTAAAAGTTATGACAAAAAGAGAAAAAAACGTTACATTACAAAGGAATGTAACCAAACTAAATCAAACTTTACGTTTAAAAGACCAGCGTATTCAACTTTTGAATGCACGCTTGGCAGAGTTACAACAGCAGTTAAAAGCACAGCAACAAACTCACAAACAAAGACATTAAGTTAAAACCAGAGTTAGTTTGCTTTATATTGCAAATATTTATTTTTTAAGGGGAAAGTAATGTTATATGTGATTCCGTTCATCATATTACTCGTGGTCGCTGTTATTTTTAAAAAACGCGAGAATAGCCAGAAACAAGAGGCCACTTCTCCTAAAACGGTAAACAAAAAAACCAATAAAAAAGCGAACTCTAAATCGAGTAAAAGCTCGCGTGAAAAAAGCAAAGTAAATGTAGTAGAAGACATTCTTCCACCTGTTCCACAAAGCACTCCTGTTCCAGAAGCTGTACGTCAAAAAATTCAACAGCTCATTCAAGAAAAGCAATATTCAGCTGCTGAAGCTCAAGTCAATCAGGCGTTAAAAAAAGACAATACTCAGCATGCGCTTTATTTATTATTACTTGAAGTTCATATTGCACAGAAAGATGAGTTTGCTATAACACAACTGATTGGCCATATTCGTAGCTTGGCATTAAATGAAATAGCGACTCAAGCAGAAACTAGACAAAAAGAATATGAGTCATCAAGACAACCTGATGCCATCGATTTTCCTCAAGCTCAAACATATGAAGAACCAAAAAATACACCAGACACTACAGCTCAGTTTGATCAGTTAACAACAAGTTCTTCTGAAGCTTCTTTTGATGACTTGCAGAAAGACTATACACCTGTAAAACAAGAACCTGCTGTTGAAGTTAAACCTTTAGAATTTAACTTTTCACTCGAAAAAACTGCTGCTACAGAAACTACCAGCCAACCTATACATGAACCAGAAGTATCAACATCTCAGCAAGTACCAGAATTATCGTCATCTCAAGAAACAAATGAGCTAGCTGATTTAGAGTTTTCTTTTGACTTGGCACCTCTGCATGAAACTGAGGAAAAAACTCAAGCAGTAGAGGTAAAAGCAGATCAAGAAAATAGCGTCAATGCATTAGATTTTAACCTTGACTTAAATCCTTCAAGTTCAGAGACAAAATCTGTTGAACAAGTTCCATCATTAGATGAACTTACACTCGTAGAACAAGTGCCATTAGAAGCAACTTCTATTACCCCTCTTGAGTTTTCGTTAGATGAGCCAGCTTTAGTTACAACACCAGAGACTGAAACTCTAAACCATATAGAGGCAGTCAATGAAGAGGCGACTCAAACTCAAATAGAGGATCCACTTCTAGACGCATTTCCAGAATTAAAACAGTTAGATGAAAATGAACTCGACTTACAACTTGCAGAACAATACATCAAATTAGGTGCTTACCCAGCAGCACACGCCTTGTTAGCAAGTAATGAGCAAAAATTCAACACAGAGCAACAACAACGCGCGAAAAATCTACTAAATCGCATAGCTTCTTAAGGCCGATCGTTTTACCATAAGCAGTCAAAGATGACTGCTTTTGTGCCTGAAAAAGATGAAAAAAATTGCCTTATTTTATATGGGTGGTACTTTTGGCTGTGTAGGTGAACCTTTAGCGCCTATGCCATATGACCAATTCTTGCCTCAACTTGAAAAAGTTATACCACCCCACTTAACGGTTGACTGTTTTGCTGCCCCAAATATTGTAGATAGCAGCGCTTGTACAGCGCCCGATTGGCTAAGTCTTATTCAACGTATACAACAGCTCCAACTCGAAGGTTATCAGCACTTCGTCGTTATTCATGGTACAGATACTCTTAGTTATGCTGCTGCAACCCTAGCTCGCTTTTTAGGCCAAAGCTGTCATATTGTGATTACTGGTAGCCAATACCCGTTACTCAATGTTCAGGGTGATAATACTCGTGAATTTACTGATGCAATTGAGAACTTATATCTTGCATTAGAACAAGTGATTGCCCTACCTGTAGGTGCGTATCTTGCATTCCATCATCAAGTATTCCATGCACAAACTGCATTAAAAACGCATACGACTGAACTCGATGCATTTTCAGGTTTAAGTAGTGAAGTTGAGTTTACGCCTCAGCAAAATGAATTGATCGTACAAGATGCTCAAATTGAAAAAGCGGCTTCATTCCAGATTTTAAACTGGATGATGCAACCGATTGCAACACAGCACTTGGTACAGCAATTACGTCACTTACTTCCTGCCCCACCACACTTCTTGGTGTTACAAGGCTTTGGTACAGGCAATATCGCAGTAAACCCTGAATTATTGGCAACCTTAGATGAACTGTATGCTCATGGCTGCGTTCCAATCTTGGCGACACAGGTGACCTTTGGCGGCATTGACCAACGTTATGCAATTAGTGCTTGGGCCAAAACTGCAAAAATTGTCATTAATGATGCGCATAGTCATGCAGATCTTTATGCAAAAGCACTTCAAATCTATTTAAAATACCCAACCCCAGAACAATGGTTCAGCCATTGGAACGAAAATTTGCATTAAATAGAGGTAAAGCCATGCAACGTTATGCAGTCGGTATTGAATTTAGCGGAGTTCAATATCGAGGTTGGCAAACACAACAGCCAGGCGTTGCCAGCGTACAAGAAACGATTGAACGTGTGCTTAGCAAAGTCGCAAATGAACCTATAGCACTCCATGGTGCTGGTCGTACCGATGCAGGAGTACATGCGACAAATATGGTGGCACACTTCGACACTCATGCCATTCGTCCAGAAACAGGGTGGTTAAGAGGGGCAAATAGCCAGCTACCTAAAGATATTTCCATTCAGTGGATTAAGCTGATGGATGAAAGTTTTCATGCCCGTTTTAAAGCGACTGCTCGACGTTACCGCTACATTATATATAACACGCCTCATCGCCCTGCACTCCTGCATAAACAGGTTACTCACGTTTACCAAAAGTTAGATGTGAAAAAGATGATTGAAGCGGCAAGTAAATTTGAAGGCACTCATAACTTTGAAAGCTTCCGCGCAGCAGCGTGCCAATCAAATCAACCTGTTCGACATGTAAAACATTGCCGCTTATTTGAACACGGGCGCTATTTGGTTTTAGATATTGAAGCAGATGGTTTTTTACACCATATGGTTCGCAACATTGTTGGATGCTTACTTGAAATTGGTCAAGGTATGTATGAAATTGATCATATCGATACAATGTTTGCTGCACAGGATCGTAAAGCGGCAGGAGTAACAGCCCCACCCGACGGTCTTTATTTTATTCAGTGTAATTATCCTGAGCAGTTTGATTTGCCACAACCACCGCTTGGACCACATTGGCTTAATTTACCAGATTAAAACATTAAATAAGATACTCGACAAAGTCATACGCAACCTGAACAAGGTTAAAGTGTACTTTAACCGCAGTGCAAGACAAACGAAGTGCGTAGTTCAATACATTTTTCATCTTGTGACACGGTAAGAATGATTATTCTTTACCATGCCACAAGCTTTTGCTCTTGCAGAGCTTGCGCTCTTCATCCCGAAAGAAAAGTAACTCTAGCTGAAAGCCAATCCAGTTATTAAAGCCTCAATGGCACGACTCCGCCATGACATAGAATAAATTAACGGTGTTGTTTACGTTTACGGTATTCAACCGGTGTCTCATTCGTCCAACGCTTAAATGCGCGGTAGAACGTACTCGGTTCAGAGAAGCCAGTTAAATAGACAATACGCTCAACACTCTCGTTGGTATTTGCCAAAAGTTTTTTAGCTAATCGACAACGATAATCTGACAAGATTTGCTGAAAACTAGTATTGGCTTCGCTTAGCTGAGTACGTAAGCGACGTGGAGTAATATTCAACTGAGCAGCAACCGTTTCTAAGGTTGTTTCTCCACTTTCCAACGTTGAACCAATTGCGCGACGAACTTCACCCACTAAATCATAACGAGCCAATTCCTGTAATTTTTCAATTGCAAGCTGCTCATGCAACTGCAATAACTCAGGCTCTGCTTGCCAAAGCTGAAAATCTAGAATAGCTGGATCAAAATATAAACGTGTCTCTTTTTGGCCTAAACTGACCGGACAGCCATATACTCGGAAATATTCATCCTCAGAAGCACCTTCGCTAAAATTAAAATCGATGAAGATGGGATGAAATTGCCCTTCGGTAATAAATTTAAAAAATCTAAGGATGCCCGAAATTGCACATTCAGAGAAATGTCGATTAACAAGATTATCAGCACCGATCTGTTGGCCATTGGTTAAATAACAACGCCCTTCCTCAATGACTAGTTTTGCATCAAAAGCATCACTAATGAGTCGCTGATAAGCCAAGGCCCGTTTTAGACCTTCACCAAAAGTTTCACTACTAATAAATAGATGTTCAATGACCTGACCACGGTATAAAGGCAAATGCTCGCCTAAATGCAGACCGATATCTGGATCTTTACTGACTTCCTGAGCGGCAGTCCAAAAGGCGTACTGTGCACTTAACGGTGTACGTGCATTTGTATCAACCTGATTTAAAGCAACTCCCGCTTTGGTTAATATTTCTTCTGTTGGCAAACCCGCACGACGAATCGCTTGATAGCCAAAGCGTAATACAACTGATGCATCTGTTAGCTGACCCACGCAGTGCCCTTCCATGTAGATACTTCATTGATATTTAGGGCTGTTGACCTTTACGCAATTAACAGTCCCTAATAACTATGATTTTAGATTAGCGTTGATTGACCAAACTGACAACAGAATTACTCTTCTTTTATGAAAAAAATTACATCTTTTTTTATTAGTCATACTTTAACCAGATGCTTTAGCAAAAGGATGTCTATCTTGTTTTTTTTAAATAAATTGACTATAATTTGCGCCTTTCCAATTTGATCATCAGGTAGGCTATGGCCAATAAAGAGGAACTCATTGAGTTCGAAGGCGTTGTCACCGAAACGCTTCCTAATACGATGTTCCGTGTACGTCTTGAAAACGGTCACGAAGTTATTGCACACATTTCTGGTAAAATGCGTAAACACTATATTCGTATTCTTACTGGCGACAGTGTAAAAGTCGAAATGACTCCATATGACCTCACTAAAGGTCGTATTACGTACCGTGCTCGCTAATTAGTGAATGCAAAAAAGCCACTTTATGATGTGGCTTTTTTATTGCGTTGTTTATTCACTTAAGCGACTGGTTTTACATCCTACCGTTTGGCATTCACGCAGTCTTTCTTGCAGCCAATGGTTTCTTTCTTGCGTTGTCTGTAAACGACATTGCACGTCTACGCTATTCCTATTTGAATCTGTACAATCTGCATCACGTTGACGTATCCACGCGAGTTGAGATTTTTTAAGAATATTTTTTTGCGCCGTATTTAATTTTACTCTCAATGCTTGATAGTTCTTATTCAGATCTGCATCCGCACTCGCATAAATTTTATTTGTACAGTAAATATCATCGTAAGTATTTCGGGCACTATCGCAGTTATCTGCATAGACCGCAGTCATTCCAAAGCTGCATAAAAAAGCAAAAACTATTTTTTTCATACTTTTCTTCCTTAAGTTTTCTATGAAATTATTATTAAAACGATTTCTATGTAATGATAAATCGCAAGACAAATTTACCTTCTATTTATCATAATCTTCCTTTTTTACTTTACAAGCATTCAAATCCAACCTATTGTTCTTTAATAATAAATATAATTTTTTATTGAGATAAAAATGAATACAGCTACCCGATGTAAAATTGGTCTACTTTGTTTAATCGTCATGAATATGAGCGCTTGTACTAGCCATCCACGCCAATCTATAGATTTACAAGAATACTTAAAGGGCTTTCTAGGCAAATCATCGAACACCATTCGGCAAGATATCAATCTACGAAGTCTTGGTTTTCAAGTCGCAAATACTCCACAGAAAACATCCAATCAACTCATCTATACGATTTTACGGCCATTAAACATTCCAATCCCGATGGTGACTAATGTCGACATGAGAGGTAATTCTGTCGCTATACAATCAGGTAATCTGGGTGGTAATTCTTACGATTTAAATTTCAACTGCAAAGTTATTTTCCAGCTGAAGAATGATATTGCCGAGTCTATTCAATATGAAGGTAAAGCCTGCTAAAACATAGGCACAAAAAAACGCAGCGATTAGGCTGCGTTTTTTTAGTAAAGTAGCGATTAAGCAAGAGCAGCGACAACTGCCTCACCCATCTCAGCTGTACCAACTTTTGTCATACCTTCAGACATAATATCTGCTGTACGCAAGCCTTGATCAAGTACTTGACCTACAGCGTCTTCAATTGCTTTTGCAGCAGCTTCTTCACGGAATGTATAGCGAAGCATCATTGCAACAGAAAGAATCGTTGCTAATGGGTTAGCCACATTTTGACCCGCGATGTCAGGTGCAGAACCATGACAAGGCTCATACATACCTTTGCCATTTTCATCTAACGATGCAGATGGCAACATACCGATTGAACCTGTAAGCATTGCTGCTTCATCAGATAAAATATCGCCAAATAAGTTACCCGTTACGATCACGTCAAACTGTTTAGGCGCACGTACAAGTTGCATTGCAGCATTGTCGACATACATATGTGAAAGCTGAATGTTTGAATAACTTGCTTGCTGTAAATCAGTAACTGTTTGCTTCCAAAGTTCTGTAACTTCCAAAACGTTGGCTTTATCAACCGAACAAACTTTACCACCACGTAAACCTGCAAGTTCAAAAGCCACTTTTGCAATGCGCTTAATTTCGCTTTCAGAATAAACGTCTGTGTTATAGCCTTGTTTTTCGCCGTTTTCGAGTTCACGAATACCACGTGGCTGACCGAAATAGATACCACCAGTCAATTCACGAACAATTAAAATATCTAAGCCAGCAACGATTTCAGGTTTTAAGCTAGAAGCATCTGCTAATTGCGGATATAAAATCGCTGGGCGCAAGTTAGCAAACAAGTTAAGTTCACTACGAATTTTTAAAAGACCACGTTCAGGACGAATAGAACGCTCAATCGCATCCCATTTTGGTCCGCCTACCGCCCCTAATAAAATTGCATCAGCTTTTTTTGCTTGTTCACTCGTTACAGCTGGATACGGTTCACCATGCGCATCAATTGCAGCACCGCCCAATAGGCCGTGCTCCCAAGTTAACGATAAATTAAATTTTTCATTTACTGTATTTAATACTTTTTCTGCTGCCCCAACAATTTCAGGACCAATACCATCACCAGCTAAAATTAAAATCTGTTTAGACATGAACTTTTTCCATTTTCCAAAAACAAGCAGCGTTATATTTACCGCGGTGTTAGTTTTTTCTGTTCAAGGAACTCGCCTAGCCCTGTTGTTACATCAAATGGTCGACAAAAACGGCGAATTACACGCCCATCCTGATCTAAATCGACACATAATGGATCTGGTACAGAAACATTGAGCAAACTACCCGAACGGTTAGATTTGTCTCGGTACATTTTAAATGTATAGCGATGGTTGGCATTAAACTGGTGAATCACATGAAATGTTTCTGCCCGATCTGGAGAAATCGGATAGAAACGGATCACCACTTCATATTGTTTAGCGGGCACAGATAAATATAAACTGTTGGTTTGACCAAGCACTGAACCGTGCAATCTTACAATTCCTTGATGAATTGCCTGATTACTAATTCGTCGTGTTTGCGCATCCACTACAGTAATATCATTTAGTCGTTCAAATTCACAACTCTTCGCGCCCGAACAATATATTGCTGCATTCTGCCCCAAATTTTCTTGTTCAGCCTGCTTAATACGGACAGTATCCACTACATTGTACGTGCTCTGACAAGCACTGAGTGTTATTGCGCACAGGCTCAACAAAAAGCTATGAGTAACGTTCCTCTTCATTGTTCAAGCCCAATCCTCATCTAGTGCATAATTTTAAGGTGTTTTTATGCTTTAGCATGTTAGCAAGAGTTTGAACACTACGCCATGGCTATGTTTAAAATGTACCAAAAGGTTAATTTAACTCTTGGAATACCCAAGGACGAACTTGTTTAGTTTTTTCTTCATAAGCACGAATTGCATCGGCATTTTGAAGGGTTAAACCAATATCATCCAAGCCATTTAACAAGCAATGCTTGCGAAATGGGTCAACTTCAAATTTAAAAGCTTCACCTGTTGGCGTACGAACTTCCTGAGCAGCTAAATCAATTGTTAATTGATATCCTTCATTTGCCGCACATTCTTTAAATAACTGATCAACAATTTCTTCTGACAAAATGACAGGTAACATGCCATTTTTAAAACAGTTATTAAAGAAAATATCAGCAAAGCTTGGGGCAATAACAGTACGAAAACCGTATTCATTTAATGCCCAAGGCGCATGCTCACGACTTGAACCACAACCAAAGTTAGTACGAGCAATTAAAACATTTGCGCCTTGATAACGTGGCTGGTTCAAAACGAAATCCGGATTTTTTGGACGTACCGAGTTATCTTGTCCGGGATAACCTTCATCTAAATAACGAAGTTCATCAAATAAGTTATCACCAAAACCAGTACGTTTGATTGATTTCAAAAACTGTTTTGGAATAATTAAATCTGTATCAACATTGGCACGATCTAATGGTGCAACGATACCTTGTTCAACTGTATAAGCTTTCATGGTTTGCTCCAGACCGAATTAAAATGAACGAACATCAACAAAGTGACCTGCGATTGCAGCTGCTGCCGCCATTGCTGGGCTCACCAAGTGAGTGCGACCGCCATTGCCTTGACGACCTTCAAAGTTACGGTTAGACGTCGATGCACAGTGTTCACCCGGTTGTAATTTATCTGCATTCATTGCTAAACACATTGAACAACCCGGTTCACGCCATTCAAAACCAGCTTCCAAGAAGATTTTATCCAAGCCTTCTTTTTCTGCCTGTTGTTTCACTAAACCTGAACCCGGAACAATCATGGCTTGCTTAATGCTAGAGGCTACTTTACGACCTTTAATCACTTCAGCCGCAGCACGAATATCTTCAATACGAGAGTTAGTACAAGAACCAATAAAGACACGATCAAGTTGAATATCAGCTAATGCTTGGCCTGCATTTAAACCCATATATTGATAAGCACGCGTCCAGTCATTACGTTGAACGTCATCTTTCGCTTGTTCTAAAGTTGGGACAGCTTCTGTGACCGGAATAACCATCTCAGGTGAAGTTCCCCAAGACACTTGTGGCTCGATCTCTGCGCCATTTAATTCAACGACTGCATCAAACACTGCATCTTCATCTGAATGCAAAGTGTCCCAGTAAGCAACTGCTTGTTCCCATTGCTCGCCTTTTGGTGCGTAGCTACGGCCTTTCACATATTCAATAGTTTTGTCATCAACAGCAACCATACCGACACGAGCACCAGCTTCAATCGCCATGTTGCATACCGTCATACGTCCTTCAATCGACATATCACGGAAAACTTGGCCACCGAACTCGATTGCATAGCCTGTACCACCAGCAGTACCAATTTTAGCAATGATTGCCAAAACAACATCTTTTGGTGTGACGCCTTTGCCTAATACACCATCTACACGTACTAACATGTTTTTAGATTTTTTCTGGATCAAACATTGTGTTGCTAACACATGTTCAACTTCAGATGTCCCAATACCATGCGCCAAGCAACCGAAAGCGCCGTGAGTAGCTGTATGTGAATCACCACATACGACTGTCATGCCCGGTAAAGTTAAGCCCTGTTCAGGCCCAACGACATGCACAATCCCCTGACGGATATCATTAATGCTGAATTCAACAATATTAAAGGCTTTACAATTGTCATCTAAGGTTTGAACTTGAATACGAGACGTATCATCTTCAATACCTGCGATACCTTGGTCACGTTCTTTTTTAGAGGTTGGAACGTTATGGTCCGGTGTAGCAACGTTTGCACTTAAACGCCATGGTTGACGACCTGCAAGTTGCAAACCTTCAAATGCTTGTGGACTAGTCACTTCATGCAATAAATGACGGTCAATATAAAGTAAACATGAGCCATCATCACGCTGTGAAACAACGTGGTCATCCCACAATTTGTCATATAAAGTTTTGCCTGCCATGTCGTCTTGCTCCATTGGACTGGGTAATTCTAATCTTTCTTCGATTATAGCCAGAGTTTCACATAAATCTAATTTATCATTTTTATAAATTAGAAAACTTTTTGGAATAAATTATAATTCCTTTGAGGTATCGCAAATTTAATAAATCGTTTTTGTTAATGATTATCATTTGCATAATCAATTTTTAATCTTATACTCTCATCTCTATACTAAAAATATCAAAGTGGCTAAAGAGAATGATCATGGCTAATATCCAAAAATTCGTTATAAATAATCAACGTACCTTAAAGAAAACCTTCAGCTATTACATTATGCATATTAGCGTAGCAATGACAGTTGCATACTTTGTAACAGGTAATATCTGGATGGCTTTGACTCTAAGCATGCTCGAACCAACCGTACAAGCCTTTGCTTTTTTCTTCCATGAAAAAGTTTGGGCAGCTAAAGATCGCCGCGTATCAGCCTTAGCCGAAAAAGAAACAACGGCTTAGGCTAAGATTAGTGCGGTAATTCACAACTTTCTCACTGGTTTTGCTGCAAGCATGATACGATTTTGGCTCGGCAACTTTAGCCCCTCGATTTTTCTATTCCAAGTTGAGTTGTATTATGAATCTTGCAGCCTTTGAAGCTTTTGTAAAAGTTATGGAAACAGGGTCTATCTCTGTGGCAGCAGATCAATTATTTATTACTCAACCTGCTGTTACCAAACGGATTCACAGCTTAGAAGAATATTTTGGTGTAAAACTATTTGAGTCCGCAGGCCGAGGTGTACAGGCAACTCATGCTGCACATTCATTATTACCAAAGGTTAAAAACTGGTTAAATGAGCTTGGGGATATTCACCATACGCTTAGCCATGAACAAACTCAGGTACAAGGCCGCTTAAAAGTCGGTACTAGTCACCATATTGGCTTGCATCATTTACCGTCCCCACTTAAACACTTTGTTCAACAATTTCCGCAGGTTACTTTAGATGTGCATTTTGTTGATTCAGAACAAGCTCATGAACAAGTACTTGCTGGTGATTTAGAGTTAGCATTCTTAACACTTCCGCCTTCAGGTGATGAGCGCCTTAACTACATTACAATCTGGAATGATCCTTTAGTTTTTGTTGCTGCGCCATTTCACCCACTTGCACAAAAAGAGCATCTGACCTTACAAGATTTAATTGAATATCCAAGCCTATTGCCCGCTGCACAAACTTACACAGCTCAAATCACATTAGCCGAGTTTGAAAAACAAGGGCTTAAACCAAAAATCACCATGAGTAATAACCCTCTTGAGTCTATTCGCATGTTGGTGTCGATTGGTTTAGGTTGGTCAGTACTACCAAAAACTCTACTGAATCAAGATATGCAGCAACTTGATTTAGATGTAGAAATGAATCGCCAATTAGGCATGGTGTGGCATCCTGCACGTACTCAATCTAGAGCTATGCAAGAACTCATTAAAATGATGCAGGAATAAGGAGTAATTGAATTAACGACTATATTTTTTAAAAAGGATATAAATTAAAACAGCAAAAGGCAGCAGCAAAAACAGAACGCCCCAACTGAAACATATAGCAGCGAAAATAATTCCGCCAAATGTACTCATAAACAGTAAAGCAATGAGATAAATAAGTAATTCACCAAAAATAGCGGTAATGAGCTGATCTATAAACTCTTGAAAGAAACCACTACTACTTTCATTTTTAGTGCGCTTGTCTTTAGCCATGCTATTTTAATTAATAAAGTTATATATTGATTAGAAATAATACTGTAAATATATATCCTTTTCTCTACTATCATTATACTTTTCACTTAAGATTCATGATCGTGAAGAATCAATATTCAAAGATAATTAAAATCAGTTTATACGGCTTCATAACTTTAGCTGTGTTAGTTCTAGTTACATTTATTTGGTTTAAACCGATACGTGTTGTTTTCGCCCATCACCTGTTATTGTTACAGTGTGATGGTCAGATATGTGTAGATGATCCAAAGACAGAGCCTCTTGCAAAGATACTTTATAATCAGGCATTAAAAGAGACCCAAGATAAAGTAGGTGCTTTTCATCAACAACCCACTATGGTTTTTTGCTCAACTCCACAATGTGCAAATACCTTTGGTATGGAAAAAGCAGCCGCTAAAGCTGTTGGTAATTTGGGTTTATTGGTTGCACCGCGTGGCTGGAAAGATTTCTACATCACCCATGAGCTTATTCATCACCGTCAAGCCGAAGAATGGGGAAATATAGCAATGCTGACTAAACCCAAATGGCTAGTAGAAGGCATGGCTTATAGTTTAAGTGATGACCCACGCCCTAAGTTAACGGCACCCTTTCAACAATGGCGGACTCAATTTAAGCTTTGGCATCAACAAAACCCTGACCCAAATATTTGGCATACTACAGAGAAAGTTAAGTAATTTATTAAAGAGCTTCTAAAAACTTATTTTTTCCAAGAAGCTCTTGCTTTTAAATTAAATCGACCAGTCCTGAATTTCCCAGTTGTGCTCTTGAGCTAACTTTTCTAGACGATCATCAGGATTTACCGCAATCGCATGGGTTGCATATTCAAGTAAAAAACGGTCATTGATTGAATCTGAATACGCCCAAGACTCAGAGACGCTGCGCCCAGCTAACCAGTCATCTAGACGTGCAAGTTTGCCCTTTTGGTAACACGCCAAACCAGCAACTTTACCTGTATATTTCCCCTCAGCAACTTCAGCATTGGTTGCCAAAATTTCTGTAATTCCAAATTCACGGAAAATTGGTGCAGTAATAAAATCACTTGTTGCAGTAATTCCGACAATCGTATGACCTAAATCTTGATGTTTTTTGATTGCATCAAAACCCTTAGGACGCATTTGTGGGCGAATCACTTTTTGCATGAACAACTGGTGAAGTTCGGTTAAATAATTATTGTCGTGCTTTGTTAAAAATCCAAAGACAAATTCGTTATAAGCATATGGGTCAAGTTGCCCTGCTTTGTAATCTTCATAAAATTTATCATTCATCTGACGATGATGAACCGGATCAACCAAACCTTCATTGACTAAAAATTCACCCCACGAGTGGTCTGAATCGGTATTTAACAAGGTATGGTCTAAATCAAACAACGCCAGTTTCATGAAAATTCTCGTTTAAACTGAAATTTAAGAAAAAAAATGTAAATCTATCTCCGCTAGTCGATAGAAATTCGTTAAGATCGTAGCAATTTAAACATTTTACTTTGATCTTTTCGAGCTGGACATAAAAAAGTGTTTGTCCCCGCGATTAAAGTCAACGATATAGACAATATTTAGGTAGCCAAATGATCGACTCAGAAGGTTTCCGACCGAATGTCGGGATCATTTTGGCAAACGATGATGGACAGGTTTTATGGGCAAAGCGCATTGGTCACAATGCTTGGCAATTTCCACAAGGAGGCATTCAGTTTGGAGAAACTCCTGAACAGGCACTTTTTCGAGAACTGAGAGAAGAAATCGGCTTATTGCCCGAACATGTCCAGATTATTGCGCAAACCAAAGGATGGCTGCGTTATCGTTTGCCACATCGGTACATTCGGTCAGACTCTGACCCCGTATGTATCGGACAGAAACAAAAATGGTTTTTACTGAAATTAACTGCACATGCAAAAAATATTCAGTTAAACCTCTCCGACCCACCCGAATTCGATGAATGGCAGTGGGTTAGCTATTGGTATCCCCTTGGACAAGTGGTGAACTTCAAGCGTGATGTTTATCGCAAAGCCATGGTGGAGTTGTGTACACAGTTGCCGATGCAACAATTACCCTAAAAATCATTTATCTAGCAAATGATTTTTATTAAAAGTGCTGTTATAAATACATTCATAGTCTAAAAAAATACTGGAGTATACATCCATGTCAAACATGCAACTCGACACTTTACGGCGCATTGTCCAAGAGGTTAATGCGTCCGTCAGTTTGCATGAATCGTTAGACATCATGGTCAATCAGGTTGCTGAAGCCATGAAAGTGGATGTTTGCTCTATTTATTTACTCGATGAACGCAACCAGCGCTATGTTTTGATGGCCTCTAAAGGCTTAAATCCAGAATCTGTGGGCCATGTTTCACTTCAACTCGGTGAAGGCTTGGTCGGTCTGGTTGGGCAACGTGAAGAAATTGTTAACCTTGACAACGCACCAAAGCATGAGCGTTTCTTGTATTTACCTGAAACGGGCGAAGAAATTTATAACTCATTCCTTGGCGTACCTGTCATGTATCGCCGTAAGGTTATGGGCGTTTTGGTTGTACAAAACAAACTTCCTCAAGATTTTAGCGAAGCAGCCGAGTCATTTTTAGTCACTCTGTGTGCTCAGCTTTCTGGGGTTATTGCACACGCTCACGCGGTTGGAAATATTGACGTATTTCGTAAACCAAGTAATGGCCCTGCCTATAAAACCTTTCAAGGTGCTTCAGGTGCAGGCGGTGTTGCTTTAGGTCGCGCTATTATTTTATATCCACCTGCCGATTTAGCCTCAGTACCTGACCGTGAAGCAGAAGATATTAGTCATGAACTTCGACTTCTAGATCAAGCCATTTCATCAGTTCGTTCAGAGATTCGTTCTTTAGATGAAAAAATGCATGATTCATTAATGGCAGAAGAACGCGCTTTATTTAGTGTTTTCTTACGGATGCTTGATGAAAATGCATTACCAGCCGAAATTAAGGAACTTATTCGTGACGGGCATTGGGCACAAGGTGCAGTACGCCGTGTCATTGAAAAACATACTGCCCTATTTGCACAAATGGAAGACGACTATCTTCGTGAGCGAGTTTCTGATCTTAAAGATTTAGGCCGACGTATTTTAGCTTCGTTGCAAGAAGAAGATTCTAGCCACCGTGAACTGAGCCCAGACAGTATTTTAATTGGTGAAGAAATTAGTACTGCGGCACTCGTAGAGCTGCCAGTAGACAATATTGCAGCAATTGTGACATCAGAAGGTGCAGCCAACTCACATATGGTGATTGTGGCTCGTGCATTAGGTATTCCAACCGTAGTTGGTGTAACCGAACTGCCTGTTAACACACTTGATGATGCGGAAATGATTGTGGATGCCTATCAGGGCCGTGTTTTTGTTAATCCTCCACGTCGTTTACGCCAACGTTATAAAGAAATTCAAAAAGAAGATGAACAGATCGCAAAAGATCTCAAACAATATGAGACCAAAGAAGCGATTACGCCAGATGGTGTATCTGTTCAGCTTTATGTGAATACGGGTCTCATGATTGATGTCGTCCGCGGAGTACAACGTGGCGCACAAGGCGTGGGTCTATACCGAAGCGAAATTCCATTCATGTTACGGGAACGCTTCCCGGGTGAAGAAGAACAACGTGCAATTTATCGTCAACAGTTGAGCCACTTTGCCAACAAACCTGTGGTGATGCGAACTCTCGATATTGGTGCCGATAAAGACTTACCGTATTTCAGTATCGAAGAAGAAAACTCGGCATTAGGCTGGCGCGGTATTCGTTTCACGCTTGATCATCCTGAGATTTTCTCGTCACAAATTCGCGCCATGCTCAAAGCCAGTATTGGGCTAAATAATTTGCATATTTTATTGCCAATGGTCACTACAGTAAGTGAGGTCGAAGAAGTACTTTATTTACTTGAGCGTGACTGGATTGCGGTGCAAGAAGAAGAGCAAGTTAAAATTACTAAGCCTAAAATTGGAATTATGGTTGAGGTGCCAAGCGTATTGCTACAAATTGATGAGTTTGCTGAACTCGTCGATTTCTTCTCAGTCGGTTCAAATGACTTAACCCAATACTTACTCGCGGTTGATCGTAATAATCCACATGTAGCAAACGTTTACTCGCATTTCCACCCATCCATTTTACGTGCTTTATCTCGCTTGGTTAAAGAATGCCATGACCACAAAAAACCAATCAGTATTTGTGGTGAAATGGCAGGTGACCCATTATCGGCAATTTTACTCATGGCGATGGGCTTTAATACCCTTTCGATGAGTTCGAGTAACATTTTGCGAGTACGAAAAGCAATTTGTCATGTACCTATGACAGATGCACAAAAATTACTTGATGATGTTATGAAAATGAATAATCCACTCATTGTGAAAAGCTGGCTTGAGTACTATTTTAAAACTCACGGCCTAGCCGACATGGTCAAATCAAATCGAATCGTAAATGTTTAATATTTAAAAAAAGGAGAGTCATGCTCTCCTTTTTTCTTTCAAATAACTTAATAGAACTAAATATAAAAATTTCTTTTCTCTCTCTTATATCCAACTTTTTAAACGAAACTTCAATCGGTTTTTCAAATTAATATTTGCAATTTAATCCATTTGAAAAATAAGTCCTCTACTTCTACTATATTTAAAGAGCGTTATTCAAAGATCTTAAGTTGTTCCAGCAATTGAAGAGGTAATTCTATGCATCATTATTTTCAAACTTCATCTTATTTTTCCTCTTGTTTTTTAACCTTCATACAGTAAATTGGAGGAATAACAACTAAAGGAATCGGATGCATTATTAAATTAAAAATAATGAGCCGAAATCTTGATGAAAAGACTTTTTAAACGGTTTCTCTCATCATTTGCTCACTCATTTCTTTATTTGATAAACATGAGTTTTTAAACCAGAAGTCCAGGAAAATGAGCCCTACTACTTTATCAAGAGCTCAATAATTATTACCCAGAGAGAATATAATCATGTCAGACGAATCAAAATGCCCTTTTTCAGGCCATAAATCAAAACCAGAGGTAACGGTCGGTGGTGGTACGCCTAGTTTACACTGGTGGCCAAAACAACTACGCGTCGACCTACTCAACCAACATTCAGAACGTTCTAATCCACTCGGTAAAGATTTTAATTATCGTCAAGAGTTTAAAAAACTCGACTACTATACCCTCAAAGCTGATATCAAAAATGTATTAACCGATTCTCAAGATTGGTGGCCAGCCGATTGGGGAAATTATACAGGCTTATTTATTCGTTTAGCATGGCATGCTGCCGGCACATATCGTATGGGCGATGGCCGTGGTGGTGCTGGTCGCGGTCAGCAACGTTTTGCGCCATTAAATAGTTGGCCTGACAATGCGAGCTTAGATAAAGCACGCCGTTTGCTATGGCCAGTTAAACAAAAATACGGTCAAAAAATATCGTGGGCAGATTTATTTATTCTTGCCGGTAACATTGCGCTTGAGTCTTCTGGCTTCCGTACCTTTGGTTTTGGTGCGGGTCGTGAAGACGTTTGGGAACCAGACAACGATGTAAACTGGGGCGATGAAAAAGAATGGTTAGCTCATCGAAACTCTGAAGCATTGGAAGGCAGTAATCTCGCTGCAACCGAAATGGGTCTAATTTATGTAAACCCTGAAGGTCCGCAAGCCAGTGGTGATCCAAAATCGGCTGCACCATTTATTCGTGCGACTTTCGGCAACATGGCAATGGATGACGAAGAAATTGTTGCATTGATTGCAGGCGGCCATACCTTAGGTAAAACCCATGGTGCTGGCTCTGCTGACCATGTTCAGGCTGATCCTGAAGGTGCTCCAATTGAACAAATGGGCTTTGGCTGGTCAAATAGCTTTGGTACAGGCGTTGGTAAAGACGCGATCACTTCTGGCTTAGAAGTCATTTGGTCACAAACGCCAACACAATGGAGCAATTACTTCTTTGAAAACCTATTCAAATATGAGTGGGTACAAGAACGCTCACCTGCTGGCGCAATTCAATGGGTAGCAGCAGATGCTGAAGCGATCATTCCTGATCCATTCGATCCATCAATTAAACGTAAGCCAACAATGCTGACTACAGATTTGACCTTACGTTTTGATCCTGAGTTTGAAAAAATCTCTCGCCGCTTCCTTAACGATCCACAAGCTTTCGCCAATGCTTTTGCCCGTGCATGGTTCAAATTAACTCACCGCGATATGGGACCAAAAGCACGTTATCTAGGTCCTGAAGTTCCAGCTGAAGATTTAATTTGGCAAGATCCATTACCTGCTGCTAGCGCTGCACCATCGGCTGCCAGCATTGCTGATGCAAAAGCAAAAATTGTTGCACTAGGGCTATCTGCTGGCGAGTTGGTTTCTCTTGGTTGGGCTTCAGCGTCAACTTTCCGTGGTGGAGACAAGCGTGGCGGAGCAAACGGCGCACGTATTGCCTTATCACCGCAACGTGATTGGGAAGTAAACCAAAAAGCTGTTGAAACTTTAACTAAAATTGAAGAAATCAAAGCCTCAACTCAACTGTCATTGGCTGATCTCATTGTGTTAGCAGGTAACGTTGGTGTAGAGCAAGCTGCTCAAGCGGCAGGTTTCAACATTAGCGTTCCATTTGCCTCTGGTCGTGTTGATGCATTACAAAGTCAAACTGATGTCGAATCTTTCCAATTGCTCCGCGGCCTTGCCGATGGTTTTAGAAACTGGAAAAAAGAGGGTGTCAATGCAGCAACAGAAGCTTTATTAATTGATAAAGCACAGCAACTGACTTTAACTGCACCAGAGTTAACTGCATTGGTTGGTGGTTTACGTGTTCTAGGCACTAACTGGGATGGTTCGCAACACGGCGTATTCACTCAGCAGGTTGGCGTACTCAGCACAGACTTCTTCACGAACTTACTCGACATGTCTACTGTATGGGCACCTGTTGATTCAACAAGTGAAGTATTTGAAGGCAAAGACCGTAAAACAGGCACTGTAAAATTTACTGCAACGCGTAATGATTTAGTATTCGGTTCAAACTCAATCTTACGTGCACTGGTAGAAGTTTATGCTCAGGCCGATGGTAAAGAAAAATTTGTTCAAGACTTTGTAGCGGCATGGACTAAAGTCACGAATCTTGATCGTTTTGACTTAGCTTAATTTAAGTCAAAGTTAAAAAAGCCAGTTCAAATTGAACTGGCTTTTTTAATTAAATATAAAATGATGTAATTTTATACAGTCAATTTATGTCCTTCTCGAATGCAATAAAAAGGATTCGCAAGTTTCGATGAAGCTTTAATTGCTTGAGCTAGCGCATGTTCAGGATCTTCTCGGTCTTCGTCGGTCAACTGGAAAGTTCGATAATGAATCGCAACAGAACGATGAGCTTGCAAATCTAAATGTGCATGTACAGCATCTTGAGGGTTCATATGAACATAACTCATTAACTTGCGAGGTTCATAAGCTCCGATCGGAAGCAAAGCAACACGTGGTGCGCCATAACGAGCATGAATTTGCTTAAAATGCCCCGCATAACCCGTATCACCAGCAAAGAAACAATGCCCTGTTTTCGCTACAACCGAAAAGCCGCCCCAGAGTGCTTTATTCTGGTCACGTAAGCCACGTCCAGAACCATGCTGTGCAGGTGTATAGATTATTCTTAGTTCGTGATAGGGAATTTCTTGCCACCAATCCATCTCAATCACATGAAACTCTTTGGGTAGGTAAAAGCCATTCCCGAGTCCAGTGTAAATCGGCATTGCGAATTTTTTATGTAGCCACTCAAGGGTAGCCAAATCCATATGATCATAATGATTATGGCTGAGTAGAACACCATGAATCGTCGGCAATTGTTCTAGTGCAAAACCTGCTGGACACACACGACGAGGTCCACGACCCTGTGAAGGGCTTACATAATCACACCATACGGGATCGGTAATAAAGTTATAAGGCCCAATCTGAATCAATACCGTTGCATGTCCAACAAACCAAACTTGCCAGTCATCTAAATCTGCCTGAGGACGATTTTGAGGCAAGGCCACAGCCGTATTTACACGAGTATCGTATTCATTTTGAATATCAACTTTCCATGTAAAAGACTCACGTGTAACTAACCAACGTAATAGCTCTTTTGAGCCTCTAGCCGGTGATTTAGGCTGTTGGTTATAAAAACGTGTATCAGATTCACGCCCTGACTCGGGATGATAAAAAGGAGGTTTTATCCATGTATGCGTCCAACAGGACTGAGTCGGCAATTGATATGTTAATGTCGGCTTGTCTTTCATGGGCTTTTCTATGTTTTAGCATCGGCAGAATGGATGTGTTCAGGTTTCTATCTTAACAATTAAAACAAATTAAGCTATGGCACTTACACTTATTTATCATATAAATATCCCTTTTATTGTGGTCACAGCCAACATAAGTTGAATTAGATTGCCATAAAAAATACATAGATGTGTTGGGTTTATGCGTCGATAATTACCATTCTTATTAAGAGTGCTTGTATAACATAACAATAATTAGTCACGTGAAATTGTGGGTGAGTTACTTGTTTTTGCTTTGGTGAGCCCTACTTTTCCAACTTCAAACGTTTTGCCAGCTTATAGAACAAAATATTTAGTAACACTTAAATCCAACTCATTCTTAAAGAATTTATATTTTATATTTCTTCATTTTTGCATATTATGAGAATCACCTATACTAATATTTAAAACATTTAAATATTTCTTTGATTAAGTAAAAATAATGTATTTAAACTCCCCTAATTAATATATTTTATGAATTACTTGAACTTAGATTTATATATTAAATGTTTAATGAAAATTAAAATTCCATTTATTTTATAAATACCTAAAGTACCTTCACGCTATATCCCTTTATGCTTTATACTTCACATAAATCATAGTAAGACATTTTTTGGATTAGTCTTATGGAACTACGCCATCTCCGATATTTCATTACCGTTGCTGAAGAATTAAATTTTAGTAAAGCCGCCCTTAAACTTTTTACCGCACAACCCTCCCTTAGCCAACAGATTAAAGATTTAGAAGAAGATGTTGGTGTACGACTTTTAAATCGCACTAAACGTAAAGTTGAATTAACCGAAGAAGGTGAAGTCTTTTTAGAACATGCTCGTCTAACCCTTGCTCAAGCTGAAAAAGCAGTTGCTCTGGCACGACAGGTTTCTAAGGCTAAACAGCAACTGCTCCGTATCGGTTTTGTTCCCATTGCAGAAATGAAAATTTTTCCTTACGTTCTTCCTAATCTGCGATTACAACACCCCGATCTCATCATTGAACTATCTAATCTAAATAATACTGAACAACTTAAATCCTTAAAAAAAGGTGAGTTAGACATTACCTTTACTCGAGAAAATACAGATAGTGATGAGATCCAAAGCCAATTTGTTTTGACTGAACCCTTGATTTTTTTACTTCCTAAAAATCATCCACTTACTCAATATGAACGAATTCCTGTTCATGCGTTACAAGGCGTTGACTTTATTATTCCTGCTGCCGAGCAGTCACAAACATTACATAACACGATTTTAGACTTTGCCAAAACTCACAATATTGACCTCAATATTGTTCAAAAAGCAGATAGCATGTTGTTTAATATTAACTCTCTTGGTTCTGGATTAGGTTGTACAATTTTACCTGCTTACGTTGCACCTTTAGGCATCAAAAATACAGTAGTCCGCCCTCTTGATGTCGAGTTACCGACATTGGATTTATTCGTAAATTACCGTAGAAATTCACAGTCTTTAGGGGTTCAAAAATTTATTGATCAACTCACTAAAGTATTTCATCTGGATAAAAACTTAACTCACACCTAATCAGAGAAGCTATATTTTATTTTAAGCCTATGATTAATAAGGGCACCTTTATAAAAGGTATAAGTAAATAATATTTTTTATTTATTTTATACTTTTTATAAACAGTTTAGCCCGCGCTTTTGTTCTATTTTACCTACTCGGTAAAAGCAAATATCTCTTAAATACAATTTAAAAACTTGGAATAAAATCTATATAAAACTGGATATTATTTTCACCATTTAATAAAAAATAATATATTTACCATTTAGTAAAAGGAGATTAGGAAAATGGTTGCAGTATTTCAACATCTTGGACGTAGTGTACTAAACCGCCCTCATTTCTTTATTGCTTTATTTATAGGATTTATCACAGCGAGTATTCTCACATGGTTCACTTCATGGAAATGGTCAACTATTTTATTAGTCAGCTGGAATACTTCGATTAGTATATATTTACTACATGTTTGGCAGCTCATGAAAAGTGCTGATCATTCACAAATGCAGCAGCAAGCCAAAAAACAAGATGAAAGCAAATGGGTCATTATGCTGATTGTTCTATTGGCTTTAACCATGTGTCTAGTTGCTATTTTAATACAGCTCTCACAGCTTCCTTCTGATCATTCTGCAAAGTTAGGCCATGTGGCTTTAGCTTTACTCACTATTGTTTCTGCATGGCTTTTTATGCATACCGTTTTTGCACTACATTATGCCCATGATTTTTATATGGCTTTATCTAGAAATGAAGAAAATGGTGGTCTAGATTTTCCGGGAACAAAACAACCCACTTATCCTGATTTTCTATATTTTAGTTATATTATTGGCACCTCTGCCCAAACTGCCGACGTTTCGATTACCACCAAACACATGCGTCTTTTAAACTTATTTCACGCGGTGTTGTCTTTTGGGTTTAATACCACCATTTTAGCGATCTGTATTAACGTTGCTGCTGGTTTTCTTACCAACTAAAACTTGCATTTAGGAAATAAAAAAGTCACCCAAATGGGTGACTCTAAACAGCAGAGGTTTACAACAATGAGCCCATCGTGCTTTGTTTTAAGCCTTCACGTTGCTTGATGGTTTCAACATAACGCGTAATAGCAGGATGAGATTCAATCGCTCCCATTTTCAATTGCCATAACAGCATTGCTCCCACGCTTACATCTGCGACGGTAAACTGTTCGCCACACACATACGGATTTGCTTCATTAAGCCCTTGTACTAAAGCTTGGTAGGCATCGTTGTAATCACCATAACCCACAAACATTTTTTGCTCAGGGGATACATCTATTCCGAGGGCTTTATCAACACCAGCAGCTTCCCATGGGCCTGCCATCAAAAATAACCAGCGATAGTACAAACCACGTTTAGGATCATCTAATGCAGGAGCTAAACCTTTATCGAAAAATTTATCAGCAAGATAAGCACAGATTGCACCTAGCTCATAAATCACGACATCACCATCTACCAATACTGGCACTTTTCCAAAAGGATTAATTTTTAGATATTCCGGTGTTTTCATTTCAGTCTTGTATTCGACTTCAATACGTTCACACTCAACACCTAATTCGACTAAAAGCCAGTCGACCACAACACCACGTGATTCTTTGTTAGTATAAAGTTTAAGGCTCATTTTTATGGCTCCTTGTTTATCGTGGAACCTAGTCTACAAAACCTCTTTGTCAGTTTTTGTCAGTAGTCTTTGACTCTTGTGCCCACCACTGCTCAAATAGTTTTTGCTTAAATGAGGGATATAATTCTTGGCTTAAACTCAGCTGTTGAATACGATCGAGTCTAAAATGTCTAAAATCCTGCCTGAGTTCACACCATGCAGCCAATAAAATTTTGTCATTAAAATATCCCAAGGCAAAAGGCCACAAGGTTCGGACACTACTTCGTTGCTGCTCATCATGATAATGCAGCGAAATTTTAACTTGCTGCCGAATAGCTAAACGCACCTGCTCGACTCGATTTTCATCTACAGGCAACCACGTGTTAAACGCTCTTAAAGTCGTGTGCTGTAATAAATATTGTCGATGCTCGGGCAAAACAGAATTCAATTTAGCTAATACAGATGTAGATGCCGATTGTAACGATTGATCTGGCACACTCTTTAACCAATACAATGCCAGAAAAATAGCTTCGACTTCATTTTCATTAAGTGTCATTGGTGGCAGTACAATATCTTCTTTAAGTTGAAAACCTATACCTGCCGATGCCTCAATTGCTACACCCTGCTCACGTAAGCTATCGATATCGCGATAGACACTTCGGACACTAATTCCCATACGTTCAGCGAGAACTTGTGCAGTGATTGGATAACGGGCTTCTCGAAGTTGTTGTAAAAGATTTAATAGACGAATAGAACGACTCATTTTTCTCTTCTTATTGTTATTAGACATACAATAAGAGGGAATAAATCCCCCTTCTTATATTATTCTAAATTATGCAACATCTACCGTAGATAACTTTGCATACTCTCTTAAAAAGTTGTGCAGCTCAGGTACATCTTTAGCAATCGTTAAAGGCTGAAACTGTTGTAGAATTTCGATCGAATGCACACCATAGCCCACACCAATTCGTGGCATGTTTAACCGCTGAGCCATCTCAAGATCATAGCTACTATCACCAATCATTACTGCACGTTCAACACTCACTCCAGTGATTGTTAAGATTTCTTGCAACATTAGCGGATCTGGTTTCGATCGAGTTTCATTGGCTGCTCGAGTCACATCAAAAAGATGAGTACTCTGTGTTTTTGCGATTACACGATCTAGCCCACGACGGTTTTTACCTGTTGCGACTGCAAGTTTTAAACCTTGCGCTTTTAAATCATGTAGTAGCTCAGCAATACCATCGAACCATGCATCATTTGTAGAGTTTGCAATATAGTGATCGCCATATGCTTTTAAAATTGAGTCATGTAACTCAGGTGCTTCTGGAAATAGGGTTTGCATAACTTCAGGCAAGCCTAAACCAATAATGCTTTTTGCTGCTTCATCTGTTAAAGGCAATTCATGTTGTTCTGCTGCATGTTGCAAGCTAGCAACAATCTGCCCAACAGAGTTATATAAAGTCCCATCCCAGTCGAAAATAACTAATTCGGTTTTTAGACTCATTTTGCCACTCTCAAAGCCTTTAATAACTGGGCCATGTCTTCTGGTAAAGGTGCTTCAATCGGTGGATAACCTGGAATCTCTAAACGCATCGCATGTAAACATAGACGACGTGCTTCAGGGCCAGTGTACTCAGTCGTGTGCCCATATTTATCGTCACCAATCAAAGGGTGTCCAATGCTTAAACCATGCACACGAATCTGATGAGTACGGCCAGATAAAGGTGATGCATGAACCAGAGTCGCATTTTTAAAGCGCTCTGCTACAACCCATTCGGTTTTACTTGGTTTACCATCTTTAGTCACACGTACACGACGCTCGCCATTTGCCAACTCATATCTCAATAAAGGTGCATCAATCAGCTGTTTATCTAAGCTCACTTGCCCTTTAACAATCGCTGCATAGGTTTTACGAATTTTGTGCTCACGCAACATATCTTGTAGTTGTTTTAATGTGCTACGTTTTTTACTAATCATGACCAGACCAGAAGTATCACGGTCAATACGATGAATAAGTTCTAAATATTTTTTGCCTGTCGCTGCACGTAGTGCCTCAATCAAACCATACGCCATACCACTACCACCATGGACAGCAATACCTGAAGGTTTATTTACAACTAACAAACCTTCATCTTCATAGACCACACGGCTTAATAGACCTTGTGCCACACTGTCACTGACAGGAGCAGCTGTTTCGTCTTTTTGTTCGTAACGAATTGGAGCAACACGAATCTGATCACCAATCTCAAGTTTAGTCTCAGCTTTAACACGTTTTTTATTTACTCGAACCTGACTTTCACGAATCAAACGATAAATACGACTTTTAGGTACACCTTTTAAACGCGAGAACAGGAAATTATCAATTCGCTGTCCTGCTTGATGTTCATCCACCTCAAACCAAGTGACACTTTGCCATTGCTGTGTAGAATTCATACTAATATTTAAACCTGAAATTTTGCTAAATTTGATTAATAAATGACCGTTTAGCTTAGTTTTTTCACAAGAAATCTAAGCTTAGCCCATAGGCAGATGCTGCAAGGTTTGATATAGTCAGCGCACGGATACCGCCGTAAGTGAACATCTAATAGGGAATTTCCCTGATTGAAACCTCAATCAAAATGATGCTTTCACCATCAGCTCGGATAGGTCCTAAAGAATTATGCCGACGCCGAAGGCTTATTATATCGGCAAAATGACAAACTGTTGCGTTTAATTCAGTTTGTTCAAAAAAATATGTTACCAACTCTAGTTGGTTATGGAACGTAAACTGATACACATCAGACAAATCGCTCCTTAATGTTGTCTTCAGGCTAAAGCGTTGATGCATTGGAACTGCCGAAAGCACCGATACGATGAACATTCCGTATCAAACTTCCAAAAAGAAGTCACTTCGCGCTCAATGACAGTGAAAGTCATTAACCAATGTACCGCTCACCCGCCAGTGAAGCACTAAGGAAGTCCGATTTAAAGGTTGAAGCAGTATTGCCTACATCACAGACGAGAATCGAAGTTAAGGCTAAATGTAGCCGGTAACAGATGACTCAGACCACAAATATTTTGAGATCTGGGAAATGATCCGTCATGTTCGATGTTCGTTCAGAACCTTTAAGTTTGTGCGATATGTTTGTGTGGGTCACTATTAGGTGTCACACCCATGAAACGTATGTTGATTAATGCAACTCACGCAGAAGAAGTCCGCGTTGCACTTATCACTGGTAATCGTCTTTACGATTTTGATTTAGAAAATCGTACCCGAGAACAGAAAAAATCCAATATCTATAAAGGCCATGTAACCCGCGTAGAACCTTCTTTAGAAGCTGTGTTTGTTGAATATGGCGCAGGCCGTCAAGGCTTCTTGTCTATGCGCGAAATTGCGAATAGTTATTTCCAAGCAGACCCGCGACAAACTTCAAACATTCGTGAACTCATCACTGAAGGTACTGAATTACTTGTTCAGGTTGAAAAAGAAGAACGTGGTAACAAAGGCGCTGCCCTTTCTACATTCATCTCACTAGCAGGACGTTATTTGGTTCTTATGCCAAACAACCCGAAAGGCGGTGGTATTAGCCGTCAAATTTCAGGTTCTGTACGTGAAGAGTTAAAAGAAATTTTAGCTTCTTTAAATTTACCTCGCGGCATGAGTGTTATTGTGCGTACCGCAGGTATTGGCCGTACTCAAGAAGAATTACAGTTAGATTTACAGCATTTGCTTGACCTCTGGGCACAAATCCAAGGCACTGCAAGTTCTGGTCCGTCTCCAATGCTTGTTCACCAAGAAGCTGGCGTAGTTACTCGTGCTATCCGCGATTACTTACGTGATGACGTTGCAGAAATTTTAATTGATAGCGAACAAGCTTATAACGAAGCGTATAACTTTGTTAAAGCAGTTATGCCACGTCAATTAGACAAACTTAAAACTTATACTTTAAACGAGCCGTTGTTTGCTCATTTTGGTATTGAAAGCCAAATTCAAACTGCTTACGAGCGTGAAGTAAAACTTCCTTCTGGTGGTTCTATTGTAATTGACCAGACTGAAGCTTTAGTTTCAATCGACATTAACTCTGCGAAATCGACTCGTGGACATGACGTTGAAGAAACTGCACTTAATACAAACCTAGAAGCAGCAGAAGAAATTGCTCGCCAACTTCGTCTTCGTGACATTGGCGGTTTAGTTGTTATCGACTTTATCGATATGACTAAAGAACGCAACCAACGCATGGTTGAAGCAAAACTTCGTGAAGCAACACAAAGCGACCGTGCACGAATCCAGTTTGGCCAACTCTCTCGCTTTGGCTTAATGGAAATGAGCCGTCAACGCTTACGCCCATCACTTGAAGAAGCAACTGGATATGTTTGCCCACGCTGTCATGGCACGGGTATGGTGCGTGACTTACGTTCACTTTCGCTTTCAATTATGCGTAAAGTAGAAGAAATTGCGCTTCGTGAACGTCACGGTGAAGTACAAGTAGAAGTTCCTGTTGAAATTGCAGCGTTCTTACTCAATGAAAAACGCCATAGCCTTGTTTATTTAGAACAAACTTCTGGTGTTCGTGTGACTGTTTTACCTCACCCGCACTTAGAAACACCTCACTATGAAATTCAGTACAATCCAGATGGATTTGCACCATCTAGCTATGAGCGTACTGAAGCAACTCGCTCAAGTGAGAAAGAGTTAGGTTATGAATCTTCTGAATGGCATTTAGAAGAAGCTGACCATGGCCATGCTCATGCAGCACCTGCTGCAAATAACGCGGCTGGTCAAAAGAAAGCAAATCAAGCAGCTCAACCTTCTGCTGCTCAGCCAAGCACTCAAAAAGCAGCAAGCCCTCTTGCATGGTTAGAGAACCTTTTTGTTCAAAAACAAGCTAAAACTATTGATCAATCTCGTTCAGCACAAAATGCTGCTGCGACAATTGAACAAATGGTCAATACTGGCGCTGTAAGCCGTGGCCAGTTTGGACAAGTTGCAGTACCGTCAGTTGCTGAAACTGTTGCAGCTCCATCTAATAATGCTTACATTTCACAGTCTCCTGCTAAACAGGAAGTTCGTGAAAATGTTGAAAAAGACGATAAAGTACAACAACGTCCAAACAACAAAAAACGTAAGCACAAAGAGCAACGTGAACAACATCACCATGCTCAAGAGCCACAACAACAGCAACAACCACAACAGGTCCACGAAGAAGTTGTACAGTTATCACGTCAAGAACAACGTGAGTTAAAACGTCAACAAAAACGTCAGCACCCAGATCAGTCACATCAACAACATCAAAATGATGGACAACAAACTGAAAATGCCGTGCCGCGTCGTGACCGTAATAATCAACAACGTCCGAACCGTCCAAATCGCCACCGCGATCCAAGTGTATTGAATGAAAATCAAAATGCACCGGCGGCACCAGTAGTTGTTGATGAGAAACAAATTAAGGTTGATTTGATTGATGCTCCAAAGCATGAAGTCATGAATACAGCCTTAGTAATCAATGTTGATCAGGCACAAAGCGAAATTATTGCTTTGACTCCAGAGCAACCTGTTGAACGCACTGAAACAGCACCTGTTGTTGAAGTCGCTCAAGAGCCAGCTCCAGCACCTGTTGCAGTTGTAGAAGAAGCAGTCCCTGCCAAAGCAGAAGAAACGACGACTCCTCCTGCAGACAGCAAAGCTCAACCGCAAATTCAACGTGCGAGCAATGACCCTCGTATGCGTCGTCGTGAACAACGTAACGCGAAACGTGCTAAAGCTGCGGTACCATCAATTGCCCCATCGCAAATTCCAACGTTGGCGCAATATACGATTGGTAGCTTGATTCGTCATGTTTATGGTGAAGACTGCACAGTATTGATTGAACAGTTTGGTTTAGTTCCAACATTCAATCGTGCATTGCAGAAGTTTGCTGAACAATACGCTAGTACGCTAGCAACAGAAGTCGTGTCTGATGCTGAAGACAAAAAGCCTGTTACTCGTGATGCAGAGCTTCCAAGCAACAAGCCATCACAAGAAGCAGAGCCTGCGCCTGTACTTGCATTGACGCCACAAAAAGAGCAAACACCACGTGTTGCTAATGATCCACGTGAGCGTCGTCGTTTAGCAAAACTTGCTGCTGAACAAGCTTTTGAGCAAGTTAAACAACAACACGCTGCACCAGAAGAAGCTGCACCTGTAGCTCCAGCTGTTGAAGAAACGGTTGTTGCTCCTGCTGCTGAAACACAAGCACCTGTTGAGTCAAAACAACAACCGCTTGAGCTTGATCAAGTGGCTGAAGTAGCTCAAAGTGAAACAAATGCAGAAGAAACACCAGCGACAACTGTAGTTGAAGCTCCGGTTGTTAAACAGCCTAAAGCATCTGCAAGAGCAAAAGCTGCCGCAGAACAGGCTGTAGCACCAACAGAAGCTACTGCAGAAGTTGAATCAGACGATTCTAAGGCAGATCAGGACAAACCAAGTCGTCCTCCTCGTCGCCCTCGTGGTCGTCCACCAAAGAAAGCAAATCCTGTAGCTGAGTAAATCATTTGCTCAATTGCAGCTAATTTAAACAAACCTAGTCATTTCGATGACTAGGTTTTTTTTGTTATTTTTAACCAATTAGGTTGATTGCACTAGAAGAAAAGTTTTAAAAGCATGGTGAACCATGAAAAACACTGTACTTTTGCCAACGCAACCTTTTTTGGATTGATCGAAAAATAAATAGGATTGATATGAGCCAGACAACACAGACCGATATCATTACGCTTGGTGATGTTGCAACAAGACTTCCTAGCTTCATCCCCAAAGTACCCCATATCCTGAATGGTCTTAAACAGGCTTACTTAAGAACAGCAAATACACCAACGGGATTGGGTGTAGCTTTTGAAAAAGCTGTTAAGCGAAATCCGCAAGGCATTGCTTTATTATTTGAAGATCAACGTTATTCATATGAAGCTTTAAACGAATGGGCTAACCAAATTTCTCACTATTATCTATCTCTTGGCGCACAGAAAGGTGACGTGATTGCCGTAATGGTTGAGAACCGTTCTGAGCTTATTGCCACGATTGTAGGTTTAGCTAAAATTGGGGTAACAATTGCGCTTGTGAATACCTCTCAAGTAGGTAAGGTCCTCGCTCATAGTATCAATCTTGTAAAACCAATTGCCGTAATTGCAGGTGAAGAAGTTCGAGCGGTCATTGATGAAATTCGTCAGGACCTAAATGTTCCTAAAGACCGTTTTCATTGGTTTGCAGATCAGGCTACACGTCAAGATGCAGGAACTGCACCTCAAGGTTATGCCAATCTTGCAATAGAAATTGATCAATTTCCAAAATTTAACCCATCAACTACGCAATCTGTTCATGGAAATGATGGCCTGTTTTATATTTATACTTCAGGCACAACAGGCTTACCAAAGGCTGTTATTTTCAAACACAGTCGCTGGACACTTGCCTATGGTACTTATGGGCACATTTTAAACCTTGGCCCAGATGATGTGATGTATGTAACGTTACCGCTTTACCATGCAACAGGTGTCGTAGTTTGCTGGTGTGGTGTGATTGCGGGAAGTTCTACCCTTGCAATTCGACGTAAATATTCAACCAGTGCCTTCTGGAAAGATGTTCAGAAATTTAATGCCTCTGCAATTGGCTATGTAGGAGAGCTTTGTCGTTACTTAATGGATGCCCCTCCTACAGAAATTGACCGCGCCCACCGCGTAACCAAAATGATCGGTAATGGCATGCGTCCAAACATCTGGGATAAGTTCAAACAACGTTTTGGTGTGCAAGAAGTTCTTGAGCTTTATGCATCAAGTGAAGGCAATGTCGGGTTTAGTAATATTTTTAACTTTGACAATACAGTAGGCTTCTCTCCTACGCCATATGCCATTATTGAGTTTGATAAAGAGAAAAATGAACCCGTCCGCGATAAAAAGGGCTGGTGTAAAAAAGTTAAAGCCGGTGAAATTGGTTTGCTAGTGGGTAAAATTACCAGTCGCTCGCCTTTTGACGGCTATACAGACCCAGAAAAGAATAAATCTGTGATTATGAAAGATGTCTTTAAAAAAGGTGACTCATATTTCAACACAGGTGACCTTGTTCGTAATATTGGTTTCCGTCATGCCCAGTTTGTTGACCGCTTAGGCGATACCTTCCGCTGGAAAGGCGAAAATGTATCTACTACTGAAGTTGAGAACATGGTTTGTGAGTATGACAAGATCGCTGAAGCGGTGGTTTATGGGGTAGAAATTCCAAATACCAATGGTCGTGCTGGTATGGCAGCAATCACACTTGCTGATGGCGCTGAGCTAAATGAGTCTGACTTAACCGAAATGGTTACTATATTTAAAAAATGCTTGCCTGCTTATGCAGTACCCGTGTTTTTACGAGTGCAAGCTAAAGTTGAAACAACAGGTACTTTTAAATATCAAAAGAATAAATTGAAGGAAGATTCGTTTAATCCAAGCAAAACTTCTGAACGTTTACTCGCTTTATTACCTGGTACAAACAGTTATTGTGATGTCACAACTGAAATTTTTGACAACATTCAGGCATATAAATACCGTTTTTAGTTCATTTTTTAGCTAAACAAGAGGAAATCGTGCTTTTTATAGGCAATCATGCAAATGTTTTTGATTTACCTCTTGTGTTAGTTGAATAACTTGCTAAAATACGCGACATCAAAACGATACGGGTCGTTAGCTCAGTTGGTAGAGCAGCGGACTTTTAATCCGTTGGTCCCGCGTTCGAGTCGCGGACGACCCACCACTTATCTGTTTTGAACCTATTTGGGTCGTTAGCTCAGTTGGTAGAGCAGCGGACTTTTAATCCGTTGGTCCCGCGTT